>CAUJHX010000080.1 GCA_963204795.1 Pseudomonadota bacterium | reverse complement strand
CTGCTGCTGCTCGCGATCGCGACTCTCGGCGCCCTGTCCATGATCGCGCTCGGACTGACGATCGCCGCACGCTTCACGAGCGACGAACTCGTCGGTGGGCTCCTCAATACACTCACCTGGCCCATGATGCTGCTCTCGGGTGTGTGGTTCTCGCTCGAAGGTTCGCCCGACTGGGTCCGCTTCGTGGCGCAGCTCTTTCCACTGACGCACATCCTGGACGCGGCCCGTGCGGTAATGATCGATGGCGCGGGCTTTGCCGCGATTGCGTCGCATCTGGCTTATCTTGCCATCACCACGCTCGTCTTCCTTGCTTTTGGTGCGTGGTCATTCAAGTGGCGCACGGACTGAGAGGGAGGAGCCTTGCGATTCTGCAGCGACAACAACGCGACCGTGTGCCCCGAGCTGCTCGGCGCGATCCATGAAGCCAATGCTCGCGCCACACCGAGCTATGGCGACGACTGCTGGACACAGGCGCTCGGGGAGGCATTCGGGCGCTTCTTCGACGCGCCGGTCGCCGTCTTTCCGGTCGCGACCGGCACGGCCGCGAACGCGCTCGCGCTCGCCACCCTTGTGCCGCCGTATGGGGCGGTCTACGCGCACGGCGAGGCCCACGTCGTGAGCGGCGAATGCGGCGCTCCCGAGTTCTTCAGTGGTGGCTTGCGGCTCGTATCGCTGACAGGCGCGGGCGCCAAGCTCGATGCGCCTGCACTCGAACGGGCGCTCGAGTCCATGTCCCCCTCGGTGCACACGGTGCAGCCTGCGGCCGTCACCATTACCCAGACCACGGAGCTCGGGCAGGTCTATCGCCCCGCAGAGATAGCCGCGCTCACCAGACTTGCGCATGCGCGCCGCCTGTACGTGCACATGGATGGTGCACGCATCGCCAACGCACTCGTGGCCCTCGGGTGCAGCCCGGCCGAGATCACCTGGCAGGCGGGCGTGGATGTGCTTTCCTTCGGTGCCACGAAGAATGGCGGGCTCGCCGCCGAGGCTGTCGTGTTCTTTCGTCCGGAGCTGGTGCGCGACTTCGAGCTGCGGCGCAAGCGCGCGGGCCATCTGCTCTCGAAGGCACGCTACGCATCGGCCCAGTTGCTGGCCTATGTCGCAGACGACGTGTGGCGCCGCAACGCCGGGCACGCCAATGCCGTCGCGAAACAGATCGGCGATGCATGCGGCACGGCGCTTCTGGGCCCGGTCGAGTCGAATCAGGTTTTTGTTCGCCTCGGCGAGAGTGGCAAGGCCCGCTTGCGTGCCGAGGGCTTTGAATTCTACGACTGGGGCGCGAACGGCTCCGGTGAAGCACGGTTCGTCACGTCATGGGACCAGGACCCTGCGGATGTTGCCTCGTTTTGCAGGGCACTCAAGGCACTGCAACACCCGTGATGGCCGCCATGAGTCGCCTGGCCTGGCCGAAATCCGGTGCGAGCAGCAATGCCTGCTCGAGCGTACTGCGCGCCTCCGTCGAATCGCCCCGATCCAGCTGGCGGCGGGCAAGATGCAGGTAGGCTTCCGGCGCGCCCCAGGCAGGCAGCGCTGCGGCGCCCTGCCGCTCCTCCTCGAAAGCTGCGACCGCCTTGCGCAGCTTTCCGTAGGCGCGATCATCGTTGCTGTCGGCGAGTGCCGCAAGCAACAGCACGCGCGGGTTGCGTGGCGCGAGCCGCAGCGCCCGCCCGAATTGCGACACGCTGCCCGGCGCGCGCAGCGGCACCTTCCACGCCTTGAGCGACGCGACGAGTTCCTGGCAGGCGGCTTGCAGCGCCAGTGCGTCGGCGAAGTCCCTGCGCGCTCCGTTGACGGACTCGAGATGGTCGATGCAGCTTTCCGCGGCCTCCCTTGCAGCCTTCTGATCGCGTCCGAGCCCGAGAAGCGCCAGGCGATACTCTCCGAGTCCGAGATAGTAGGCCTGCATGGGATCGTCGTTTGCACCACCCTCGAGCGACGCGAGTACGCCGCCGAGCGCGCGTGCGTCTTCCGTGTACCAGGCGAACTGGATGCGGCCCTCGACGTCGCTCCATTGCGCCGCCATGACGGTATTGGCCGCGAACAGCAGCAGAACCAGGGCCGAAAGGCTGCGATGAATCATGTGGGACGCTCTTGAACAACGATATCACAGCCCTCCCGCAGTTGATCGACATCGGTGTCAACCTCACCCACGACAGCTTCGACAGTGATCGTGATGCGGTTATCGCGCGCGCACGCTCGGCGGGAGTTGTGCAAATGCTGGTCACGGGCGCAAGCCTCACGGGCAGCAGAGAGGCTGTTGAACTCGCTCGTGCCCGCAACGGTCATCTCTTTGCCACCGCCGGCATTCATCCGCATCATGCGCGGGACCTCGACGAGGACACCGGGGCGCGGCTTGCGGATCTCGCGCTGGCACCCGAGGTCGTGGCAGTCGGCGAATGCGGCCTCGACTACTTCCGCGATTTTTCGCCGCGCAACGCGCAGCGGCAGGCCTTCGAGCGCCAGCTCAGCCTCGCGGCCCGGATCGGCAAGCCGGTCTTCCTGCATCAGCGCGATGCACACGATGACTTTGTCGCGATCCTGCGCGAGTACCGCGCGTCGCTTGCGGGCGGCGTGGCGCACTGTTTCACGGCACAGGGCGCCGAGCTGGAGTGTTACCTCGAGCTCGACCTCGCGATCGGCATCACGGGCTGGATCTGCGACGAGCGGCGCGGTGGGCACCTCGTGTCGCTCGTCGCGCGGATTCCTCCCGGCCGGCTGATGCTCGAGACGGATGCGCCCTACCTGCTGCCGCGCGATCTGTCGCCCAGGCCGGCTTCGCGACGCAACGAACCGATGCATCTGCCGCAGGTTGCGCGGGCAGTCGCGCGCGCGCGCGGTGAGACGGTCGCTGCGCTCGCAGCGCACACGACCCGCGCTGCACGGCAATTGTTCTCCCTGCCGGCAGCGATCTGACGGCCGTCAGATGGGCCGCGGCTTGCCCAGGGGACTGGGTGCGGCGACCGCCTGCAACGCGGTCCAGCCCGCGCGGTAGTGGGTCAGTACCGACTCGAACAGACCGCGATCCACAGGCGGAAAGTCTGCGCGAAGCGTGTCCACCGGCACCGTCCACCTGGGAAGCCCCTTCGGAAAGCGTGCCCTGCCGGTGAAGACGATTCGTCCCTCTACTGGCACCTCGCCACTGAGTGCCTTGACCGCCGCAATCCGGTCGTACAAGCCCCCCTGCGGATTTACAAAGGTGTGGCGCAGCGATCCGTCCATCACGGTCCAGTCGGTCATCTGGTCTCCGCCAAAGATGTTCCCCGCGACGTCACGCAGGTCGACGACCAGAATGCCGCGTGCCGTCAGCACCAGGAAGTCGACGTGGTAGGTGCTGCCGTTGCCGTCCGGCACGAGCACGTCTTCAAGGTGCTCGAATCCGGTAGAGGTGATCGCGAGCACGAGCCGCCGACGCGCGCGGCGCTGGCGCCACCAGCGCCAGACCCACGATGCCACGAGGCCGATGGCGACACCGCCCAGCACGAGGCCGACGAGAATGGGTGTGGCGGGCAGATGGTTCATGTCGGCGCCCCCGCCGTGTGGGCCGTCGCAAGGAGCGCGCGGCGCAGTGCATCGAGCTGCGGGGCGAGTGGTTCCTTCGATGTCGGGCGTTCGTGGAGTCGCGCAAGGGAAGCGGGTATCGGCACGGCGCAGCCGATCAACGGTTCGACGATTTCGCGAAACTTCGCCGGATGCGCGGTTGCGACGATCACCCAGGCGCTTCCCGCCTTGCGTGCGGCCGGCATGCGGGCCATGACTTCGGCCGCTGTTGCCGT
This sequence comes from Pseudomonadota bacterium, assembly GCA_963204795.1. Classification (GTDB taxonomy): domain Bacteria; phylum Pseudomonadota; class Gammaproteobacteria; order Steroidobacterales; family Steroidobacteraceae; genus CADEFQ01. Next base: position 4,297 of record CAUJHX010000080.1, on the reverse strand, counting down.
GTGAGGGCACCATATCCTGCCGTAGGCAGCGTGATCCGCAGTGATGCGCCGGCGGATCGCGGCGTCATCGACCACATCGCCCGTGACGGCCGCCTGCAGCGTTGCGAACTGCGGGTACAGCGCCTGCAGGCGTTCCATGTTGCTCGGGTCGCCGACATCCATGGCGGAAGCAAGCGTAGCGATACTGCGGCGCGGTTGCCACGGCTGGCCGGACAGATAGTCGGGCACCGTGCGGTTTGCATTGTGCGCCAGCACGATCTCGCCGATCGGCAGGCCAACGTGGCGTGCCCAGATGCAGGCGAGCGCGTTGCCGAGGTTACCGCTTGGAATCACGAACGACGCCGGACGCCCTTCCCTGCGCCAGACCGCGAGCGCCGTCGCTGCGTGGTAGGCAGCTTGAGGCAGGAGCCGACCCAGGTTGATGCTGTTCGCCGATGACAGATCGAGCTCTCTGCGCAGCGCGGGATCCACGAAGGCGGCCTTCACGAGTCGCTGGCAATCATCGAAGCTGCCCTGCACGGCGAACGCGCGCACGTTGTCGCCCCAGCAGGTCAGTTGCTGCTCCTGCGCGGGTGAGACGAGGCCCTCCGGAAAGAGCACGGCTACGCGGATGCCTGGCCGGCGGTGAAAGGCCGCCGCAACGGCTCCGCCGGTGTCGCCCGAGGTGGCGACGAGGATTTCGAGGGGTCTCACTCCCGCAGGCCGCAATCGCGCGAGCGATGCCGCGAGAAAGCGCGCCCCGAAATCCTTGAAGGCGGCTGTCGGTCCGTGAAAGAGTTCGAGAACCGAGTAACCCGCCTCCCCGACCGGCACGAGCGGAGCGGGGAAATTGCACGCGTCTGCAGTGATGTCACCGAGCGCAGCGGCCAGCACGTCGCCCGCTGCAAATGGCGAGATGAGCGTGTGCGCGATTTCGGGGAGACTCGCCCCGGATACAAAATCCTCCGGAGCAAGCCGCGGCCACTCCGTCGGCACGTAGAGGCCACCGTCGGGCGCAAGACCTGCGAGCAATGCCTCCGAGAACGTCACAGCGGGGCTCCCACCCCGCGTACTGCGGTATTGCATGCGTGTCAGGCCGCTTCGATGCGTGCGCCGCGGTTTGCGATGTCGACGACCCAGTGGTCGGTCGTGATCTCGCGAGCCTCAAATGCCGCGACCATGGCGGCACGGACGGCGCCGGCACTCGCCGCGCGGCTCCATGCGAACATGGTGGGGCCTGCGCCAGAGATCGAGCAGCCCAGCGCGCCCGCTTCCATGGCTGCCGCACGCACTGCGCCGAACCCCGGGATCAGGGCCTGACGCTGCGGCTCGATCACGACGTCTTCGAACGAGGCCCGCACGAGATCGAGATCATTCGTGTAGCAGCCCGAGATGAAGCCTGCGAGATTCGCGGTTTGCCAGACGAAATCCGACAGGGCGACGCTCTTGTTCAGGATCGCCCGCGCTTCCCGTGTGCCGAGGAACATGTGCGGATGGACGATCACAGCCTGTACGCCCGGTGGCACGGGAATCTGCTTGACGCGCGGGTGATCAATGCCCACGGTGAGCACGAGCCCGCCGTAGAGCGACGGCGCGATATTGTCGACGTGCAACGAACCGCTGGCGACGGCTTCACCCTGCATCGCAAACTGCAACAGTTCGAGAAGCGATCGGGGAGTGTCGAGCAAGGCGTTGGCGGCCACCACGGCGCCAACGGCCGATGCCGCCGAGCCGCCGAGACCTGAACCGAGCGGAATGCCCTTCTCTATGGTCATCTCGAGCCCAAAGCCTGGCGCGAGTGCCTCGTACATCGCGAGCAGCGCCTGCCCGGCCGTGTTGCGCGCGGCCTCGAGCGGCAGCTCCCCGGCGACACCCGTGATCGCCTTGATGGTAACGCCCGGCACCGGTGTGCGCCGCACCGTGACCCGATCGCCCAGCGCATCGACGCTGAAGCCGAGAATGTCGAAGCCGATCGCGACATTGCCCACCGAAGCGGGCGCAAATGCCGTAGCCTGCTGCCGGCTCACAGTCGCGCCCCGAGATAGGCCGCAAGGCGCAGCAGATCGGCGAAGACGCCGCCCGCAGTGACCTCCGGCCCCGCGCCCGGACCCTGCACGATCAGCGGGTTGGCGCTGTAACGCGCGGTGGCAAAGCGCACGATGTTGTCGGTGAGTGCGATATTCGCGAACGCGTGCTTCGCCTCGACTTCGACCACGCCGACCGTTGCCTCACCTTGCGCGGTGAGCCGACCGACATAGCGCAGCACCTTGCCGCGCGCTTTCGCCGCAGCGTAACGCGCCTGCATCGCGGCATCCGAGGCAGGCAGGCGCTGCATGAACTCGCCGATCGTGCCGCGTTCGAGTCCTTCCGGTACGAGGCTCTCGACCTTGACGTCGGCGAGTTCAAGACCGAGTCCCATTTCGCGCCCGAGAATGATCAACTTGCGCGCGACGTCGGTGCCGGAGAGGTCGTCGCGCGGGTCGGGCTCGGTGTAGCCGCGTTGCTTCGCGTCGGCGACGATCTGGGAAAATGGCACCGTGCCGTCGTACACGTTGAAGAGATACGCGAGCGTGCCCGAAAAAATGCCCTCGATGCAGTGCACCTCATCGCCCGTGTCTCGCAGGTCGCGCAGGGTCTGCACGATCGGCAGGCCTGCACCGACCGTCGTCTCGTAAAGATAGTGCGAGCCGGTGGCGCGGCGGGTGGCCTGCAGTTCACGGTAGTACGCGAGGTCGCCGCTGTTCGCCTTCTTGTTCGGAGTGACGACGTGGATGCCCGCCGCGAGCCATTCACGATAGCGGGCCGCCACCTCGGCGCTCGCCGTGCAATCGATGATCACCGAGTGCGGCAGGTAGTCGACGCGCACGTGCTCGACGAAACGTGCGAGGTCCGCGGCAGTCCGGTCCGTCTGCACCGCGTCGCGCCACCGATCGAGGGGCAGACCCTGGTCGGACAATGTCATCACCTGCGAGGCGAGAATCCCGCGCACGCGCAGGTCGAGTTTCAGGTCGCGCAACCGGTTGGCCTGCGCGGCCACCTGATCGAGGAAGACCCGCCCGACGGTGCCCGGCCCGATCACGCCGATCGAGAGCGTGTGTGGCGAGAGGTAGAAGCCTGCGTGCACGGCGCGCAGCGCCCGTGTCGCATCCTTCCCATCTACCACCACGGAGATGTTGCGCTCGGAGGCTCCCTGCGCGATCGCGCGCACGTTGACGCTGCTTGCGCCAAGCGCATTGAACACCTTGGCCGAGACACCGGGCATGCCCGCCATGCCGTCGCCCACGACCGCCAGGATCGCGAGATCGCGATCGATATCGACACTCTGGATCTGCCCGTCGGCGAGCTCGCGGGCGAAGGCCTCGCGCACGGCTTGCACGGCCCGGTCAGCCTGCACGCCCGGCACCGCGCAGCAGATCGAGTGCTCGGAACTGCCCTGCGAAATCACGATGACCGAAATGTCTGCCTCGCGCAGCGCGCCAAACAGGCGATGCGCCGTGCCGGGCACGCCGATCATCCCCGCGCCCTCGACATTGAGGAGCGCCACCTGTTCGATGCTCGTGATGCCCTTGACGGGCATGCCCGAGTGCGGCTGCGCGCAGATCAGCGTGCCAGCCTTGTCGGGTGCAAACGTGTTGCGGATCCGGATCGGGATGCCACGTCCGACCGCGGGTGCCATGGTCTGCGGATGGATCACCTTCGCACCGAAGTACGCCAGTTCCATCGCCTCGCTGTAGGAAAGTGCGTCGATCACCCGTGCATCGGGCACGCGTCGCGGATCAGCCGAGAGCACGCCGTCGACATCCGTCCAGATGACGATCTCCGCGGCGTCGAGCAGCGAGCCGAAGATGGAAGCAGAGAAATCGCTGCCGTTGCGCCCCAGCGTGGTCTGCACGCCGTTGCGCCCGGATGCGATGAAACCGGTGATGATCAGCGTGCGCGGCGTCGCCCCTGCGGCGATGGGGGCCAGCTTCGCCTTCGATTCCGGCCACTGCACCGCAGGCCCGAGCGCGCCCCATTCAACGACCAGCACCCTGCGCGCGTCGACCCATTCGATTGCACCGCGGCGCACGCCGCGATGGGCGAGAAAGTCGCGGAAGAGCCGCGTCGACCACAGCTCGCCGTAGCCGACCACCGCGTCGCGCACGGCGCCGGCGGCCGAACGGGTGAGGCGCACGGTATTGAGGATGCCTTCGAGGTCGTGACAATCGCGGTCGAAGGCGGCGAGCCACAACTTCGCGCCCTTCGCATCGAGCACGGTCCCCGCGATCGTCGCGTGACGGGCGCGCAGCGCATCGAGTTCGCTGCGCACGCCATCCTG
>CAUJHX010000079.1 GCA_963204795.1 Pseudomonadota bacterium | reverse complement strand
GCGGCCATGTCGAGGCGGATCGTCTCGCGCCCCTCCCGGATCGGCAGCACTGAATGGCGCGCGCCCGGCAGGGCAGCGCCGCCCTTCGCAAGCAGGCTTTCGGCGTCGATCTCGCCGCTGCCCGAGACGTCCGCGAGCAGCTCGACCAGGCGGTCGCGCTGCGAGGCGGCGCTGCGCTGCTCGCGCAGCTCACGGATATGGCTGATTGCGGCTGCGAAACGCGAGTCCTCGACTGGCTTCAGCAGGTAGTCTATAGCGCGCGCCTCGAAGGCGCGCATGGCGTAACTGTCATACGCGGTGACGAATACGATCATCGGGAGCGATTCCGCCGGCAACTGCGCGAGTACGTCGAAGCCCGAGAGCCCCGGCATCTGGATGTCGAGAAACACGAGATCGGGTTGCTGGCTGCGCACTGCGTCGATCGCTTCGCGGCCGTTGGCGCACTGCCCGATGACTGCGAAATCGCCGGCCGCACGCAGGCGGATCTCGAGGCCACGGCGCGAGAGCGCCTCGTCGTCGACGATCAGGGTGCGAATCGGAGGCTGGGAGGTGGTCATGAGCTGGTGGCCTCTTCAAAGGGCAGGGCGATCTCGATACGCACGCCCGGGTGCGCGTTGAGCGCCGCAAAGCGATGTTGATCTCCGTAGAGTACGTGCAGCCGCTCGCGGGTGTTGCGCAGGCCCACGCCACGGCCCTCGATGAGCGCGTTGCTGGTCCGGGCGCCCGGGCCGTCGTCGGCCACGACCAGCTCGAGCATGGCGCCACGCACTCGCCCCTCGACGCGGATCGTGCCGCCCCCTTCCCGCGGCGCTACGGCGTACTTCACCGCGTTCTCGATGAGCGGCTGCAGCAACAGACTCGGCACGAGTGCTTCGAGCGCGCGTTCCTCGAACGCGAACTCGATGTGCAGGCGCTCGCCGAAGCGCAACTGTTCCGTCGAGAGATACATGTTCAGGGCGTCGAGCTCCTGCCGCACCGTGACCTTCTTCATCGGGTCCTGATCGAGCGTATAGCGCAGGAACTCGGCAAGGCGCGTGACGGCCTGGTTCGCGACACGATTCTGGCTGTCGAGTATGAGTGTCGAGATCGCGTTCAGGGTATTGAACAGAAAATGCGGGTTCAGCTGGTAGCGCAGCATGCGCAACTGCGCTTCCTGCGCGAGCGCGGCTGACCTCAGCGTCGCTTCGCGCTGCCGCTGCAGCGATTCGTAGTACTTGACGCCGAAATAGAGCCCCGACCAGCAGAGCATCAGGTAGGTGCCCTGGAGTGCCCCGCTCAGGTACTCGTACCAGTGCACCATCTTCCAGTCCATCTGCGGCATGAAGCGGTCATAGGCGAAGTTCACGCACAACCGCCAGACAAGTGCCGTGAAATACGAGGTGAGCGCAATGCCGAACAGGATGGTCCGCGGTCGCGTGCGCCACAGGATGCGGTAGATGTAGCGCAGTGGCATCGTCACGATGAAGCCTGAAACGGCGGCGCTCAGGATCACCTGCTGGTAGCCCGGTTCCTTGTCGAAGAGCAGCGCGCCGAGGTACTGGGCGCATCCATAGGCGGTCCAGCCCGCCGCATGCAGGGACCAGAACAGGGCATTGCGTGGAATGTGCAGTCGGCCGAGGACCGGCACTTCGACGTTCATGGTCGTGACTTTAGGCGACTCCTGCCCTCCGCCGCATCCGTACGTCGCAGCAAAGGCACGCTTCGCCGCGCGGGAGCGGGCGATGGGCAACGGGCGGTGAGCGACGGGCAACGGGCGGCGGGCTACGGGCTCAGAGCCGCCCGTTCGCTCGGCTGCGCGAGGTCTTCAAGAGGCTGGGGCTTCTCGAGGAGGAAGCCCTGGGCGAAGTCGATGCCGATGGCCGACAGCCACTGGCGGCCCACCTGGGTGTCGACGCGTTTCGCGACACAGTGTACGCCGAGCACCTTCGCGGCCTGGGAGATCGCGATCACCACAGCCTGCGGAAGCTTTTCCTTGAGCGCCGCCGCGGTGAGCTTCGGATCGATCTTCACGAGCCGCACGGCTGGAGATGCCAGGAATGGCAGTGCGTCCGAATGCAGCGAGAAGTCGTCGAGCACGATGAAGCAGCCGAGTTGTTCGCAGCGCTTGACGAAGCGTTCGGCGAAAGCGTGGTGCTCGACGAACGCGCGTTCCGGCACTTCGAAGCCGACGATCTCGGGCGACACCCGCGATTCGGCGAGATTGTTTGCGACGAAGGGCAGGAACTGGTCGTCCGTCAGCGTCGTGAGCGCGACGTTGACCGAAAAGCTGGCCGGCTCCCGCTCCCACACCTCCGAATGAGCCGCGAGCCAGCTGATCAGCTCGCCGGTGATGTAGCGGTCCATCGTGCTCGTCGTGCCCTGCGACGCAAGCATCTGCGCAACGGTGTCGCCCATCGCATCGGCTTCCGGGTGACTGCGGGCACGCAGCAGGACCTCGAAGCGGCGCGTGCGGCCGCCCGAGCGCAGTTTGTGCAGCTGCTGCACGTGCAGCGCCACTTCCCGGACAGTCGCCTGCGGTACGTAGAGAGTTGCATCGGGTGCCGGGTTGACGACCGGTGGGGCAGAAGGCGGGGTGGCGACTCGCGGCGCCGTCCCTGCGTCGGGGTCGAGCAGCGTATCGAACGAGAACTCGAGCACCGCCATCGTTCCCTCCGGGGAGGCGGGTGCAGGGGGGGCGGGCACCGTCGCGGGCCGGGTCTCTGCGACCGGGGCTTGCGCGACAGGGCCCGCGAGAGTCGTGACAACGAGATCGGTGGCCATGTTCTCCGGCCGCGCGATCGGCTGCGTCTGCGTGATCGAAGTCGGGCGCAACACCACCGCCAGCCGTTGCAGGATGGAGCGCACTTCGGTGCCTCCAAGCCGTTCACCGCCACCGTTCTCGATCGACTTCGTATCCGCGATGACCATCGCGAGCCCGAGCACTTCGCCGTAGGGCGAGCGCGCGGGAAAGAAGACGGCACTGCGGCTGTCACCGAGATCGAAGTCGGCGTACTGGCGCTGCATTTCCAGGCCGAACGCGCCCATGGCCTCGAGCGCGGCGGAATGCTCGTCGGGGCCGAGCACGCCTTCACTGAGCCACAGCGCATCGCACTCGTCATTGTGGATGGACACCGAATGCACGCGCACCTGCCGCAGTGCCTCGCGCAGTTCCCGGCCGAGAATCTCCGGCGTGACGCGCTCGCGCTCGGCAGTGGCTGGCCGCTCGTTCTTTACCTTCTCGATGGGCCTGGCGCGCCCGAATTTGAACATGTTCGCGATGGTCCCCGGATTCCCGACTCGGCACGGCCGTCGGCCGCGAAGGGGAGCGTCTCAGGAACGCGACGGAAGCGCCGTGATCGCGCTCGCGTTCTGTCATGCGCGCGCCCGATCCGATTTGTCATATTCAGCGGTCGATAGAGGCCATGCCCTGCTCGGTGTAGCGCTGTCCGGCAGTTGGTTGCAGCGCACTGAGCGCGGCGATGTCATCGGCAGTGAGCGCAAGGTCGGCGGCTGCGGCGTTGGCCTCGAGATAGATGCGCCGCTTCGTGCCCGGTATGGGCACGATATCGGGCCCTTGATGCAGCAGCCAGGCGAGCGCGACTTGCGCAGGCGTTGCGCCATGGCGCGTGGCCACGCGAGTGAGGTCGCGCACGATCGCGAGATTGCGGTCGTAATTGCCGTCCAGGAAGCGTGGGTCGAGGCGCCGATAGTCGTTCGGACCCAGGGTTTCGGGATCGGGCACGAGCCCGGTGAGAAAGCCGCGGCCGAGCGGGCTGTATGCCACGATGCCGATGCCGAGCGCGCGGCAGGTGCTGATGACCTCGCCCTCGAGGCTGCGCTCCCACAGCGAATATTCGCTCTGCAACGCGCTCAGCGGGTGCACCGCGTGCGCGCGTTTCAGGGTCGCTGCGCCCACTTCCGAAAGTCCCAGGTAGCGTACCTTGCCGGCGCGCACCTGCTCGGCCATCGCGCCGACCGTATCTTCGATCGGCACGCTGCGATCGATCCGGTGCTGGTACCACAGGTCGATGCAGTCGACGCCGAGTCGTTCGAGAGAGCCGTCGATCGCCCGGCACACGTGCTCGGGTCGACCGTCGACACCCGCAATCCTGCCATCCTCGATCCGGAAGCCGAATTTCGTCGCGATGATGGCGCGATCGCGTCGACCCTTGAGCGCACGCCCGAGAAGTTGCTCGTTCGCGTACGGGCCATAGACTTCGGCGGTATCAAAGAAAGTCACGCCGATCTCGAGCGCGCGATGGATCGTCCTGATCGCCTCGGCCTCATCGACCGGGCCGTACATGTCGCCCATGCCGGCAACGCCCGCCATGCCCATCGTGCCGAGGCCAACGGCGGAGACTTCGAGCCCCTGTGTACCCAGCTTGCGTGCGTGCATACTACAGATGAAACAATAACACGGGTCGCGTGGGGGGGAGAGTTCGTCCATGAGCACAATCTGGATGCCGGCGCAGATGGCGCTGTTCGCGAAGATCGTCGATCTCAACGGATTCTCGGCAGCGGCGCGCGCCTTGCGTGTGCCGAAGGCGGCGGCAAGCCGATCGATCGCGGAACTCGAGGCGGCGCTCGGCGTGCGCTTGCTCGAGCGCACGACACGACGCATCCACCTGACGCCCGTCGGTCGCCTCCTCTATCCGCACTGCCGCCGCATCGTCGATGAGGCCGATGCAGTGCGCGCCGCCGCGGCCATCACCGTCGCAGAGCGCGGCGGGCCACTGCGTGTCATGGCCGATCCAACGTACGGGCGCATGCTGCTCGCGCCGATCGTGCCGCGCTTTCTCGAGCGCTTCCCCGATGTTCCCCTCGATGTGATGCTGCAAGCGGCCAATCTCGCCGACGCCTCGCAATGGGACGTGGCCGTTCATGTGGGCACGATCGACGATGCCCGCTTCGTGTGCCGCGAACTCGGGGCACCGCCCGCGGTGCTGTGCGCCACGCCAGCCTATTTGTCGGCGCAGGGCACGCCCGCGAAGCCAGCCGACTTGCGCAGCCACGCGCTGCTGACGCCCGCCACGGCGGGGCCCGAGTATCGGGTGCACTTGCACCGTGGCGCCTCGCAGCGGGAGGAAGTGAGCGTGCATCCGAAGCTCGCCGTCAATGACCCGGCGGTGCTGCACGCCTCGACAGCGGCAGGTCTTGGCATCGGACTGCTGCCGGAGTTTCTCTGCCGGCAGGGACTCGCCACGGGCAAGCTCGTGCGTGTGCTGGAAGGTTGGGCCCTGCCGCCCTCGATCCCGCTGTGTGCGATTTATCCGGCCACACTTGCGACCGACCGGCGGGTCCAGGCCTACGTCGAATTCCT
>CAUJHX010000078.1 GCA_963204795.1 Pseudomonadota bacterium | reverse complement strand
TCATCGACTCAATGAAACTCAGGCCATGGCGGCCTGACTCAACCACCGGAGCCTCCGGACTTCTCGGTGCGGTTCACTTCGATCCGACGGAGAACGGTGACGCCCGTTTTCTTTCCCCATGCTGTCTCATCTGAATTCCAGATCGCGATCTGCGACCTCCACGGCGTGACCGCCGCTATCGAACACGGGCAGGGGCGGTAGTCCGGATATTGCGGCGAGCCTGCCGGCCTGGATCAGCAGGCACGTCATCTCGGTCGCGTGGGTATCGTGCGAAATTTTCGCATGGAAAGTCACATGGCAGGTATCCCTGAGCGCGAAAAGATCAGGCGCGATACCGCGCCTGGTGCCCGAGGCCGCCCCTTGACCTTGAACCTTGCTTCAAGGTGGAGGATGGCGTCATGGAAGAGACCGCCACCCGCTACAGGATTGCCGGCATGGATTGCGGCAGTTGCGCGCTCACGATCGAGGACGGCATCCGCTCGCTTCCCGGAGTGCGCAGCGTCAGCGTCGATTTCACGACCGAGTCGATGCAGGTCGTTGGCGCGGTGCCGCGGCCGCTGATCGAGCAGCGTCTCGGGCGACTCGGCTACCAGCTGAAGCGGGACGAGGCCGGCGCAGGGGCCGCACTTGAGGCAGGTGGCGACCGGCGCGGACTGACGGGCTTCCTGCGGTTCCTCTGGAGCCAGCCGCGGCTGAGAACGGCCTCCATGGTCGCGATCGCTGTACTTGTGGCAGCGGTCGCGACGTGGTGGGTACCCTCGGGCTTTCTCGCCCGCAGCTCGCCGCTCGTTTTCCTTGCCAGCGTGCTGCTGACCGGCTTGCCCGTATTCGTGAAGGGCCTGCGCGCGCTCATCTTCAGCCGCCGGATCACGATCGATCTGCTGATGGCGATCGCGACACTCGGCGCGCTCGCGATCGATGCGGGCGGCGAGGCCGTGACCGTGATTCTCCTCTACACGCTCGGCGAGGCGCTCGAGGCTTACAGCGCCGATCGCGCGCGCGATTCCCTGCGCAGCCTGCTCGCCCTGCAGCCCGAAGTGGCAACGGTAATGCGGCCCCACGCGGCACCCTCTCACGAGGGCGCCTGCGGTCACGATCATGAGCACGGGCACGGGCACGGGCACGGGCACGAGCAGGGGCACGCAGCGGACCACGGTGCCGCGCACTATCACCACGAGACGGTGCCCGCCGCAGAAGTCGCGATCGGTGCGCGCGTGCTCGTACGCCCCGGCGAGCGGGTTCCAGTCGATGGCCGCGTGCTTGCCGGAGAGACCAGCGTCAACGAGGCCGCGGTCACCGGCGAGAGCGTGCCGGTCACGCGGCGCGAAGGCGACGCCGTGCTCGCGGGCACAGTGAACGGCGAAGGCGCGATCGAGATCGAAGCAACGCGCGCTGCGGGTGATTCGACCATCGCGCGTATCGCGCGGCTCGTCGAGGAGGCGCGGGCCGCGCGCTCGCCGGCCGAGCGCTTCATCGACCGCTTTGCGCGCTGGTACACGCCCGCCGTGGTGTTGCTCGCCGCGCTGCTCGTGGCGGTGCCCGTGCTCGCCTTCGGCCAGCCGTTGCTCGATGGCTCGAGCGGCAGTCACGGCTGGCTCTATCGCGGGCTTGCGCTCCTGATCGTCGCCTGTCCGTGCGCGCTCGTGATCAGCATTCCGGTCACCGTCGTCAGCAGCCTCACGCGCCTTGCGCAGCTCGGAGTGCTGGTGAAAGGCGGCGAGCGGCTCGATGCACTCGCCGACGTGCGGGTCGTCGCCTTCGACAAGACCGGTACGCTCACGAAGGGCCGGCCGGCCGTCACGCGTGTGGAGGGGCGTGACTGCGCGCATGCCGATTTGCCGGCCGTGGCCTGTGGCGCGTGCGACGACGTGCTCGCGCTGGCGGCCGCGGTGGAGACCGCGTCCGAGCACCCGGTGTCGCATGCCATTCGTGCGGCTGCAGCGGAGCGTGGCGTCGCGCGGAAGTTTCCGGCGGCGAGCGGTGTGCGCGCGCTCACGGGCCGCGGCATCGTCGGCGAAGTCGGCGGCGTGCGTGTCGCGATCGGCAGCGAGGCGCTGTTCGCAGGTGGCGAGATCGCGCTGCCGCTGCCTGAACGCCTTGCCGGGGCGTTGCGTGAATCCGAGCGCACCACGATGCTGGTTGCGCGTGGCGAGGAGATCGTCGGGATGATCGCGGTCGAAGATGAGCCGCGCGCGGGCACGGCGGCGGCGCTCGGAACGCTGCGCGCCATGGGCACCGACTTGAAGATGGCCATGCTGACGGGGGACAACGCGCGTGTCGCGCAGCGGATCGCGCGGGCGGTGCCGGGCATCGACGAGGTGCATGCGGGCCTGCTGCCGGCCGACAAGCTGCGGGAAATCGGGCGGCTGCAGTCGACGCACGGCGCGGTCGCGATGGTCGGCGATGGCATCAACGATGCCCCCGCGCTTGCGCGCGCCGACGTTGGCGTCGCAATGGGAGCAGGCGGCACCGCGCAGGCCATGGAGACCGCCGATGTCGTCCTGATGCAGGACGACCTGCGCGAGCTGCCTCGCGCGCTCACGATCGCGCGACGCAGCCGTCGCCTCGTCAAGCAGAACATCACGCTTTCGCTCGGCCTCAAGCTCGCCTTCCTCGCGCTCACGATCCCCGGCTGGGCCACCCTGTGGTTGGCGGTGGCGGCAGATGTGGGCGCGACATTGCTCGTGACGATGAACGGCATGAGAATGCTCCGCGCCTGAGAGCAGGGGGACGAGTGACGACCGAAAAGCCGCGCCGACTGGGTTTCATCGAGCTCGCACCTGGGGTGCTGCCGCGCCATGCGCTCAGCTACCTCTTTGCCGCCTTCGTCAGCATCGGGCTCTTCGCCTACCTGCCGGCGCTTACGCCGTTTGTGCTGAAGGTCAACCTCGCGCTGCCGACCGGGCAGCAGGGCGCCGCCACCGGCAATCTGCAGTCCTGGCAGGAGATCGTGATCCTCGCGCTCGTTGGCATCTGGGGCGCGCTGTCCGACCGGATCGGGCGCCGGCCCATCTACGTCGCCGGGTTCGCGCTGATTGCCGCGGCCTATGTCCTCTACCCGCTCGCGCACTCGATGCCCGAGCTTACGCTGTACCGTCTCGTCTTCGGGTGTGCGGTGGCGGGACTCGGTGCGATGCTCGCCACCGTGCTCGCCGATTACCCGCTCGAATCATCGCGCGGCAAACTGACGGGTATCGCGTTCTTCCTGAATGCGCTCGGTTCGGTGGTCTTTCTCGTCGGTCTCACGCAGTTGCCACGGGTCTACGCAGCTTCGGGCGTGAGTGAACTCCAGTCCGGTCGCTATGCCTTCTTCACGGTCGGGGCAGTGGCTGTCCTCGCGGCCATCGTGATGCTGGGACTGAAGCCCGGGTTGCCGGCGAAGGCGAGCGGGCATCGCTCGCTGCGCCAGATCGCGGCTGAGGGCCTGCGCGCCGCACGCAATCCGCGCGTCCTGCTCGCCTACGGCGGCGGCTTCACCTCGCGGGCCGATCTCAGCCTCATTACGCTGTTCCTCGCCCTGTGGGCCTCGCAGTCCGCGATTGGCGAGGGGCTCACCGCGGCGCAGGCTACGGGTCGCGTCGGCATGATTCTCGGCGTGACGCAGGGTACCGCGATGCTCTGGGCGCCGATCTACGGCTGGCTTGGCGATCGCATGAGCCGCATGGCGCATTTCACACTCGCCTTCAGCATTGCCCTTGCGGGCTATTGCTGGGTCGGGATGCAGGACGACATCGTGCGGCCTGCAGCGATTCCGGCGCTGATGCTGCTCGGCATGGGACAGGTGAGCACGATCCTCGCCGCGACGATCCTGCTCGGCCAGGAAACGCGGCCGGAGTCGCGTGGCGCGGTCTTCGGGCTGCAGGCCTTCTTCGGTGGACTCGGCATTCTCGCGATATCATGGGTCGGTGGCCGCATGTATGACCAGATCGGTCCCTCGGCGCCGTTCACGCTCGTCGGCATTGCCAACGGCGTGGTGGCGGTCTGGGCGCTGTGGTTGTACCTGCGCGGCCGCGCCGTGACCCGTGTCGAGGTCGCCTGAGCATGCCGATTTGTCGCGAACCGAAGCCGATGTAGCCCACACCACCGCGCTGTCGCCGGGACGACCCGCCTGGTGGATCGCGCTGCTGTCGCGCGTCCCGCTGCCGGCTCTCTACGCCCTCGCGTGGACACTCGGTGCGCTCGGCTTTTACGTCTTTCGCTATCGACGCACCCTGATCGACAAGAGTCTCGCGATCGCGTTTCCGGATCTCGATGCCGCCAGCCGCAACGCCATCTGCCGGCGCCACCACCTCGGATTCGCGCAGGTCTTCATGGAAATCCTGAAGTCAGGAGCGCTGACACCGGCCGAGATCGCGCGCTACGTGCGTTTCACGAACCTCGGGTTGTTGCAGGAACAACTCGCGAAAGGGCGGCCCGTGCTGGTGGTCGCAGCCCACCAGTGCAACTGGGAGTGGCTCATGCACGCGATGGCGAGCCAGGTGGGCTATCCGGTGGACGCCGCCTACAAGCCGCTCAAGAACCAGTGGGCGAACAGGGAGATGCTGACCCTGCGCACGCGCTTCGGTGCGCACCTCGTGCCCGCGAAGGAGCTGCTGTCCGACATCATCAAGCGCCGGCGCATCGTGCGCGTGATTGCGGTCGTTGCGGACCAGGAGCCGCGCAGCAGCGAGAAGCGTCACTGGACCCGCTTCCTCAATCGCGACACCGCTTTCTACATGGGCCCCGAGGAGATCGCGCGCACCACGGGCTATGCGGCGCTTTTCGTCGCGATGCGCCGGCTTTCCCGCGGGTACTACGAGGTCACGTTCACGCCACTCTCCGGGGCGGCAGAACGGCTCGAGACCGGAGAGTTCACCGAGCGCTACGCGCGCCTGTCAGAGGCCCAGATCCGCGCGGCGCCGCCAGACTGGCTGTGGTCGCACAAGCGCTGGAAGCTGAAAAAGCCCCTCTACGGCGCCGGCTGAATCAGGCAGGACCCAGTTTTCCGGCGAGGAACACCGCGAGCTCGGCGATCGTCGGATAGTCGAACAGCTCGGTCAGATCGATCATCCCCGGATACTCGCGGTCGATCGCTTCATGGATCGCGATCAGTTTCAGCGAGCTCGCACCAATTTCGAACAGGTTGTCGTTGAGGCCGATCGGGCGGCCGAGTTCGGTGTCGCAGATCATCCTGATCCTCGCCTCGATTTCGCTGCCGGACGCCGCGGCGGGTGTGCGCTTTTCGCTGCGCAGACGCGCGAGTTCGGCGAGTTCCGCGGCGAACTCGCCCTCGACGTAGGACTCCTCGAGCAGGTGACGTTGTATCTTGCCGCTCGTCGTCTTCGGGATGCGCTTGACCGGCACCACTTCGGCAACCTCGAGGCCGGTGTGCTCGTTGATGAGCCGGGCGACTTCGGTGGCGGTCGGCAGGAAATCCGCCATGTCGGAGCGGTGCAGTATGAACACGACCAGCTGATCGGCCTGCGCGCC
>CAUJHX010000077.1 GCA_963204795.1 Pseudomonadota bacterium | reverse complement strand
ACATCGAGGTGCGCAAGATCCTCGACTGAAGGGGCTACGCGGGTACCGCGATGATCACGCTGGACGCCTTGAACAAGGCTGTGGCCGCCGATCCGACGGCGAGGCCCAGGGCCTCCCGGCTCTTGTGGGTGATGATCGCGGCAACCGCGCCGCCCCCCGGCAGGTCGATCCGGACCTCGCAATTCACGGCACCGGGCGTGATGCGCGACACGGTCCCCGCAAGGCGGTTGCGGGCCGAGTAGCGCGCGCCTTCGTCGCCGGCCGCGATGATGACGGACGACGATTTGACGAGCGCGTAGGCCTCCATGCCGGGCTGCAGCCCGAGGCTCTCGCGGCTTTCGTGCGTCACGATTGCAACAACGGCGTGGCCGCCGGCGATCTGCAGGGTCACCTCGTCGTTCACGCTGCCACGCCGGATGTCGCCGACCTTGCCGAAGAACTGGTTGCGCGCACTGGTCTTCATGGCCATGGTCCTCACCAGAACGTAGTCGTCCGCGATTCCGCGGGCCTGCAGGTTCAGCACATCGACGAAGCGCCGGTGTTCCTGTTCGATGATCCGGAAATTCTCGACGAGTCGCTTCCCTCGCGGCGTGAGCCGCGTGCCGCCGCCGCCGCGCCCGCCCGCGAGGCGCTCGACCAGCGGCTCGCCGGCGAGACCGTTCATGGCATCCACCGCATCCCAGGCGGCCTTGTAGCTCATGCCGATCGCTTTGGCGGCCCGCGTGATGGAGCCGCAGGCGTCGATCGCATCGAGCAGTGCGATCTGGCGCTCGCCACCGAAATCCCGGGCGCCGACCGCCATCCAGACGGAGGCGCGCAGTTCGAGGGGGTGTGTGCGGCGCGTGCGGCTCAATGAGCCTCGCTGCCGCTCGTCGTTGCAATGAGCCAGGCGAGGGCAACCGCGATGGCAATGGCCGTCGCCTGCTGCAACCGCGTCCATTGCAAGACGGTACCGTCCATCACCGCAATGCCGATTGCGGTCACCACGAACCAGATGGCGCTTTGCAGGGCGACGCCCACGATGCCGATGCCCTGCATGAACCTCACCGCCAGCACATAAAGCGAGACCCCGAGCACGAAAGCCGCGAGCGAGGCGAGGGCGAGCGGCGGGTCGAGCCGGCCACCAGGCCAGGCCCGTGAGGCGTAGAGGAATCCGCGTGCATCGAAGAAGCCCGAGGCGAAAGTGAGGGCGAGAACCAGCGCGATACCTGCGGATTTGGCCATGATGTTCCCTGTTCTTGTGCCCCAAGCATGCCGGATTCTGGAACCCGGCGGCAATCCGCTATAATCCGCGCCCCTCGCGCAGGGCCGACTCGACGCCAGAGCGAAAGTGGCGGAACTGGTAGACGCGCTGGATTTAGGTTCCAGTGGGGCAACCCGTGAGAGTTCGAGTCTCTCCTTTCGCACCAGCAGACAGGCAGGATCACGATGCAGGTTTCATTGACCGCTACCGGTGGCCTCGAGCGCAAGCTCGAAGTCGCCGTTCCGGCAGAGCAGGTTGCCGCTGAAGTCGACCAGCGGTTGCAGAAGCTCGCGCGCACGGCGCGTTTCAACGGCTTTCGCCCCGGCAAGGCGCCGATGGGGGTCGTGCGCCAGCAGTACGGCACGCAGGTCCACTCGGACGTCGTGAATGACCTGCTGCGCTCGTCTTTCGCTGATGCGGTGACGCAGGAGAACCTGAAGCCCGCCACCGGGCCGAGGATTCAGCCGATCGCGCTCGATCCGGGCGCCGATCTCAGATACGTGGCGACCTTCGAGGTGCTGCCGGACATCCGGCTCGCGCCTGTCGAGACGCTGGACCTCCAGCGCCCGACCGCCACCGTCACCGATGCGGACGTGGACGAAATGCTCGAATCGCTGCGCAAGCAGCGCCCCGTCTATCACCTCGTCGAGCGTGGTGCGAAGACCACGGACCGGGTGCAGATCGACTTCGAGGGTCGCATCGACGGCACGGCGTTTCAGGGCGGCGAGGGCCGCGATGTACCGGTGGTGCTGGGTGGCGGCCAGGTGCTCTCCGAATTCGAGCAGGCGCTCTCCGGCGCGAAGGCGGGCGAGACGCGTACGGCCGTAGTGCATTTCCCCGACGACTACCACGGCAAGGACGTGGCCGGAAAGACGGCCGAATTCACGATCACCCTGAAGGGCGTCGAGGAAATGAGCCTGCCCCCGCTCGACGATGCGTTCGCCGGCGAGTTCGGCGTCAAGGAAGGCGGCATCGCGCAGTTGCGGGTCGAAGTGCGCCAGAGCATGGAGCGCGAGCTGGCGGATGCGGTGCGCAACCAGCTGCGCGCGCAGGTGATGGATGCGCTCCACCGCGAGAACCCGATCGAAGTGCCCCAAGGCATGGTCGAGGAGGCGGTGCAGGAGATGCAGGTCGAAATCGGTCGGCGCATGGGCGCGAAGGACGTGAGCCAGCTGCCGCCCCGCGAGCAGTTCCTGGAGCCGGCGCGCCGCCGCGTGGCGCTCGGGCTCGTGATCGGGGAGCTGATGCGCGGCGCCGAGCTGAAGGTCGATCGTGCCCGC
>CAUJHX010000076.1 GCA_963204795.1 Pseudomonadota bacterium | reverse complement strand
GGCAGTCGCTGCCTCGGCCTCGGTGATACGCGGTCTGGGTTGCGGTGGCAGCGTCAGTTCGAGCCGCTCGAGCAGCAGCTGCAGCTCGCGTTCCGGCTCGGTGTAACGCGTCAGGCGCAGCTCGCGCCCATCGGTAGTCGGCACATGTACGTCGACCATCTGCATCGCCGCGAACTTCTCCAGCGCGCTGCGGGCCGTCAAGCCGGGCGCGAGCGCGTGCAACGTTCGCCCGAGCGTGACGTACAAGCAGTACGCAAGGAACGATATGAACACGTGCGCTTCGATGCGCGAGGGCAGCTGGTGGTAGATCGGGCGGATCGCCAGATCGCTCTTCAGCGTGCGGAACGCCTCTTCGACCCGCACCAGCTGCAGGTAGTACTCCCACAGCTTCACCGGATCGGTTTCGGTGAGGTTGGTGCGCAAGAGGTAGCGGCCCTCGCGACGCCGCACCTGTTTGAGCTTCGCGCGGTTCAGCCGGTACGTGAACGTGGGCGCCGTGGGGTGGATCGCGACGTCGACCAGCCGCCACGCGGCCGGGGCTTTGGATTGCGCCTGCCCCAGCTTCATCAGCAGCGCATCGCGCGTCAGGTCCATCGCGCACAGCTGTCTCAGACGCTGCCACAGCCACTTCAGCAGCCGCCGACGCATCGAGCGTTCCTTCGCGATCCGGTCCCAGCTCTCGGCGTAGACGTACAGCTCGCCGTCTTCGGGCAGGAGCTTGACCTTCACGCCCTCGCGGGCCGCACGCCACGGCTTGGTGACCAGCGCCGACTCGAGCCGACTCAGCCGCCCCTTGGGCGTGCCGACCAGGTACTGCACCGGCGGATCCGAGGCGCGCATCTCTGCCAGCACCGCTTCGGTCGGGATCCCGCGATCCATGCACCAGATGCGCTGTGCTTTGCCGTACTGGTGCTCGATGCGTTGCAGGAACCCCCTGAGCGTCGTCGAGTCGGCCGTGTTGCCGGGCAGGACCTCGTAGGCTACCGGCAATCCCTCCGGCGTCACGATCAGTGCGATCACGATCTGCACGCAGTCCGGCCGGTGATCGCGGCTGTAGCCGTGGCGGCGCGGATCGGCGTCCTCCAACGGCGGGTCGGACTCGAAGTACGTCGAGGTCAGATCGTACAGCAGCACCTCGTAGCTCGCGTTGAACAGATCCCGCCAGCGGCGCGTCAGATGATCGAACAGCGCCGCCTTGTGCGCGAGCAGCCGGTCGTGCGCGCCGTAGAGCACGTGCGGATCGGCCAGCGCGTCATCGCTTCCCAGCAGATCCGCAAGCGCCGTCCGCCCGTACCACTCGCGGTGCAACCGCCACTCGCTGCCCGGGCTGATCAGCCGGTACGCCGCCAGCACGAACACCGCCAGATCCCAGCGCGTGCCCTTGCGTGAACACGGCAGACGCTCGGCGAAGAACACGTCCAGATCAAGTCGCTGCCACAGCGTCAGCGCCAGCCAGCATGCACCCCACTGCCGCGGCCGGCGCAAGCGCATCGCCGACAGGCGCAGCGTCACGATCGAGCGGTCGGGTAGCAGTCCCTCGACACGATCCTCCGGGAATAGCGACACCGTGCGCGGCGCCTCGGCGTCATCCTCGATCACCTCGATCGAGCGCCGCCACGCACGCTCCTGGCTCGAGTTGATCTCGCCCAGGTACAACACGTGCCGCTGTACCACACGGCCGCCGGCCACGCGCCGGTTCTCCACCACGCTGTAGTAGCGGTGAACCTTGCCGTCCTTCTTGCGGGTGGTCGCGCGCAGAAACATCGCGACTCGCCATTATCCGCACGCGCACGAACCGCGCCACTCGAAGGTCTTCACTACAGCGCCTTTCGACCAACGCGCATCGCCCTGTACCTGACAAATCAACGTGATCGCCCCCGCGCAACCCCGAAAACGGTCACCCGCAAGCAGCGAATCGGCGAAGATCGGCTAGCCCCACGATGCGCCGGATCATCCCAGCGTAGTGCAGCTCACCGGGGTCTATCACAACCTGCTGCGTTGCTGGGCGGAGCTGTGACGCAGATGCTTCAAGTACCAGCCCGCAAATAGTCCTCCAGCCGGATGGATTCCTCGCCCGGCACACGTTTGCGCACAAATTCACTTTCCCGCCCCCAAGGCGAGGTGGCATCGAGCAGCAGGCGTCCCCAATGATCCTTGTGTAAGTCGCGATAAAATCCCGGCACATCAGGGATGATAGTAGCGCGCGTATCGGCGCGGCCGCGGGTCATGAAGGCCCACATGACCTCATCGAGGTTGTAGATGTCCACGTCCTCGTCCACTACGATGCAAACCTTGTTGTAATCCAAATGCGCGCCGACCGCGGACAGTAGCGCATGGCGGCCATGGCCTTCGTACTGCTTGCGCAGACGAATGATGGTGATCATGACGTTGGGTCGGCAGGAGACATCCAATACACCCGGTACCAGGTTGCTGACATGTTTGTAGATGCGCGCGGCCGTAACGGCTTCCAGCGGCCGCAAGTCCTCGGGAGAACCGCATAGCAGGGCGTGATAGAGCGGTTCGAGCCGCCAATGCACGTCGAGTACTTCGAACACGTGGTTGTCGCTCACCGGTACGTAGTAGCCCATGAACTCCCCGAAGGGTCCCTCGGGACGACGCACATTGGGCAGAATGCGCCCTTCCACGACGATTTCCGTAGCCGCCGGCACGTCCAGCGCGATACTGCGGCAAGGCATCATCGGCAGCGGCTGACCAGCGATCTTGGCCGCCATGTCCAATTCGCTGACATCGTAGGGAGGTGAGGCGCATGCGCCAAGAAACACCTCCGGTGGTGTGCCGATCAGCAGCGCCGCTTCTAACGGTTCGTTGCGTGCCTCCGCCTTAGCCTGGTAGCGTGTCAGATCGTGGCGCGTTCCCAGCCGGATACGCAGCTCGCCGTCGTCGATGAACATGGAGCGGTGAAACGACAGGTTCGGAACGCCGGTGTCAGGCTCCCTGGCCAAGAAGATCGCCGAGGTGATATATGAACCACCGTCCTCGCCGTGGTAGGTGATCGCCGGCAAGTCGCTGAGCCGGCCACTGATGCGATCTTGCGGAAAGGCAACATTCACACTTGCACTAGCAAAAGGCAGCGGCGAATCCATCAACGACCACCAGCGCTGACAGAATGTGTTCCTCGTACCTCCGATGATTTCACACAGGCGAGCGTGGCTACCGTAAAGATTGCTGACGACCGTCATGTCCGAACCAGCCACTTGCTCGAACAGCACCGCCTTCTCCCCGGCTTTCTGCACGGCCTTCGTCACGGCAGCTAATTCGAACTTTGGGTCCACGGACCGCTCGACGACGGCGAGCTGTCCGCGATGCCGGATCCGCTGAATGAAGTCACGCACGCCCGAGTCCTCGCACCATCGCCACCCTGCGCATATCAGGCACAGCATCGAAAACGCCAGCCACTGTACACCGTCGACCGCGCATTAGCCGTGCTCCTCCACTTGGCCCCAGCGCGGCCCCAGCTCGTGCTCGACACCCAGATGGTCCAACACCCGCGCCACGATAAAGTCCACCAGCTGCCCCGCTCGGGTCGGCCGATGATAGAAGCCGGGATTCGCAGCCAGCATCACTACGCCTAGGCGCGCCAATGTCAGCATGTTCTCTAGGTGGACGGCGAAGAACGGCGTTTCGCGGGGCACCAAGATTAACTTACGCTGTTCCTTGAGCATGACGTCGGCCGCACGTTCGATCAGGTTGCGGCTGCTTCCGTGGGCGATGCTGGACAAGGTGGCCATGGTGCAGGGACACACTACCATGGCGTCCGCCGTCGCCGATCCGCTCGCTACCGGGGCCGTCCATTCCTCGTCACCGAACACCCGCAACTGGCCCGACTTGGCATGCAGTTGCTGACTCAGTTCTCGGGCGATGTCGATCGGTCTGCCCGGCAGCTTCCAGTCAGTTTCGGACGCGATCACTACGCGCGCCGCTTTGGAGATCATCAGGTACACCTGCCGGTCGGCCGCAATCAAGCATTCCAGCAAGCGCAGTCCATACTGTGCGCCCGACGCGCCGGTAAGCGCCAGAGAGATGGCTTGGGCCGATCGATTCATGCTTCTGCCTCGCAACTCAGAACGAGATGCGGGCAGCGCAACGGCCAGTATGCTGGATGCATCGACATCTCAAGCTTCCTGGGCGATTTTCGGAAAGCGCGGCAAGCGAGTCAGGATAACGCAAGCAATCAGGACCGCGCCAACGGCACCGTGCAGCACCGCATCATAGCTACCGAAACGGTCGTAGGCATATGCCATGACCAGCGGCCCCAGCGCGGCACCGATGAGATACGAAGTAAGCAATGTGCCGTAAATCTGCCCGAAACAACGCAGCCCGAAATAGCGGCCGCAGAGATAGCCGAGCACGTCGTTCTCCGCTCCCAGGCTCAGACCGAGTACGACGGCACAGAGGAACACTACTTCGACTGGCCCGCCGCCGACGAGCACCCATAAGGCAATGGCCGACATGGCGTAGAAGATGATCGCTACGTACGGCGCAAAGATGCGATCCACCAGATAGCCCACGAGCACGCGCCCGGGAAACGAGCCCATACCCACCGCGGCAAGCATGAAAGCCGCGCTGCCGGCGGCGTAACCGCGCCCGGTCAGCAACGGCACGAGCTGCGACTGCACACCATTCAGCGCGAACGACATAAGCACGAAGCTCACCGTCAGCAACCATAGGTGTGGCGTGCGCAAGGCCTCCGCTAGCGACTGCCCGGCAATCGGCACTTGAGCAGCGACGGCCGCAGCTTGCGGTGGCAGAGGCTCGGCGCCATCCGGTCGCAAGCTCATCTCCTGTGGCGTGTCGCGCAGCAGCAGGTAGGTAGCCGGCAACGGTACCGTCAGAGCAATGATACCGAGCACGAGGTAGGCGTGACGCCACCCGTAATGGTCGATCAACTCGTAGGTGATCAGCGGTATCACCACGTAACCGATACCGAAACCCGCCATGCAGATGCCGATGACCAGCCCGCGCCGGCGATCGAACCATGCCGAAAGCGCCTTGATGAACGAGATGCTCTGGGCGCCGATACCGACCGCCGCGATTAGGGCATAGACGATGTACAGGTGCCAGAGTGAATCCGTCAACCAGTAAAGCGAGGCCAACGCTGTGCCATAAAAGAAGATCGAAGGCACGGCCACCTTGCGGATACCGACCCGATCGATCAGCTTTCCCGCCCACGGCAGCAATAGCACCAACACCACCAGGAATATCGACAACGCGGCACTGATCTGGGTGCGCTGCCAGCCGAACTCCACCTCGAACTCGCGGATAAACAGACCGAAGGGAATGTTGATCAGCGTGGCCGGGCTGAATGCCGCACCCAGCACGCTGACCAGCACGATGATCCAACCATAGAAAAAGCGCTGCTCCGAGCGCGGCATGAGATCAGTGATCTGTGTCGCTGGGTGCCGCCGGCACGACGACCTTGCCACCCTTCATGACGAATCCCACAGCACGGATCGTCGTGATGTCCTTGAGCGGATCACCTTCCACGGCAATGATGTCCGCCCATTTTCCCACCTCGAGGGAGCCGGCGCGCTTACCGATACCGAGCAGTTCGGCTGCATTGACCGTGGCAGCCCGGATAGCCTGCGTAGGTGTCATGCCGATCTTGACGTACCAATCCAGCTCACGGTTTTCCGCCACCAGCCGGTCGGAGCCAGCGACGATCTTGACGCCAGCACGGTAAGCCCGACCGATCTGCTCCGGCATGGTACGGATGGTTTCCTCGTAGCGCTTCTTGAAGGGGGTTTCGCCAAACTTCGCCATTTCATCCAAACGCCGCTGCAGATCATTCATCATGGAAAGCGTCGGCACCAACACCGCCCCGTTCTTCAGCATCAGCTTGATCGACTCATCGTTCAGTCCATCACCGTGTTCGATGGAGTCGATGCCAGCTTGCAATGCTGCGTTGATGCCGCGCGCGCCGTGTGCGTGCGCTCCGACCTTTCGGCCGAGCCCGTGCGCCGTCTGCGCGATGGCGAGGAGTTCTTCATCGGTGAACGATGGTGCGTACTCATCACTACCGGACTCCTCGCTGCCACCGCCGGTAATGGCAATTTTGATGAGGTCGGAACCGTTGCGGATCTGCAGCCGGATGTGCTGACGACAGCCGTCGGCGCCATCGCATACGCTAGGTGGCGGCTCCTTGCGAAGGCTCGCCAGTGCCGGAGCGTCACCATGACCACCCGTTGGACCGATGAGATAGCCTGCCGCATAGATACGCGGCCCGATCACGCTGCCACGTTTGATGCTGTCACGAACAGCGAAAACCGCTTCAGGTACCCCGCCCATGTCGCGAACCGTGGTATAGCCTGCATCCAGAAATTGTCGAGCGTTGGCGAGCACCTGCAGCGTCCTTTCCTCCGGTGTTACCAGATTGTTCATCACCCGGCTGCTCTCATATGACTGCGCCACACGCGGTTGCGAGCCCAGATGGACATGCGCATCGATCAGACCGGGCAGAACGAACTGGCCGCGTAAGTCGATCGTCTTCACACCGCTGCCGAGACTGGCGGGATCGACAAATCCCTCGCTTACACGCTCGATCACATTGCCACGCACGATAATCGACACTTGACTATGGGCCTGTTCGCCCGGCAACAGCAGCGCGCGGCCGGCATGGATGACCGTAAGCGTCTGCGTCTCACCCAGAACAGGAAGCCACAACAGGCTCAGGCACGTCGTTGCAGCCAAAGTCCGTAAGATCCGGCTTCGGAATGACTTCATCTTCATCTCCTCAATCGAACCGGTAAATAACCTTGAGGCCGTACAGACGCGGATGCGGTCGCACGGTGGTACCACCAAGATACAGGCCATTGAGCGTCCCAGTGTAGTAGTTTTTGTCGAACAAGTTCTCCACGAACCCGCTGAATGACAGCCGTTCGCTATTGATACCGGCACGCAGGTTGGTCACCTCGAAGCCGTCCTGCAGGTATGGCCACGGATCAGTGCCTGGAGGATTCGCCAGGAAAGAGTACGAATCCAGGTTGGCGACGGCCTCGGTTCGATAGCGCCATTCGGCCTGCACGAACCAGTCATAGGCGGTGCGGGCTAATGGGCGCGTGTAGTCGGCGGTAAAGTTCATTGTCCACTTCGGCGCCTGCGGCAATGCGTGGTCGGTGAGGTCCACTGGCACGCCACCTGCACGAGCCGTGCTGGCATGCTTGAACGTCGCGTCCAGATAGCCAAGTCCGCCGCTGAAGGTGAGTTCATCGGTAAGCCGTGCGGCGAAATCCAATTCGATGCCCTGGCTGATCGCGTCGGTGTTCTGTGTACCGGTGATGGAAAACACCTGGCCAGTTTCATCCTGCAGAAACACGCCGGATTCGAACTGAGCGTTCTTCCAGTCCATGTAGAAGGCCGCTACGCTGTACTGCAAGCGTCGCTGAAATAGCGTGCCCTTAATGCCCAGTTCGTAGTTCCACAGATCTTCCTTCTTGTAGGGTGCCGGCGGTACGTTCGGGTTCAGACGCACGCCGCCGGGGCGATAGCCTTTCGAGACGGTTGCATAGGCAGTGAGCTCCGGAACTGGCTTCCAGGTCATATTGATGCGTGGCGAGAGATCGTCGGAGGATGCTCCGCCGTATACGTTGGGCACGAGGATGATGTTGTTCGGCGGCCTGGCGTTGGTGGTGTCGATCTGCTTCTGACGATACTCGTCTTTGGCATAACGCACTCCGACCGAAGCCGACAGGGCACTCGTGGCATTCCAGGTGACGTCGGCGAAGACAGCCCGGCTCTCAACGTCAGTCACACCACGCCGCCGGTTGATGGGTGTACCGGGAAGAAAGGCGAAGAATCCGTTCTCGTCCGCCCGCACCAGCCGGCGTGCCGAATTGGTCGACGACAAGTAGATGCCGCCGAACGTCCAGTCGAACAGATTCTTGCCGCTCGACATGATGCGTACTTCCTGGCTCCAAGCGTCAGTGTCAAAATCGTCGTTGACAGTGGCGAACTTGCCGGCCGTGCGATCCTGATCGTAGAGCTTGCGGCTGGAGGAATCCACATAGCCCGTGATGGCTTTGACGGTGAAACGATCGGCCTCGTAAGTCGCGGCGCCGGTGAACAGCGTCACCTCGGTATTGAAGTACGGATGCTGGCGCACACCACTACCCGGCACCGACTGATTGACGTAGCGGGTGTTATGCGGATAGAAGCCCAAGCCATCATCGATGGCAACGAAGCCAGCTGGCGTCAGGCGGATGCTGTTGGGCGGCAGCACGCCGGTGGGCACCAGCTCGGGAACCCCTTCGTTGATATTGGTGTAGGCTAGGCTCGCATCCAGCGTTAGCCCATCGATGGGCAGGTAGCGCACCGAATAGCGGAAATCGCGGTACTGTCCGGAGCTGTCGCCACCCACCGGGTTGACGTTCTTTACGATGCCGGGGGTCACCTCATAGAACGCCACGGTGCGCATGAACAGGTTGTCGCGTACCGGCGTATTGATGATCGCGCCGGCTGTCCAAGCACCGTAATTGCCCACCCCAGCCTCGACGCTGGCGAACTGCGAGCCATTCGGCTTCTTCGGTATGATGCTCAGCGCGCCACCGCTGGCATTGGTGCCAAAGTATGTGCCCTGTGGGCCACGGAGCACTTCGACCCGCTCGATGTCGTGCATCTGCGGGTTGGCGGTGCCTTGCGAGACCGTGTTGAGATTGACCTCGTCGTAGAACACGCTCACCGCATCGGAGCCGATATCCAGGCCGCCGAGATTGCCGATGCCGCGTACCGATATCTTGATCGAACGCGCGCCCCGCTCACCCTCTTCAGCGTACGAAACGTTGGGCGTCATCGACAGGTAGCTTTGCGCGTCCTTGATGTCATAGCGCTCGATCGTCGTGTCCGTGAATGCGGACATGCTAATCGGTACATCCTGCAGCGACTGTTCGCGCCGCTGCGCAGTGACGGTAACTTCTTCCAAGCCGGCAGAAGCCCTGGCTGGTTCGGTAACCTCCTGCGCCGATACCATCGTTACCGGGAATCCCAGCGCCGTTGCGCAGGCTACGCTTATCAAAACACTTCGCATACTTCCCCCAAGAATTTGTTGTCGGCCGCAAGACTCTCGGCCCCACGTGGTCCCTCCATCACCGGTGACATCGCCTCTATGTCATTCCAGTGTTTCCGAGCCGCCCTAGTCGGAAGGTGCATCCAACGCTTTATAGCCAAGAATCAGGCGGTTCCCCTACGCTTGCGCCCCTGAAAGATCCGAATGCAAAAGAAATGTGTCCGCTAGCCTGAATAATTCGCGAACACGTTTGAATTACTGAAAAACAAAAGCCCCTATCGTGCTAAAAAGGCTTTGCTACAAGGCTTTCCGGCACTCAAGAGGCTTTTGCGTGAGAGACGATAGCACACGACAGTCTGTCCTGTTTCCGGATTTGGGCGACCGCCCGGTGGTCGCGAAGTTCGACCAACCGCATGCCAGTTCCGATGGCGGCGCGCTCCTGCTGCAAGCCTGCGATCGGCGCCTGGGTCTGACCGAGGAGTTGATCGGCGGCATCGATGATCGGCGCCAGGCGGGCAAGATCCGCCATGCGATCGGGGCGCTGGTGCGTCAGCGTCTCTACGCGATCGCCTGTGGCTACCCGGATGGCAATGATGCGAGCCGACTCGCGGCCGACCCGATCCAAAAGCTGCTGTGCGGTCGCGACCCGGTCCGTGGCGAGGATCTCGCCTCCCAGCCGACGCTCTCGCGCTTCGAGAATGCCTTGGATCGTGCGGATCTGTACCGGATGGGGATCGCACTGGCCGAGACCGTGATCGAGCGGCACCGCCGACGCCTGAAGCGCAAGGTCAAGCGGATCACGATCGATCTCGACCCCACCGATGATCCGACCCACGGCGCTCAGCAGCTCACCTTCTTCAATGGCCACTGCGACAGCTGGTGCTATCTGCCGGTGGCCGGATTCCTGACTTTCAACGAGGAGCCGCAGCAGTACCTGTTTGCCTACGTACTGCGTCCCGGTAATGCCAGCGCCGGGGTCGGTGCAATCGGGATCCTCTCGCGACTGTTGCCACGACCCGCACCGCGTGCGCAGCTTCAAGGTCTCGCGCGACCCGCAGTTCGTCGAGAAGCTCGAGGACATCGTCGGCCTGTATCTGTCTCCGCCCGAGCACGCGCTGGTGCTGTGCTGCGACGAGAAGAGCCAGGTACAGGCGCTG
>CAUJHX010000075.1 GCA_963204795.1 Pseudomonadota bacterium | reverse complement strand
TCGCGCAGGGTCTGCAGACGGGTCTTGGTGTCGGCGAGCTTGTCCTCGATCCGCAACATCCACCAGTCCGAGTACGGGTCGTCCTGCTCGGCGCCGCGCTTCATCTTGTTCATGGCGCCGATGAAGCCGTTGAGACCGATGATGCCTGGGCGCCCCTCGGTCGGCGCGCGGCCGTGCCAGATGCGCGAAGCGTGGTGCGTGTGCAGTGTCAGCGACATCGCGCTGCGCAGCGATCCGAGATTCAGTTGCAGGGGTTCTGTGCGTTCGTTGGCCATGGGAGCGACTCGCGGTGAATTGGCGAGTCGCCAGCATCGGCATCGGCCGGAAGGCTGTCAGT
Source organism: Pseudomonadota bacterium (assembly GCA_963204795.1). Lineage (GTDB taxonomy): Bacteria > Pseudomonadota > Gammaproteobacteria > Steroidobacterales > Steroidobacteraceae > CADEFQ01. The sequence goes on along the minus strand of CAUJHX010000075.1, from coordinate 2,482 downwards.
CAACAAACCGCAGCCCATGCGCGCCCGGTTTGTTCCGCGCGGAAGGCTGTGTGTGCCGGCTATCCCCTGGGGATAGCTCGGCGGATGTGTTCGCGGCTCGCGCGGAGGTGAGACCGCGTTGCGGGGCTATGCTTCGCGAGGTCTGTACCAGGCGGCCCGTTGCCCCTCCACCTCACGGTAGCGAAGCTCGAACAGGCGGCACTCGTGCACCACCTGCCGCCAACTGCTGCAGCCGTACTTGGCTGGAAGCTGCTCGGGATGCTGGTCCGCGATCCAGCGGCCAGCGGCGGCGATGGGTGTCCAGCCCTCGACGGCCAACTGCGCGGCGGCCTCGCGCAGCGCGCGGACGATGCCGGCGGCCGGCCAGTCCACCGTGCCGTCCGGCGCGATGCCATTGACCACCAGGTCGTGGAACACATCCGACTGGACGAACTCCGCTGCCAGGCGCCGCGCCTGATCCATGTGCTCGGCCCAGCCGCGCAGCTGCTCGAAGTGTTGATCGATGCGCGTGTAGGCGGAACCGAGTTCGTCCTGTGCAACGCGGCACCCGTCCACGGTCCATAGATCGTGCTGATCGATGAAGTGGTGCACCAGAGTGTTGCGCAGCGATACCAGGTCTTTGAGGTCGGCCTGGGTGTTGGCGTAGTCCTGCGCAGACAGGCTCAGTTGCACGCGCGTGCGAAAGGAAATCACGTCGCCGGGAAGAGCGTCGTCGCGTTCCTCGCCGCCATTTCCATCGGTGACGACATACGAACCAAACAGTTGTCCGACCAACGTGCCCAGGGTCTTGGTCGCGGCATCTTCAATCCGCGCTGCGCGAATGGCCTCCAGCGAATGCGCCGGGCCTGAAATCTCGTGGTGGGCCACGATGGCTTTCATGAGGCGCTCGTATTGTTGAAGGCGCAACAGGCATCTGCCCAGCAAGCGCTGAACGTCTCGCTGTAGTGGTTGCAGTGCGTTTGTGGCGGGGGAAGTTGTCATGTCCATCGTCGGCCGGGCTCGTGCGTGGCTGTCCTCGTCTGATTCACAGGCGACAGTTTCGCCTGTCATTCGGCGGGCGACAATCGAGCGCGGCGGAAAGATGTCTGTTCCAGCTATCCCCTGGGGATAGTCAGCATCAGCGATCACGCAAGGCTTCTCGGAGCTGAGCCAGGTAGGCTCGTGCGACCTCGGGGTCAGCCGCACGGGATGCCGGCGGTGACGAGGGCGCAGGTGACGGGGGCGCTGGCGGCGTCGATGCACTTTCTCCAGCCCAGGCCTTGAACTCCCCGCGGATCGCCTTCTGGATGATGCCAAACAGGTAGCCGGCGGGATTGCGCACCGTGCTGCCGCCACAGCGCGCCGCCCACTCGTCGAGCACCGCCTGGCGCTGCGCTTCGTCCACCTGCTGCAGGGCCACCAGCGCGCCGGCCTGCTGCTCATCCTTCAAGCGCAGGAAACGCTCGGGCAGTCGCAGGTTCTGCAAGGCCCTCGCGCGCGGTACTGTACGTACTTCATTTATACGATCATTACGTACTGTACGGTCCTCCTTCGGAATCCGAAGAGAGCTGTCCGGCGCGGGTTTCGGCCCTGCTTCGGATTCCGAAGACGGGCGCGCAGCATTCCGAAGAAGGGCTTCCTGGCCTTCTTCGGATTCGTGGTCCGCACCCGCCTGTGGATAACCTGGCGTCGTCCAGCCATGCAGCGCCATGCGCTGCGCCAGCACCTGCAGGCGGGTCGGCAGCGTGCGGCCGCTGAGCAGCGGGTCTTCGGCAATCTCCTTGAGCGTGTTCATGCCCACGATCTGCACCGCCTTGGCGGCATGGGTCAGCGCCTGGCTGACCAGGCCGAGGTAGTCGGCATCGAGCTGCATCGCCTCGAAGGGCGACAGCGGTTCGTCGTGCAGCACGTAGAGGTTGCCTTGGATACGGCCGGTCTTCGGGTCGCGCCGTCGTCGCACCAGGCTCAGCCAGCGCGTCAGCCGCAGCAGCGTCAGGGCGCGCGCCACGGTCTCGTGCGATGCCTGCGCCGCGCAGGGCATCGAGGCCAGGTAGGGGCGCAATTGGTCGTAGGTGGGAAAGGCGGTCACGCCGTCGTCGTTGAGCTGCAGGCGGAACACCTGCCAGGCGTTGCGCTCCAGCGGCGTCAGGCGTCGGTCGAGGAACAATCGGCGCGGCACGCTCTCATGGCGGTTGCCGCTGTAGAGAAAGCCGTCCTGGCTCGGCGCCGTGCCCTGCGCCGGTTCCTTCGGCTCAAGGTGCCGCAGCGCCTCGTCGAACAACGCCGACAGCGCAACGGGGCCTTCGCGCCGTGGTGCGCCGCCCGTGGTCATGGCCTACACCAGCCCCTGGTCGATCCAGTTGCGTATCGCCGACCAGATCACCGACATGGGCAGGGTCATGGCCTCGGCCAGGTCCATGGTCAGCGCCAGCATCGCCATGTCGTCGGTCAGGGCGACATGGCGCTCGGCGACGCCGGCCTTCCAGCGCTCCCACAAGGCCAC
>CAUJHX010000074.1 GCA_963204795.1 Pseudomonadota bacterium | reverse complement strand
GCGAGCAGCGTGTCGCGCCGACCATCGAGCAACGCCTCGTCGGTGATCGTGCCCGGCGTGACGACGCGAACGACCTGCCGTTCCACGGGGCCCTTCGACTTCGCAGGATCGCCGAGCTGCTCGCAGATCGCGACCGATTCGCCCTTCTTCACGAGGCGCGCGAGATAGCCGTCGACACTGTGGTACGGCACGCCGGCCATCGGGATCGGCGCGCCCGCCGATGCGCCGCGTGCCGTCAGCGTGATGTCGAGCAGCGCGGCGGCGCGGCGCGCGTCGTCGTAGAAGAGTTCGTAGAAATCGCCCATGCGGTAGAAGAGCAGCACATCGGGGTGCTGCGCCTTGATGCGCAGGTACTGCTGCATCATCGGCGTGTGGCCCGCGAAGTCGGCCGGCGCCGCGCTCATTCGGGGAACACGATCGTGCGGCGGCCATTCACGATGATGCGATGGTCGATGTGCGCGCGCACGGCGCGCGCGAGCACGCGCCGCTCGATGTCGCGGCCGCGGCGCGCGAGGTCATCCGGGCCGTCGCGATGGGTCACGCGCTCGACGTCCTGCTCGATGATCGGGCCTTCGTCGAGATCCGCGGTCACGTAGTGCGCCGTGGCGCCGATCACCTTGACGCCGCGCGCGTGCGCCTGGTGGTAGGGTTTGGCCCCCTTGAAACCGGGCAGGAAGCTGTGGTGGATGTTGATGCAGCGGCCGGCGAGTTCGCGCGTCAACCCGTCCGACAGGATCTGCATGTAGCGTGCGAGCACCACGAGATCGGCGCGCGTGTCGCGGATCAGCGCAAGCAGCCGGGCTTCCTGTTGCGGCTTGGTGTCGCTGCTGACCGGAAGGTGATGAAACGGCACGGTACCGAAGTTCAGGTGTGAGTAAGTCTCGCGCGGGTGGTTTGACACGATGCCAACCACATCCATGGCGAGTTCGCCGGCGTGCCAGCGATAGAGCAGGTCGGCGAGGCAGTGGTGGTGGGTCGACGCGAGCAGGAGCACGCGTGACCGGCAGCCAAGGTCGTCGATCGACCAGTCCATGGCGAAGCCCTGCGCGACCGGCGCGAAGCGCTCGCGGATCACCGCGACGCCGGGGGAGGCTGCCACCGGGTTGAATACCACGCGCGAGAAGAACAGGTCCGATTGCGTGTCATCGAACTGCTGCGCATCGAGGATGTTGCAGCCGTTCTGGAAGAGCAGGTTCGAAATGGCGGCCACGATGCCGGGCCGGTTGGGGCAGGTGAGCCGCAGGACGAATTTCACATCGGTCATCCGCGAACTTTACCATCGGCAAATCGGTTAGCCTTGCGTGCCATGGTGACGGATTGCGCATTGTCCGCCCTTGCGCAGGCGGTCGGCTCGCGGTTGCTCGCTGCGCGATGGCGGCTCGTCACGGCAGAGTCCTGCACGGCGGGCTGGATCGCGAAGGCGGTCACGGATGTGCCGGGCAGCTCTGCGTGGTTCGACAGCGGGTACGTCACGTATTCGAACGAGGCGAAGATGCGCGACCTCGGCGTGCGCGCCGCGCTGCTCGAAGCGCACGGCGCCGTCAGCGAGGCAGTGGTGCGCGCGATGGCCGAAGGGGCGCTGCGGCGCGCGGGAGTGGAGGTGGCGATCGCGACGAGCGGCATCGCGGGCCCCGATGGCGGGGTTCCCGGCAAGCCGGTCGGTACGGTGTGGTTCGCGCGCTCGGTCCAACACGGTACGGGCCTCGATACGACGGCGAGCGTCCGGCACTTTCCGGGAGATCGTGAGGCGGTTCGCCGTGCGTCGGTGCAACATGCCCTGCAACTGATCCTGGATATTCCCGACCGCGGAGCCCCGTGACGCGGCGTCTCTTTTTCGCTCTTTGGCCCGACGAGGCTGAACGCGATGCATTGCTGGCCGCGTCCCGGCCCGTGCGCGAGGCGTTCGGCGGGCGAGCCGTGCCGCGGGACAACCTGCACTTGACGCTGCGTTTTCTGGGCGAGGTGACGCCCGACGAAGAGCGTGCGCAGCGCGCGTGGGCCGATTCGGTCACGCATGAACCGATCGCCTTACGCCTCGACCGTCTCGAGTGGTGGGGGCGCCCCCGCGTGCTGGTTGCGGTGCCGTCCCGGCATGAGATCGGCGCCGACATTTGTTCTGACATCAAATCGTTCCGCCCACATGTGACACTGGCACGCGAAGTTCGGCCCCCCGCAGGTGATCGTGCTGCCTGGTCGATGGTGCCCGTAACCTGGCATTGCGATCGCTTCGTGCTCGTCGAGAGTCGCCGTGGTGCGCCATACAGTATCGTCGGCGAGTGGCCCCTGTATGAGCGATAAACACGGCAGATTTGCGTCTCCATCGCGCGCGCATCTATGGAATAATCGAGCGATGGAAGACAACCGCAAGAAAGCGCTCGCTGCTGCGCTCGGCCAGATCGAAAAGCAGTTCGGCAAAGGTTCGGTGATGCGCCTCGGCGACGCGTCGGCCACTTTCGACGTCGAGGCCGTCTCCACCGGTTCGCTCGGGCTCGACATTGCGCTCGGCATCGGCGGCCTGCCTCGCGGCCGCGTGGTCGAGATCTACGGTCCTGAATCCTCGGGCAAGACCACGCTGACCCTGCAGGTCGTCGCCGAGGTGCAGAAGATGGGCGGCACCGCGGCTTTCGTCGACGCCGAGCACGCGCTCGACCCGAGCTATGCCGAAAAGCTCGGCGTCAATGTCAACGACCTCCTCGTCTCGCAGCCGGACACCGGTGAGCAGGCGCTCGAGATCACCGACATGCTGGTGCGCTCCGGTGCGGTCGACGTCGTGGTGATCGACTCGGTCGCGGCGCTCACGCCGAAGGCCGAGATCGAAGGCGAGATGGGCGAGCTGCAGGTGGGCCTGCATGCGCGCCTGATGTCGCAGGCGCTGCGCAAGCTCACCGGCAACATCAAGCGTTCGAACACCATCGTCATCTTCATCAACCAGATCCGCATGAAGATCGGCGTGATGTTCGGCAGCCCCGAAACCACCACCGGCGGCAACGCGCTCAAGTTCTACGCCTCGGTCCGCCTCGACATCCGCCGCATCGGCGCGCTGAAGTCCGGCGAAGAGGTCATCGGCAACATGACCCGCGTCAAGGTCGTGAAGAACAAGGTCGCGCCG
>CAUJHX010000073.1 GCA_963204795.1 Pseudomonadota bacterium | reverse complement strand
GAGGAGTGCATGATCCTCGCGAACGTCGCCGTAGCGGAGGAACTCGGGAAACGGCGGGTCGGCACGCTCTATCGCGTGCACGGCAAGCCCGAGGAGGAAAAGCTCGACCGGTTGCTGTCGACACTGGCGGCGCTCGGCTTCCCGGCCGAGATTCCCGAGACCGTTACACCGCGCGACATCCGCCAGATCACCCATCGCCTCGGCGCATCGCCCGCGCGTCCCTTCGTCGAATCCCTCGTCGTGCGCTCGATGCCGCAGGCGCAGTACCAGCCGGCGAACATCGGGCATTTCGGGCTGGCGCTCAAATCTTATGCGCATTTCACATCGCCGATTCGCCGCTATCCCGACCTCGTCGTGCACCGCACCCTGAAGGCGCTGCTCGGTGTGCCCCCGCCCGTCGGCGTGCGCTACGGTGCGGAGGAGCTCTCGCGCCTCGGTGAGTCCACCTCACAGCTCGAGAAGCGCGCCGACGAGGCCGATCGCTACGTCGATCTGTTCCTCAAGTGCTCCTGGCTGCGGGAGCGGCTCGGCCAGACGTTCGAGGGGCTCGTCACGGCAGTGGTCGAGTTTGGCTGCTTCGTGCAGATCCTCGACGTCGCCGCCGACGGTTTGCTGCACACTGCGGCACTGTCCGATGATGTCTATGAAATGGACGCGGGCGGGCATGCCTGGATCGGCAGGAAGACGAAGCGCCGGCTTGGGCTCGGCGAGCGTATCCGTGTCGTCGTGACGAACGCGAATCCGGTCGAGGGCCTGATCGACCTCGAGCTCGCCTGACACATGGGTGACCTCGAACGCATCTACGGCTTGCACGCAGTGAAAGCGGTGCTCACGCGCGACCCGGCGAGGGTCGTGCAGTTGACGCTCGCCGATCGGCGCGACGACAGGCGGATCGCGGAGATCGAAGCGCTGGCGCGCGCTGCGGGCGTGACGACGAAACGGGTTCATGCGCAGGCCTTGTCGAAGCTCGCGGGCGAGGGCGTCCACCAGGGTGCCGTAGCCGAGGTTCGTCCCATGCGGCCGTGGACGGAGGATGACCTCCTTGAGGCGCTGCGCGAGGCACACTCGCCGCTCGTGCTCGCACTCGATGGCGTGCAGGACCCGCACAATCTGGGCGCGTGTCTGCGTACGGCGGACGCCTGTGGCGTGCTCGCGGTCGTCGTGCCGAAAGACCGGGCCGCACAGGTCAATGCCACCGTCAGGAAGGTCGCGGCTGGCGCAGCCGAAACGACCCCAGTGGTGACGGTCACGAACCTTTCCCGCACGCTCAAATTGCTGAAGGACGCCGGACTCTGGGTGGTCGGGGCGGCCGGGGAGGCCGAGCAGCTGGCTTCGGCGACCGATCTGACCGGGCCGCTGGTTCTGGTGATGGGCGCAGAAGGCAGCGGTTTAAGGGAACTTACGCGCAAAAACTGCGATTTTCTCGTCAAATTGCCTCAAATTGGTGCGGTGGAGAGCCTGAACGTTTCGGTCGCGACTGGCATGCTGCTCTACGAAATCACGCGCCAACGCCTCGACCCGCACCGCGCGGCCGTCCCGCGCTCTGGCGCGCCGCCCGCCGCCCGCCGCCCGTAGCTCGTTGCCCGTCGCCCGTAGCCTGCCGCGCAATGCGCGGCGCGGCGCGCGTTGCAGCACCCCTGCCAATCCAGTATCTTTGCGCGCCTTTTCCTTGCCACACCGCCGCGCCTCGGCGGGTGGCTACCCCCACAAGGAGAGAACATGAGGCATTACGAGATCGTTTTTCTGGTCCATCCGGACCAGAGTGAGCAGGTTCCGGCCATGATCGAGCGCTACAAGAGCCTGATCTCGGCCGGTGGCGGTACGGTGCATCGCCTCGAGGACTGGGGCCGTCGCCAGCTCACATTCCCCATCGCCAAGGTGCACAAGGCGCACTACGTGCTGATGAACATCGAGACCGACCAGAAAGTGCTGGCCGAACTCACCGGCGCGTTCCGTTTCAGCGACGCGGTGCTGCGGCATCTCGTCGTCGCGATGGACGAAGCCGTGACCGAGCCCTCGCCGATGGCGAAGGCGGAAGAGGAAGAGGCGAGCGGCGCCCGTCGTGATCGCGTCCGTGACGATGCGGACGACGATTCCCTCGGCGACAACGTCTGACCCCGGCCCGGAGAGAAAACCACATGCCAGCACCCCGTCAGAGCCGGTTCTCCCGGCGCAAGAAGTTCTGCCGTTTCACCGCCGAAGGCATCAAGCAGATCGACTACAAGGATCTCGCGATGCTCAAGGGCTACATCACCGAGACCGGCAAGATCGTCCCGAGCCGCATCACCGGCACGAAGTCGTTCTACCAGCGACAGTTGTCCGTCGCCGTCAAGCGCGCGCGTTTTCTCGCGTTGCTGCCGTACACGGATCAGCACTGAGGCCCGCCATGGATGTCATTCTCCTGCAGAAAGTGGCGAACCTCGGCACGATCGGCGATCGCGTCAAGGTGAAGAGCGGCTATGGCCGCAATTTCCTCCTGCCGCAGGGCAAGGCGACGCTTGCGACGCCTGCCAACGTCGCGAAATTCGAAGCACGCCGCGCCGAACTCGAGAAGGTGGCGCGCGAGCAGTTCGGCGATGCCGAGCTGCGCGCCAGGGCGCTCGCCGAATTCAAGCTCACGATCACCGCAAAGGCTGGCTCCGAAGGCAAGCTCTTCGGCTCGATCGGCACTTCGGATATCGCCGAGGCGGCGACCCGCGCCGGTCACAAGGTGGCGCGCAGTGAAGTGCGCCTGCCGAATGGGCCGCTGCGCGTCGTGGGTGAGCACGAGGTGAGCCTGCACCTTCACACCGACGTGAATGTGCCGCTCGCCATTTCGATCGTCGCCGAGGAGTAATTCCGCTGGCTTTTCGCCCGAGTTCATTGCCAGATAGAGCGATGCCGGGCGAGCCGCGGACCCCACCCCATTCCGTCGAGGCGGAGCAGTCCGTCCTCGGCGGCCTGATGCTCGATGCTGCCGCGTGGGACAGCGTCGGCGATGTGCTGCGGGCCGAGGATTTCTACCGGCCCGACCACCGGCTGATCTTCGAAAGCATCGGGCTGCTGGCGGGTGAGGGCAAGGCCTGCGACGTCATCACGGTATCCGAGCATCTCGAGCGCAGCGGTCGCCTCGAGGATGCCGGCGGCCTCGCGTACATCGGTCAGCTCGCGAGCGACACGCCGACCGCCGCGAACATCCGGGCCTATGCGTCGATCGTGCGCGAGCGCTCGCTGCTGCGCCGGCTCGCGAAGGCCGGCAATGAAATCGCGGCGTCGGTCTTCCAGCAGCAGGGTGAGAGTGCCCGCGAACTCGTCGATCGCGCTGAACAGGCAGTCTTCGAGATTGCCGAACAGGGCGCGCGCGGGCACGAGGGCGCGCTGTCGGTGCGTTCGCTGTTGCCGGCGCTGATCGACCAGATCGACGAGTGGCACAACAACCCCGACGCCCTGCGTGGCCTGCCGACTGGCTTCACCGACTTCGACAGGAAGACGGGGGGACTGCGCGGCGGTGACCTGATGATCGTTGCGGGACGCCCTTCGATGGGCAAGACGACGCTCGCGGTGAACATCGCCGAATACGCGGCCGTGAATCCGAACATCAAGGCCTCCGTCGTGATCTTCTCGATGGAGATGCCCTCCGAGCAGGTCATCACCCGCATGCTGTCGTCGATCGGCGGCGTGCCGCTGAACGCCATCAGGAGCGGCAAGGTCGCCGACGAGGACTGGGCGCGCATCACGAGCGCGACGAGC
>CAUJHX010000072.1 GCA_963204795.1 Pseudomonadota bacterium | reverse complement strand
TTGGCCGATTCCTGGCGGCCCGGAACGGCGGAGGGACCGGCGATGATCTGGTAGAAGTGGTTGCCGAAGATCATCTTCGAACTGTCGAAGGCGTAATCGAAAGTGAGGTTCTCGGTCGCCTCGAAGCGCAGCGCCGCGCGCGCCGCCTCCTTCTTCCGGTCTTCGTTGAAGTTGATCTGGTTCGGCAGGGCCGTGTTGAGGTTCTCGACCCAGCCCTCGTTCTCGGTGCGCATGTAGGCCACGCGCGCGAACAGCCGGTCGGTGATCGGCGCATTGATGCGCACACGGCCCGAGCGCAGATCCCAGCTGCCGGCGGTCAACTGCGCCCCGATGGAGAAGTCGTCATCGGGCTTCTTCGTGATGAAGTTGATGGCTCCGGCCGTCGTGTTGCGACCCCACAGGGTGCCCTGGGGACCGCGCAACAGTTCCACACGCTCCAGGTCGGCAATGTCCACGGCAAGACCGACGCCGCGACCGACGGGCACACCGTCGATATAGATGCCGGTGGCCATGTCCTTGGTGATCTGGGCGTTGAGATTACCCATGCCGCGAATGAAGAGGTTCGGCGCCGCGCGCGTTCCGGCGAACGGCGCGAGATTGACCGAGGGGGCCTTGTTCAGCAGGTCCATCACGTTCGTCACGCGCTGCGTCTCGAGCTGCTGCGCAGAGAAGGCCGTGATCGCGATGGGGGTTTCCTGCAGCGACTCTTCACGCTTCTGCGCGGTAACGATGACTTCCTGGAGGACGTCTGCGGAGGCCTCACCGGCAGAGGCTTGCTGGGCGTTGTCCTGTGCGAACGCGGACGCACCCGCCAGGGCGAGTACCCCGGCAGCGGCAGCCATGGTGCGGCGCACCGTATGGCCACGGGAACGGAAACTGGAACGCATCTACGAAGTCCTCCGCAACTTGTATCGTAACGACTGGGTACATGGCGCCCTTGGATCGGGCGCCCACGTGCTTATTCTGGGCAATCTCCGGCCACGCTGTCCTTGATCGGGGTCAAGCGTTCGCTACGCGGCCGACTGGTCTATGATGCGGGATTCCACTGGCGCCAATTTTAGTAAAGGAACTTGAGAATGGCCATGCGCGTCGAAGCGACCCTGTTCGGCCCCGACACCCAGCAATACGCTGCACAGGGACAGGCCCGGATCACACTGGAACAGATCGCCGAGCGCGCGGCGCTGCTCGAGAAAATAGGCTTCGACGGCGTCACCACGGCCGAGGCCGGTCACGATGCTTTCCTGCCGATCATGACGGCGGCCGCGAGCACGAAGCGCCTCCACATGGGCACGAACGTGGCGGTGTCTTTCCCCCGCAGCCCCATGGTGACTGCCCAGATGGCCTGGGATCTGCAGCACTTCTCGGGCGGGCGCTTCAACCTCGGGCTCGGCACGCAGGTGAAAGGCCACAACGAACGGCGCTACTCGACACCCTGGCCGAGCGCGCCGGGGCCACGCATGCGCGAGTATTTCCTGTGCCTGCAGGCGATCTTCAAGACCTTCCAGAATCCCGACAAACCCACCTGGTTCGAGGGCGAGCATTACCGGTTCACGCTGATGTCGCCCTTCTTCAATCCGGGCCCCATCGAGCATCCGCATGTGCCGCTCTACGTCGCGGCCGTGAACCCTTACATGGCACGACTCTCGGGCGAGGTGTGCGACGGCCTGCGTCTGCACCCGATCGCCACGTTCCGCTATACGCGCGACGTGATCCTGCCGGCCATCGCCGAGGGCGCCGCCAAATCCGGCCGCTCGCTCGCTGATTTCAATTTCGTGGGTGCGCCTTTCATGGCGCTCGGCCGCGATGAGGCGGAAGTCGCGCAGGCAAAGGAGAAGCTGCGCCGCCAGATCTCTTTCTACGGCTCGACACGCTCCTATCACGGCGTATTCGCACACCACGGCTGGGACGACACCGGCGCGAAGCTGCACCAGCTCTCCGTCAGCGGCAAGTGGGCCGAACTTCCCGCCCTCATCACCGACGACATGCTCGAGGAATGGGCGATCATTTCCACCTACGAGGGTCTCGCCGATGCGATCCGCGCCAAGGCTGGCGGGCTGTACCAGACCATCACGCTGGTGCTGGTCGATGAGGCGCGCCGTGACCCGGACCGCATGCGTGAAGTCGTGACGCGGCTGCACGCGAAATGACCGGGCCAGTGTCAATTTTGCGGGGAGCTCCAACTTGAGTGACGTGCTTTACGAACGTACGGGCGCCATTGCGACCGTGACACTGAACCGCCCCGAGCGCATGAACACGATCTCGCAGCCAATGCTGCTCGCGCTCTCCGACGCACTGATCACGGCAGGGCGTGATCACGCGGTGCGGGCGATCATCATCACGGGGGCTGGCCGCGCGTTCTGTGCGGGCCTCGATCTGCAGGATGCCGCGAGCGAGGAAGGGGTCGCCAAGGGCGGGTTCGAGCTGGCGCCTGCGCTCGACCTGCGCGATTTTCCGCCAGTCGTGCTGCATGAGCTCGACAAGCCGGTGATCGGAGCGCTGAATGGCGGGGCCGCCGGTTTCGGGCTCGACCTCGCCCTCGGTTGCGACATCCGCCTCTGCACCAGCCATGTGAAACTCGCGGCGGCCTTCACCCGCCGGGGCGTCGTGCCCGAAACGGGAGGTACCTGGATCCTGCCGCGTCTGATCGGCTGGTCACGA
>CAUJHX010000071.1 GCA_963204795.1 Pseudomonadota bacterium | reverse complement strand
ACTCGGCGCCAGGGCGAGATCACCAAGACCGGCAACGGCCATGCGCGGCGGGTGTTGGTCGAGGCCGCGTGGAACTACCGCTTCCCCGCGCGCCTCAGCCGGCTGCTGCAGCGTCGGCAAGAGGGGCAATCCACAGCCGTGCGCGATATCGCCTGGCGCGCACAGTTGCGACTCGCCCACCGCTACCGGCGCCTGAGTGCGCGCAAGCTGCACCCGAACAAGGTCTGTGTCGCCATTGCGCGCGAGCTCGCCGGCTTTGTCTGGGATATCGCGCACCAGGTGAAAGTGGCCGCCTGAACTCAGCTGGCGATCCTCATAGCAGCCAACACTTCGGAGGTGACCCACACCATCAGCCAAAAACCGCAGCTCTACACCGAACAGCGAAGGCGCAACGCGATGCGCAGGGCCCGATGAGGGGAATCCTCGAACGGGCTATGTGGGCATCCCTTGCGATGATCCCCGACCGTAGAGCGCAGGCAGCCCCGCGACGGACAGATGAAGTGTCGGTAACCAATCCGCGAATATCAGCATGATCCATCGTCGCCATGACCGCCCTGCGCGTCGCGTTGCTCCTGCGCCTGTTTGTCGCGCCCGATCAACATCGTGAATAGAATGCGAGGAAGTGACGTTGTGCCAGTTGACACGTCAGGCCATATCAGCCCGTAGCGCGTAGCCCGTAGCGCGTAGCCCGCAGCGCGCCGCCCACTTCAGCCCGCCGCGCGTCCCGACGCCGCTGCCGTGGCCAGCACCTTGGCCAGCTCTCCGCTCTGATACATTTCGAGAACGATGTCGCAGCCTCCGACCAGCTCGCCATTGACGTAGAGCTGCGGATAAGTCGGCCAGTTCGAATAGCGCTTCAACTCATCGCGCAATTCAGGATCCTCGAAAATATTCACCGAGTCGTATTTGGCGCCGACTTCGCGCAACGCCGCGGCGACCTGCGCAGAGAAACCGCACTGCGGGAAATCCGGCGTGCCTTTCATGAAGAGCACGACAGGTGAGGCCAGATGTTGCTTGATTCGCTCAACGACGTTCATTCGATTCCTCTCGCGCAGGCAGCGCGCGTATCACGGCCCATTGTTCGTCCGCGCTCATGCGCGCCCAGCCCGCCACTTCCGCGAGCGTGCGCCGGCAGCCACTGCAGTAGCCGTCCGCCCCCATCACACAGAGGTTGATACAGGGGGAAGCCGGTCCGGCGGCTGGTGTGACGGGGGACATGTACGCGGTTCAGGCAGCGTTGAATTATGCGGATTCCGCGCCTATTCTTCAAACCCGATTCGGGCCGAAGTCCTGTCAGAACAATAATCCGGGAGTGCCTGCAAGATGAAGATCCTGTCCAACCACCGCTATGCCCTCGTGACCGGCATCGTGCTGGCCGTGATCCTCGCGTTCGTGATCGACGGCGTCGTTTTCGACCGCGTGGCATTCCACAGCCTCGGGCTCGCCCGCTGGACCCACATCGTCGCAGGGGTCTTCTGGATCGGCCTGCTCTACTACTTCAATGCGGTGCAGACGCCTGCGCTCGCCGTCGCCGCGGCAGACAAGAGCGGCCCGGGTGGAGCCGGCATTTCGAAGTATGTGGCGCCGCGCGCGCTCTTCTGGTTCCGCTGGTCGGCGCTCGTGACCTGGTTGTCGGGGGCCTGGTACCTGGGCGCCCATTTTCCGGGCGCCTTTACGCTCGGTCTCACGAGCGACCCGGTGAACTACTACCACATGGTGATCGGCACCGGCGCCTGGCTCGGCACGATCATGCTGTTCAACGTCTGGGTACTGATCTGGCCGAACCAGAAGAAGGTGCTCGGCATCGTCGTCGCCACCGATGAGCAGAAGGCGGCCGCACGCGTGGTGGCGGGCAACGCCTCCCGCGTGAACTTCATCCTCTCGATTCCCATGCTGATGTGCATGGCCGGCGCGACCCACGGTTTGCCGTTCTGATCGATATCGACGCACAGGTCGCTGCCGCGCTGCGTGAAGACGTGGGCGGTGGCGACGTGACCGCGGCGCTCGTTCCACCCGATGAGCGGGTCGAGGCCCGCGTGGTCACACGCGAGGACGCGGTGCTGTGCGGCACCGCCTGGTTCGATGCCGTATTTCGTGCACTCGATCCGGGCATCCGGGTCAGCTGGTCGGCCGAGGATGGCGGACGCATCATGCGGGGCGCCGAGCTGTGTCGTGTCGAGGGTCGTGCCCGCCCGATCCTCACCGGTGAGCGCACGGCGCTCAATTTCCTGCAGACGCTGTCAGGTACGGCCACCGCAGCGCGTCGCTACGTCGACGCGGTCGAGGGGACCGGCTGCCGGATCCTCGATACGCGCAAGACGCTGCCCGGCCTGCGCCTCGCGCAGAAGTACGCGGTGCGCTGCGGCGGCGCGCAAAACCACCGGCTGGGTCTCCATGACATGGTGCTCATCAAGGAAAACCACATCGCGGCGGCGGGTTCGATCCGCGCGGCAATCACGGCCGCACGCACACTCTCTCCCGGGGTACCGGTCGAGGTGGAAGTGGAGAACCTGGGGGAGCTCGAGGAGACGCTGACGATGCCTCCTGACGTGATCATGCTCGACGAGTTCTCCCTCGCCGACCTGCGCGCGGCAGTCGCGCGCAACCGCACGCTCGGGCGGCCCGCGAAACTCGAAGCCTCGGGCAGCGTATCACTCGAGACGATCCGGGCCATTGCAGAAACGGGCGTGGATTACATCTCGGTCGGTGCCATCACCAAACACCTGCGCGCGCTCGACCTGTCGATGCGCATGACGACGTCGTCATGAAGCCTTAACGGGCGCGTCAGCCTCCCCGTCGTACGCTGTCTACTCCAATGCAACGGAGTATGACGATGAAACTGCTTCCCCTCGGAATGGCGCTGACACTGCTGGCGGCCGGCACGGCCTTTGCGGGAACCACTGCGGCGCCCGCCGCGACGGCCTCGGCCCCGGCAGCGGCTGCACCGGCGACCCACAAGTCGGCGAAGGAGTGCATGCGGGAGGCCGCGCACCAGAAGCTCGCCGGCAAGGCGCACGAGGAATTCCTGAAGAAGTGCAAGAGCGGTGAAATGGCGAAATAGCCGCACGGCCGTGCGGCGCGCACCCCCCGCGTCGCACGGCCCTCCGGTGCCTTCAGGCCTGCTCCGCGGGCGGCGCAAGGGGTAACACGCACCGTACCCTCAAACCGCCGCCGACGGCGCCGGAAAGCTCGAGTTGCCCGCCGTGAAGGCGCGTGATCGCAGCCACCAACGCGAGACCGAGTCCTGATCCCGGCACTGCGGCATCGCGATCAAGCCGCCCGAACGGCGTGAGGGCACGCTCCCGGAACTCATCGGCAATGCCGGGACCGTCGTCGATCACTTCGAGACAGGCGAAGCGCCCCTCGATACGCGTCACGACGCACAAACGGCCTCCGCGCGGCACGTACTTGATGGCGTTCTCGATGAGGTTTGACACGAGCTGCGCAAACAGCTGCCTCGTCCCGGACACGGGCGCCGCTTCGCAGCGTGTTTCGATCGCAAGTCCGCTTTCGGTCGCGAGCGGCTCATAGAGCGTCACGACTTCCATCGCCAGCACGCCGAGGTCGAGTCGTTCGTTGCGCGCGCCCAGGACACCGGATTCCGCCTGGGCGATCTGCAGCAACGTGGCCAGAGTCTCCTGCACGCGATCGATGTCCCCGACCGCCGACTCGATCTCGTGGCGCCCCTCTGGCGGCAGGTGCTCGCCCACGAGTGTCGTCTCGAGTTTCATGCGGGCGCGGTGCAGCGGCGCGCGCAGGTCGTGTGCCGCGCTGTCGAACGTCGCCTTGACCGTGTGCGTCTGGTGCTCGATGCGCCCGAGCATCGAGTTCACGGCCGTCGCGAGCCGGTCGAACTCATCGTTCGATCGATGGGTCGCGAGCCGACGGGACAAATCGCCCTCCATGATCTGCCTGCAGGTGGCCGCGAGCGCGCCGACGCGCGCCGTGATGCGCCGCTCGTACGCATAGGCGAGCGCAGCGGCGAGCAGTGCGGCAAGACCGACACTCCAGGCAGCCGCCGTTCGCAGGCTGCGCAGAAAATGCTGGCGCTCGGTCACGTCGGTGCCAACGAGCAACTGGTGGGTCGCGTCGATGGGCTTGAGCAGCGCACGCACCGGGTGCGTGGTGTCCCGTCGCGCCTCGTGCGCGACGATCGCGAACTCGACCTGCTGCCCGGTCGGATCGGCCGCAAACGGCCATGCGGTCAGGTTGCCGGCGAGTCGCTGGTGCGCGGCGTCGACCAGCAGGTAAACGGCGCCGTTGCGCCCCCAGCTGCCTGAGCGACGTTCCAGCGTTGCCGTGAGGGCCGCGAGTCCGTCGATCGCGAATTCGTCGCGCAACCCGTCGAACTCCGCTTCGATCACGTTGTCCACGTCGCGCTCGAGCACGCGTACGGTGAGCAGATAAGCCGATGCGATCAGCGCCGCGACGCCCGCCGCGAACAGCAGACCATAGAGCATCGCGAGGCGCGATGCGGAAACCGGCAACAGCCGCTCCGCCCAGGCCGCCATCGTGTGATCAGCTGGCGTTCAACATGTAGCCCGCGCCGCGCACGGTGTGGATCAGCGGACGATCGAAGTCCCGGTCGACTGCACGACGCAGCCGGCTGACGTGCACGTCGACGACGTTCGTGTGCGGGTCGAAATTGAAGTCCCACACCGCCTCGAGCAGCATCGTACGCGTGACGACCTGCCCCGCCCGTCGCAGCAGCACCTCCAGCAGCTGGAACTCCTTGGCCGTGAGATCGATTTCGCGCCCGCCGCGTGCCACGCGCCGGGACAGCAGGTCCATCTCGAGGTCGGCAACATGCAGCCGTGACCGGTCGGGCACCGTCTGGCTGCGCCGCAAGCGCGCCTCGATTCGCGCCAGCAGCTCGGAGAACGAGAACGGCTTGGTCAGGTAGTCATCGCCACCTGCCTTCAGGCCCGCAACCCGATCGTCGACCGAACCCAGGGCGCTCAGGATCAGCACCGGCACCTGGTTGCCGTTCTGGCGCAGCACCGAGACCAGCGACAACCCGTCGAGGTAGGGCAGCATGCGATCGGCGATCACGAGGTCATAGGGCACTTCCGTGGCCTTGAACAGGCCATCCCGCCCATCGCTGGCGTGGTCGACCGTGAAGCCTGCCTCGCGCAGCCCGCGCAGGACGTACTCGGCGGCGTCGACATCATCCTCGACCAGCAGCAGGCGCATGCAGCTTCCTTTCAGGGAAGACAGACAGCGCGAAGGCGGAAAATGTTCCGTACCGGACTGCGCGCCGGCAGGCTCCTCAGGCGTTGACGGCCTTCAGGACGCGCTGCGGCTGGGCGATGCCATAGCCCTGCGCATAGTCGACGCCGAGGCCGGTCAGCATCTGGATGATCTCGGCGTTCTCGGCAAACTCCGCGATCGTCTGCTTGCCGGTGAGATGCCCGATCTCGTTGATCGAGCGCACCATTTCGCGGTCGATCGGGTCGCGCAGGATCTCGCGCACGAAGCTGCCGTCGATCTTCAGGAAATCGACCGGGAAATGCTTCAGATATCCGAACGAGGAGAGCCCCGTGCCGAAGTCGTCGAGCGCGAACTTGCAGCCGAGCTCCTTCAGCGCCTGGATGAAACGGTTCGCCTGCGAGAAGCTCGCCACCGCCGCGGTCTCGGTGATCTCGAAGCAGATTTTCGAGGCGTCGATGCCGCTCTTGCTGAACTGGTCGATCACGAACGGCAGGAACTTGTCGTCGCCGAAGCTCTGGCCGGAGAGGTTGATCGAGCACATCGCGAGCCGCTCGCGTTCGTCGGCCTCCGACACGAGCCAGCGAAAGGCGTTCTCGATGACCCAGCGATCGATGCTCGGCGTGATGCCGTAGCGCTCGGCCGCGGCAATGAAGTTGTCGGGCGAGACCATCCGGCCGTTCTCGTCGCGCATGCGCAGCAACAGCTCGTAATGCGCACCCTGGATCTGGCTCGCCGGCTGCAGCGGCTGAATGGTCATGCGGTAGAGCTCGAAACGCCCCTCCTCGAGGGCCGAATTGATGCGTGCCGCCCACTGCATCTCGCGCCGGCGACGCATCAGCTCGATGTCGTTCTCGGCGAAGCTGTGCACGCGATTGCGGCCGGCCTCCTTCGCCGCCGCGCAGGCACTGTCGGCCGCCGAGAGTATGGAGGCCACGTCCTCGTTGTCGGCCGTGATCGGCACGACGCCGATACTCGAGCCGAGCCGGAACACCCGATCTTCCCACGTGAAGCGGAAATTGCGCAGCGCCTCGCGCAGGGTCTCCGCGGTGCGCATGGCCTCGTCGAGCGAGCAGCTCTCGAGGAGGATGCCGAATTCGTCCCCGCCGAGCCGCGACAGCGTGTCGCGCCAGCGCACCTTCGACTTCAGCAACGCGCCCACCTGGCCGAGCAGCGCATCGCCGGCGCTGTGGCCGCAGGTATCGTTGATGATCTTGAACTGGTCGATGTCGAGATAGCACAGCGCGTAGGAAGCCTCGCGGGCCTTGGCGCTCTTCAGTGCGCGTTCCAGACGGTTCTCGAATTCGCGCCGGTTCACGAGGCCGGTCAGGATGTCGTGGCTCGCGTGATAGGACAGTCGGCGGTTCAGTTCGCGCGACTCCGACACGTCGTGGAACACGAGCACGCCACCGCAGACCTTGCCCGCGCCATCACGAATCGGCGCGGCGGTACTCTCGACGTAGAGCTCGTTGCCGTCGCGGCGGATCAGCAGCATCGGCCGCACCGACTTGATCGGGCGGATGCGCCGCACCGACATCGTGAGCGGGTTTTCGAGCGGCTCGCAGGTTTCCTCGTGGAACGCCTTGAACACGTCGTCAACGAAGCGGCCCATCGCATCCTCGAGCCGCCAGCCGGTCAGCTCCTCGGCAATCGGATTGATGTAGTCGATGACCGAGTTGGCATCGGAGGTGATGACACCATCACCGATCGACTGCAGCGTGATCTGCGCGCTCTCCTTTTCACGAAAGAGCGCCTCTTCATAGAGCTTGCGCTCGGTGATGTCGATTTCCATGCCGACCAGGCGCAGCAGGCGCCCTGCCTGGTCGACGTGCGCCTTGGCGCGGCTGACGACCCAGCGCCACTCGCCGCTGCGATGACGCATGCGGTGAATGCTCTCGCAGATCGGCGACTGGCCCTCGATGTGCTCGCGCATCGCCACCTGCACGCGCGACATGTCCTCGGGGTGCACGAGCGCACGCCAGTCGGTGGGTCCGGCGAGGTCGTCGTCGCTGTAGCCGAGCATTTCCTTCCAGCGCTGCGAGAACGTGACGACATTCGTCTCGGTGTCGAAATCCCACATGCCCTCGTTCGCCGCGGCCTGCGCGAGACCGACGCGCACTTCGAGGTCGTCGAGCCGGGCCGCGAGACGCACGCGTTCGAGACCCGTGGCGAGGCTCGTGCCGAGGAGTTTCAGCAGCAGCTGGACATTGACGTCCCAGGGTCCACGCGCCATGGTGTTGGCGAGACCGAGGATCCCCGCCGGACGGCCCTGCACCCGGAACGCGACGAACAGCGTCGAGCCGACCTTGAGCGAGGCGAAACAGCGCGCCTCGGCGCGGCTTTCCTTCTTCGGTGCAGCCGTGTCGCGTAGTTCCGAAAGCCGCAGGTGCTCGAGGCGCCCAAGCAGCCAGGGCAGGTCGGCGAGGGCAGTGCCGCGCAGTTCTTCAAGGCGGGTCTGCGCGAACGTGCCGCGTGCCACGTGCACGTCATTGACGGCGGAATCGCCCAGCATCGCGACGAAAGCGGCATCGCAGACGGTCGCTTCGCGCAGCGCCTCGAGGCTGCGGGCGACCACGGGCGCGAGAGTCTCGCGCTGCATGTTCTGCAGATCCACCGCAATCTTGGTGCAGGTGACATCGAGGCCCAATGCGGGGCGAGCCCCACGCGCGCTCCAGACGCCGGAGGCGAGGATGTCGGAGGCCGTGAATTCAGAAGGCTTGTCGGACGTTACGCCGGGCATCGAAGGATGACACCGAAGACTGCGAGTTCGGATTCTGACAAACCGATGACCCCCGGGGAGAGGACGCGCGGCACACTTCGCGTGCACTTGCCACGAGCCAGTTACGTGCGGATTGTGTCATAGTCAATGAGGAATACAAGCTAAGCATTTGTCGCTTCAACGATTATGAGCCGGCGCTGGATGCGATGCGACATATGCTGGTGCCGGGTAAGCGATCGCGCGGGACGCGTCACCCCGCGCGACACACACCGCATCGGGCACGCCTGAGACGAGCGACCACCGCTCGCCAGCCGAGACTCCCATGGGCTGGATGCGGGCCGTTCCTGCAAAGCAGGGCGCGAGCAGTGCGTCCGGAACGAGCAGCACACGATCCGGCGCAGCGGCGAGCCAGTTCGCTGCATCCGCCGTCTCAGCGTCGCCGGAGCGCCAGCGACGATGCCCGAAGTTGACGGTCGGGCGATCGAGATGGAGCAGAAACTGCTCCTTGTAGGCGACGAGGCCGAGCGTATCGCCTGCCGGCACGGTGGCGAGCACGCGCTGCATGAACGCCCTTCCCGAGCGCACGGGGTCGATGCGCGGCGCGATCGCCCAGGAGAACGACACGGCGAGCGCCCCGAGCACGAGCGGCCACGCGAGCAGCCTGCGCCACCTGACGGCGGCGAGCCACGCGAGAGCGCACGAGATCGCGACGGTCGCGACCGGCAGGTCGGTCGACAGGCCCTCCTCCGCGAGCAAAGCCACCACCCTCGGCAAGCGCAGCGCTTCGGCGATGGCGAGGGCGGCAAACGTGAAGACGAGTACGCCCGCCAGCACGAGGCTCGCACGCGCGACGCCCCGTCGCGGGAAGATCGCGGGCAATGCTCCGGCCGCCGCGACGGCCAGCGCGGGAATCGCCGGCAGCACGTACACGCCGCGCTTGCCGGGACTCAATGTGAAGAAGACGAGGACCAGCGCCACCCAGAAGAGCAGCAGCCAGATGCGCGCGTCGCGCGCACGCCAGGCGCGGCGCCAGTGTGGCACGAGCCAGAACGCCAGCAGCGGCCACGGCAGCCACAGGAGCGGTATCACCTCGACGTAGTAGTAGTACCAGGCCTTCACGTGGTGCCATGCGGCCGCATAGCGCGTGACGGTCTGGTGAAAAAGGATTTCGTCCCGGTAGGCCGCGTACCCGGGCTCGCCCCGATGCAGGACCGCGAGCAGCATCGGCACGAGCCACAGGGCGATCGCGAACAGGAAGCCGAGAGGCGCGAGCCCCCAGCGCCAGCCACCGTACGGGATCGTAGCGAGGCCCTGCCAGCCGCGCCGGCGCAGCACGCCGTACGGAATGAGGATCAGAAGCGGCAGGAAGCCCACGCCTTTCGTGATGACACCGAAACCTGAAGCCGCCGCGCCGACGAAATACCAGCCCCACGTGGGCCCGAGCAGCAGGTGCCGCGCGAACCCATAGACGCCGAGCGTGATCAGGAAACACACCGTTGCGTCGATCTGCGCGCCGCGGGAAACGAGCACGAACTGCAGCGTGCAGGCGAGCGTGAGCGCAGCGGCGAGGGCCGCTTCGCGCCCCGCGAGTCGGCGCGCCAGATCGTAGACGAGGAGCAGCGTGCCGCCGGCGGCGAGCAGTGACGGCAACAGGAACGCGAGCCGCAGGGAGCCCGTCACCGACAGCGCGGCCGCGATGAGCCACATGAAAAGAGGCGGCTTGTCCTGGTACAGGTCGCCACCGACGCGCGGAAACAGCCAGTCACCGCTTGCGACCATGTCGCGCGCCACCGCCGCGAAGCGCGGCTCATCGGCGGGCCACGGATCGCGCAGGCCGATGCCACTTGCGACCAGCATGAGCAGCGCGAGGAGGATCCATGCGATGTCCTGCCACGCGATCGGCGCTCGGGCGAGGGGCGAGGACATCACGCGGTCAGCCGGCTCCAGCCGCCGGCTTCGAGCGCAGCAGCTGCAGGTTGCGCAGGTAGACGACGAGCCCCGCCCCCTGCCCCACGATGAAAACGGGGTCCTTGCGGTGGATGGCATACGCGAGGAGCAGCGCACCGCCCGCCACGCTGAAGTACCAGAAGGCATGTGGCACCACGCTCTTCCTGCGCCGCTCGCTCGCGATCCATTGCACCAGGAAGCGCGCCGAGAAGAGGCCCTGCGCGATGAAACCGAGCACCATCCACACGGTCTGTTCCTGGGTCACGATCGAGCCCTCATTCTTCGCGTGCGGCGAGGCCCGGCCAGTAGCGGCGGGCAAGCCACATGACACCGAACATGTCGACGATGCCGACCCACAGGCGATCGAACATGCCGTACTTCGATTGCCCGCGCTGGCGCGGGCGATGATTCACCGGCACCGACACCACCTGCGCACCGTGGCGCTGGAAGAGCGCCGGCAGGAAGCGGTGCATGTGATCAAACTGCGGCAGGGCGAGAAACACCGTGCGATCGAACAGCTTGATGCCGCAACCGGTGTCCGGCGTGCCATCGTTCAGCAACCAGCCGCGCACGCCGTTCGCGATGCGCGACTGCATGTGGCGCCGCCAGGTGTCCTTGCGGCTCACGCGGTTGCCCATGACGAGCCGCACGCCTGCCGCCTCGCCCGCCGCGAAAGCCGCGAGCAGCGCGGGGATGTCCGCCGGATCGTTCTGGCCATCGCCGTCGAGCGTGACCACCCGGTCGGCCTGCGCGTGGGCGACACCCGTGCAGACGCCGGCGCTCTGACCGCTGCGGCGCGAATGCCTCAGGAGGCGCAGTGGCGCCACGCCCTGCTCGCGCAGGCGCAACACCGTGGCCGCAGTCGCATCGGTACTGCCGTCATCGATGTAGAGGACCTCGAAAGCGCGCCCCGCGAGCGCTGCGGCAATCTCCCGCGCAAGCGGCTCGATGTTGTCGACCTCGTTGAAAACGGGGATGACGACGGAGACTTCGGGTTTCATTCGCATGCCAGCGACTGGTTTGCGCGCGCAAACAGTTCTTTGAGTTCGATGGTCATGTCCTCCTGCCATTGTCGCATGCCTGCGGCATCGAGCGTGCGCGGCACCGTACGGGGCGTGCCGACCGCAATCACGATGCGCGAGAAGGGCAGCGGGATCACGAAGCGATCCCAGTGAAACAGGATGGCGCGGCTCGCGGCGTAGGCGAGCGGCAGCATCGGTCGGCCGGACATCTGCGCCAGGAGGATGGCACCCGGCTTGAATACGAACCGTGGCCCGCGCGGGCCGTCCGGCGTGATGATCGGTGAAACTGCCCGCTTCACGAGTGCTTCGTAGTAGTCGCGCAGGGCACGGGCGCCGGTGTGCGAGGAACTGCCGCGCACGGCCACGCCGCCGAAGCGGTCGACGAGCATCGCGCCGATCTCCCCGTCGACCGAAGGACTCACCAGGAACCCCGCCGTCACGCGCGGGCGCTGCTCGAGCAGCCACTTTGCGCAGAAAAGCTGATGCTGGTGCCACAGCACGGGAATGAAGGACGGAGCAAGCGCGAGCGCGGCCTCGAGGTTCTCCGCCCCGATCACGCGCGGTTGCCGCGTGACACCCCAGACCAGTCGCACCAGTGCGCTGCCGGCCGGCACCACGATCCAGCGGTACACGAAGCGCCGCAGCGGTGTCATGCGCCGGCTCGAGTGCGTCAGGGGCGCGTTCACAATCGATGCACCTCGAAGGGCACGCCCGGCTCGCTCGTCATCACGGCAGCCGGCCGGTCGTCCGCGAGGGTAAGCCGGCATTCGTGATAGCACCTGCCACGAAATGTCGCGCCGCCTGCGAAGACGCGCACCGCGCCGATGTGTTCGATCGTGCCACCGCCCGCCTTGAGTGCGGCTTCCTTCGCCATCCAGACATGACGCACGCCGATCTCGCGCGCGAGGGTGCGTTCGGCGTCATCGCTGATCGTCGCGAGCGAGAGACGCAGGACCGCATCGTCACATTCCACATCGAGCCCGACATCCCCGTGCGAGACGGCCGCGCAGGCCACCAGCGGCAGCGAATGGGAAATGCTGAACTGCGGCCCGCCCGGATAGTGCGGCTTGCCGCGTGGCGGGAACTGCAGGCGCCCCGGATCGGCAGGTCCGGCAGATTCGCCAGCAACCCGCAGCGCATCGATGCAGGCGAGCGCGAGCCTGCGACCGATGCGAGAGGCTTCGTGCACCGTGTGTCCGGTGAGCACCGAGTAATATAAGATGCCGCGCAGCTTCAAACATGCCTTCCGCAGTGAACGAAACGAAACCCGCGCCCCGCCTGCCTCCCGAGGCCGCCGAGCCATTCGACATCGGTGCGACGCCGGATTCGTTGCCGCGCATCACCCGCCTCTTCGACGAGTTGGGCGATATCTGCCGCGTCTACGCGCCGTCGCGCCGCTCGCACACGTGGCTCAGCAACCATCCCGACGACATCAAGCGGGTGCTCGTCTCGAACCACCGCAACTACGTCAAGGGCATCGGCTTCGACCGGGTGAGGATTCTACTCGGTAACGGCATCGTGACGAGCGACGGTGAGCTGTGGAAACGCCAGCGCTACATGATGCAGCCGATATTCCATCGCCGGGTGCTGACGCAGTTCGGCCGGATGATCGACGAGGCGAACGACCGCTTCCTCGCCGGCTGGGCCGCGCAGGCCGCCCGCGGCGCGACCATCAACGTGACGACCGACATGAGCGCACTTGCGCTCGAAGTGATCCTGCGCGCGCTGTTCGGCACCGACCTCGACCGGCTGGCCGCACAGCCCGGTGGCAACCCGTTCGACATCTTCACCGACGAATCCGCGCGCGACCTGAAGTTTGCCTACCGCTTTCGCCAGCTGACGAAGCTGATCCAGCAGCTGATCGAGCGACGCCGCGGCGAGCCAGCCGAATCACACTTCGACTTTCTCGGCATGCTGCTCGCCGCGCGCAACCGCGAGACCGGCGCCGGCATGACCGATCGTGAAATGATCGACGAGGTCACGACCCTGATCGTCGCCGGCCACGAAACAACCGCGAACACGCTCAATTGCGCCTGGTATCTGCTCTCGCAGCACCCGCAGGTCGAGGCGAAGATGCACGCCGAGATCGACGCGATGCCAGAGGAGAGTGCGCCGGGGCTCGCGCGCATGGAAGAACTCGGTTACACGAAGAGCATCATCGATGAAACGCTGCGTCTTTATCCGCCCGTGTGGGTATTCTCGCGACGCGCCATCGATGCCGACGTGCTGTCCGGCTTCGAGCTGCCCGCAGGCACTGACCTCCTGCTCTCCCCCTACCACCTGCACCGTCACCCGCGCTACTGGAAGGACCCGGAAGGCTTTCACCCCGAGCGCTTCGATGCCGCGCACGAAGCCGAGCGCCCGCGTTTCGCCTACATGCCCTTCTCCGCCGGCCCCCGCCATTGCATCGGCGAAACCTTCTCCGTCTACGAAATGCTGATCCATCTCTCGAAGGTCGGGCGTCGCTATCGCCTGCGCCTCGAACACGAGGGGCCGGTCGAGTTCGAAGCGCAGGTCAACCTGCGCACCCGCCACCCGCTGCACATGCGACTGGAGCCCAGATGAGCCGCGCCGAAACCCTCACCGAACTGATCGAATCGAACCGCAAGGTCGATCGCGCACTCGTCTATATCGAGGGCGAGAAGGAAGAGCGGAGCGTCACTTACGGCCAGCTCTACGAACGTGCGCTCGGCATTCTCTTTCACCTGCAGAAGCTCGGTGCGCGTCCCGGCGACAAGCTGATCATCTTCCTCAACAACAATGAGCAGTTCCTCGATGCGTACTGGGCAGGCATCCTCGGCGGCATCGTGCCCGTGCCGGTCGCGATCGGCATCAGCGACGAGCATCGCCACAAGCTGCTGCGCATCGCACGCAAGCTCGGCAAGCCATTTCTCTACACCGACAGGAAGACCCTCGATCGGGTCGGGCAGTTCGCGCAGGTTGCGGGCGAGCAGGCGCTGTTCGATGGGCTGCGCGCGCGCAGCTTCCTCGCCGATACGCTCGATGACATCTCGCGCGCGGGCAGCGTGTACCGTGCGCAGCCCGGCGACACTGCGTTCATCCAGTTCTCCTCAGGCTCGACCAGCGCGCCGAAGGGCGTCGTACTGACGCACGCGAACATACTTGCGAACGGCCGCGGCGCGGGAGAGGCCGCGCGCTTCAGTACGGATGACATATCGCTGTCGTGGATGCCTCTCACCCACGACATGGGCCTCATCGGCATGCACATCTTCATGTTCATGCATCGCATGAACGTGCACCTGTTGCCCACTGAGCTCTTCATCCGCCGGCCGCTCCTGTGGCTGCAACTCGCCTCGCGCAAGCGCGCAACGATCCTCTCCTCGCCCAATTTCGGCTACCGTCACTACCTCAAGGTGCTCGGTGACCGCAGCTTCGAGGATCTCGACCTCGCGCCGGTGCGCCTCATCTTCAACGGTGCGGAACCGATTTCGGTCGATCTGTGCGAGGAATTTCTTGCACGCATGGAGCCTGCGGGTCTGGCGCGCACCGCCATGTTCCCGGTGTACGGACTCGCCGAGGCTTCACTCGCGGTGAGTTTTCCGCCGGTCGGCCGGCCCTGCCGATCGATCTGCGTGGATCGTCACCGCATGGGCGTCGGCGAGGCGCCTGCGCGGGTCGGGCACACGAGCCGCGACGCGATGGAGCTGATGGCGGTCGGCTCGGCGATTCCATATTGCGAGGTGAGTCTCGTCGACGATGCCGGTCAGGAGGTCGCGCCGGGCCATGTCGGGCATATCCTCATTCGCGGCGAGAACGTGACCCGCGGCTACTTCGAGGACCCGGAGTCCAACCTGGCCACGATCACCGCGGACGGCTGGGTGCGCACGGGCGACCTCGGGCTCTTCGACCACGGCGACCTGTACATCACCGGCCGCGCGAAGGAGATCATTTTCGTCAACGGCCAGAACTACTATCCGCACGACCTCGAGAGCATCGCGTTGCGCGCCCACGGACTCGAGCTCGGCAAGATCGTCGCAGCAGGCGTGCGACCGCGTGGCGCGCAGGCCGATCAGCTGGTCGTGTTCATACTGCACCGCTCCGACATGGCGGATTTCCTGCCGACCGCCACCGAAGTCGCCCGGCTCATCAACGAGCACACCGGCCTCGAGGTTGCCGAAGTGGTGCCGGTCAAGCGC
>CAUJHX010000070.1 GCA_963204795.1 Pseudomonadota bacterium | reverse complement strand
GCGCGCCGCGGCCCCGCAACCCGCGGCGTCGTGCGCGAGCGAAGCGACCGGCAGCAGGACGCCTGCGCGGCGTGTCATCCGGCAGTCGCGCGGCGCATGACTCCGCCCTGTTCCATCGCGCCTCCGCCCCGTGAGATCGGGCGTGCGAGGGCCGCGGGAGGCTCGAGGGCCAGCATGCGATAGAGCACCGTCAGCTGGCGTCGGTACAGCTGATCGAACTGGGCGACCGCTTCAACGGGGTTGTAGTCGCCGAACCACCAGAACCAGTCCGAGCTCTCACATTGCGCGAGCTGGCGCTCGGCCGCGGCGATGGCAGAGGGCGACAGGCGACCGCTCGCAATGACGCGGTCGCAAGCGGCCTTTGCCTCGCACAGCAGATCCCAGCCTGCGTTCTTGTCGGCGTCGCCGATCCAGGTTGCGAGCGTCGCATGCACCCAGCTGCCGGCGCGTACCCGTGGCAGCTCGGCCACCGGAAACTCGCGCGCGCCGAGTGCGCCGAGTGTCGTCAACTCAAGCGCGGGGTGGCTCGCGAGCGCCGCATAAAGGCCCTCGAGGAAGTGATAGCCGTTCTGCGGGTAGTGCTCCCATGCATTCTCGCCATCGAGTGCGACGAGCACCGCGTGATGGCCGGACGCGGCATGGCGCTGCGCGATCTGCGTGAGCGCGGCCACGAAATGCGCGACTGCGTCATCGCCGTGCCAGCTCGCGTAAGTGAAGCCGATCAGGTCGGAGAGTCCGTCGTCGCGGAACCAGCAGTTGAGCCTCTGCCCCCGCAAGCGAAAGGCGCGATTCGGCTCCGCTTCGGGCACGCTGCCGTGCAACACCCCGGCGCTGCTCGCGACCCACGCAAATCCGTGACTCTCGATCACCTCGAGCGCCTCCCGGCTCACCGCCCCTTCCGAGGGCCAGCAACCGCGGGGCCGCTGGCCAAAGGCGCGCATGAATACGCGAATGGCCTCCTCCATGTGCCAGTCGGCGCGGTCGCGACCACCCGGGTACGCGGCGTGCTGCGGCAACGGGCTCCCGGGCAATGATTCCCGCGCGACCGCAAAATCACACAGCAGCGGCAGGATGGGATGTGAGTACGGCGACACGGCGAGCTCACAACGCCCGGACTCTGCAAGGGCGCGATAGCGCGGCACGATTGCCGCCAGCGTGTCGCCGATCACGGCGAGCAGACGGCGACGGTCGGCTGGCCCGAAACCGCGCCCCTGCGCCATCAACGCAGCGACGCGCGCATCGCTGCGCCGGAGCGTCTCGCCGGTCCATGCGAGGAGATACCACACCGCGAGATCGGCGATGAACGCGTCGCTTGCATAGGCGATCCGCTCCGGCGTCGCCAGCGTGGTTGCGATATCGACGAGCTCGCGAAAGACCGGCAGCGGCTCGATCATCTGCGCGCGCTGCGCGCGCAGGAGCGCCCGCACGAGCGCGAGGCGCCTGTGCGGATCGGCGGGCGCGGCAGCGACGAGCGCGGCGAGCACCGGATCATGCAGCGCCGCGCCACCCTCGAGATGGCTCCTGACTTCGCCGGCGAGATCTTCGAGCTGCTCGAGCAGCACCGGTGTGAAATTGACGACGGCACGCGCGGCGGGGTTCGCTTCGAGATGCGCCGCCATGTCAGCGTAATCCTTGAGCGCGTGCAGCATGGTCCACGGCTGCACGTACTCGCCGGTGAGCGCATCGCGGTACTGCGGCTGGTGCATGTGCCACAGGAGCACGACGGGCAGGCGTGCGCCCATGCGCGGTTACGCGGCGGCCGGGCGCAGCATCCCGGCGGTGACGAGCACCACGCCCCTCTCGGTGACGAAGAAGCGCTCGCGATCCTGCGCGGCATCGAAGCCGATACTCGTGCCGTCCGGCACCTCGCAGCCCTCGTCAATGATCGCGCCGCGCAACTGGCA
This sequence comes from Pseudomonadota bacterium, assembly GCA_963204795.1. GTDB lineage: Bacteria > Pseudomonadota > Gammaproteobacteria > Steroidobacterales > Steroidobacteraceae > CADEFQ01. Next base: position 10,047 of record CAUJHX010000070.1, on the reverse strand, counting down.
GTTCCGGCCGATCGTGACACCCGGCAGGATCACCGAGCGATAAACCGTGGAGCGCTCGTTGACGCGCACGTTCGAGAACAGCAGTGATTCGCGGATCCGTGCCCCGGAGACGATCGCGCCACCGGCGACCATCGAATTGATCGCCGTGCCCACGCGCTCACCATCCTCGAGCACGAATTTCGCCGGCGGCTGCTGCAGCTGATAGGTCCAGATCGGCCACTCCGCGTCGTAGATGTTGAGTTCGGGGGCGACGTGCACCAGCTCGAGGTTCGCCTCGTAGTACGCATCGATCGTGCCGACGTCGCGCCAGTAATTTTGCGCGCGCGTCTTCACGTCCTGGAACGGATAGGCGAACACCTGCAGGTTGGCGATCGCGTCGGGAATGATGTTGCGCCCGAAGTCGTGTTTCGAAGCCGGGTTGGCGGCATCAGCCACCAGCAATTGCTCGAGGAGCCGCGTGTTGAAGACGTAGATGCCCATCGAGGCGAGCGCGCTCTCGGGGCGCCCCGGCATCGGGTCGGGATCGGCGGGTTTCTCGCTGAACTTCGTCACGCGATGCCACTCGGTGGCGGTCAGCACGCCGAACGCGCCCGCCGCCGTCGCGCGTGGCACTTCGACCACGCCCACCGTGATGTCGGCGCCCTTCTCGACGTGATAGGCGATCATCGGGCCGTAATCCATCTTGTAGATGTGGTCCCCGGCGAGCACCAGCACGTATTTCGGGTGGTGGCTCAGTATCGCCTCGAGATTCTGGTAAACGGAATCCGCGGTGCCGAGGTACCAGTGATCGCCGCGCTGCTGCTGCGCCGGAATCACGTCGACGAACTCGCCGAACTCGCCGCGCAGGTACCCCCAGCCGCGCTGCACGTGCTGGATGAGCGACTGCGCCTTGTACTGGGTCAGCACCATGACCTGGCGGATACCGGAGTTCACGCAGTTCGACAGCACGAAATCGATGATGCGGAACTTGCCGCCGAATGGCGCCGCGGGCTTGCAGCGGTTCGCCGTGAGCGGGCCGAGGCGTTCACCGCGCCCACCCGCCATGATCACCGCAAGCGCGCCGCCGGTGAGACGGCTGACGTAGCGGCCGGACGACGCGCGTGCGGCTTGCTTCGGCATATGGTAGATACACGGTATCACACGCGGACACCCGAAAACCGACCCCCTGCTCGACACGCTTGCCCGGGACCTCGAGCGGATCGCGGCCGGGCGCCATCACCACCCACATGGCGTGCTCGGCCGTCACGAGGCAGCCGGCGGGGACTGCGCGATCCTGCTGTTCCTGCCGCGTGCACACGACGTCACGATCGAGGGTGGCTGGAAACCGCAGCGCCTCGAACACTCTGATTTCTTCCTGTGGCGCGGACACACAGCGCCCGCGCATTACAGCGTGGAGTGGGCGGACGCGCAGGGGGCGCACTCGCGCCACGATCCGTACTCCTTCACGCCCGAGCTCGATGCCGACTCGCTCGCGAGCTTCGGGCGAGGCGCGCATCATTCGGCCTGGGAAATGCTCGGGGCCCTGCCGCGCATGCGGGATGGCATCGCGGGCGTACGCTTCGCCGTCTGGGCACCGCACGCCGAGCGGGTGAGCGTCGTTGGCCCTTTCTGCCAGTGGGATGGTCGTCAGTATCCGATGTCCGTGCGGGGTTCGAGCGGCGTGTTCGAGCTGTTCATTCCGGGCCTCGCCCCCGGCGAACTCTACAAATTCGAGATCCGCCACCGCGATACGGGTGCGCTCGCCCTCAAGTCGGACCCGTACGCGCGCGAGGCCGAGCGGCGGCCGGCCACGGCCTCGCGCATCGCGGCGACGACGCAGTACGACTGGCGCGACGCGAGCTGGCTCACGGCGCGCGGCGCGCGCAGCTGGCTGCACGCCCCGATGAGCATCTACGAAGTGCACGCAGGCTCCTGGCGGCGCCATCCGGACGGACGCTTCTACACTTGGCGCGAGCTCGCCGACACGCTCGTACCGTACGTGAAGGACCTCGGCTACACGCACCTCGAACTGCTGCCCGTCACCGAGCATCCGCTCGACGATTCCTGGGGCTACCAGGCGACGGGCTATTTCGCACCGACGAGCCGGCACGGTTCACCGGACGACCTGCGCCACTTCGTCGATACCTGTCATGCCGCGGGTCTCGGCGTGCTGCTCGACTGGGTACCCGGCCATTTTCCGCGCGACGCATTCGGGCTCGCCCGCTTCGATGGTGAGTCGCTCTACGAATACGCGGACCCGCGGCGTGGCGAGCACCGCGACTGGGGCACGCTGATCTTCGACTACGAGCGCCACGAAGTACGTTCGTTCCTGCTCTCGAGCGCGTGCTTCTGGCTCGGCGAGTTCCACTTCGACGGCCTGCGCGTCGACGCCGTCGCCTCGATGCTCTATCTCGATTTCAGCAGGAAGGGCGACTTCCTGCCGAACCGCTACGGCGGCAACCAGAACCTCGAGGCGATCGCGTTCCTGCGCGAACTCAACTCGCTCGTGCACGCGCGTTTTCCCGGCGCGGTCGTGATCGCGGAGGAATCGACCGACTGGCCGATGGTGAGCCGTCCGGCGGACGCCGGCGGCCTCGGCTTCTCGATGAAATGGAACATGGGCTGGATGCACGACACGCTCGCGTATTTCGGCAAGGACCCGCTCTACCGCTCGCATCACCATCAGCAACTCACCTTCGCGATGATGTATGCGTACACGGAAAACTTCGTGCTGCCACTCTCGCACGACGAGGTTGTGCACCTGAAACGCTCGCTGCTCGGGCGCATGCCGGGCGACGCGTGGCAGCGACTCGCGAACCTGCGGCTGCTGTACCTCTACATGTGGACGATGCCCGGCAAGAAGCTGCTCTTCATGGGCAGCGAATTCGGCCAGGAAACCGAGTGGGACTTCGCCCGCGAGCTGCCGTGGGCGCTCGCACGCGACCCTGCGCATGCGGGCATCACCCAGCTGATCCGCGACCTGAATCGACTGTATGTGAGCGCGGCGAGCCTGTACCGCTTCGAGTTCGAGCCACAGGGGTTCCAGTGGCTCGACTGTGACGATGCGGCGAGTTCTATCCTCGTCTACGTGCGCAGGAGCGGCGAGGAGTCCGTGATCGTCGCGCTTAACTTCACGCCTGTTCCGCGCCATGACCTGCGCATCGGTGTGCCGCAGGCCGGCAGCTATCGCGAGGTGCTGAATTCCGATTCCGCGTACTACGGCGGCAGCAATGTCGGCAATCCGCTGCCGGTCGCCTCATCGCCCGTGGCACATCGCGGGCAACCGCACTCGCTCACCGTCACCTTGCCCCCGCTCGGCGGTGCAGTCTTCAGACGAGACGCTTCATGAACCCGAGCTCATACGGATGCGAGAGCAGCGGATGCGTGGGCGTGACGAGGACATCGAGCGCGTACTGGCCACTCGACGGCGTCGGCGTGTCGATTGCGTAGAGGCACGCACCATCGGCCCGCGTTTCGCCGGTCGGCGCGAAGCTCGCCCGCCACTCGCCGTCGCGCTGGTACTGGCGGAACGATGACAACAAAGGACCATTCGGCACCGGGTGTGGCAGGCGTCGCTCGCCGACGATTTCCACCTTGACCTCCTCCGGCGCGAGCCCGGCGAGTTGCACGGCGACCTGCATGCCGAACCGGCCCTTGATGGCGATCTGGGGCTCGGGGTCTGCGACCCGCTCGAGCGCAACGCGCGGCCAGGCGGCGCGCACGCGCCGCTTGAACTCGACGATTGCGCGCGCCCCCGAGAATCCGCTGTCGGCGAGCGCGGCACCACGCCGGGCTGCCGGGCGATAGATGCCCTCGGCATAGTCGTTGACCACCCGACCCATGTTGAAGCCCGGGATCACCGTCGCCATCGCGTGCTTGCAGCGTCGCACCCAACCCGGCGAATAGTTGGCGCCGTTGCGCGTGAAATAGAGCGGCACCACTTCTTCTTCGAGCGTCTCGTAGAGGCTCTCGGCCTCGAGCGCATCGCGCCGGTGCGGATCCTCGACACTCACCGGCGAGAGGCCCCAGCCGTTCTCGCCGTCGAAGGCCTCGGCCCACCAGCCATCGAGAATCGAAAGATTGAGCGTGCCGTTCACGGCCGCCTTGATGCCGGAGGTGCCGCTCGCCTCGAGCGGTGCAACCGGATTGTTGAGCCAGACGTTGCATCCCGAGACGAGCCAGCGCGCGAGGCGCAGGTCGTAGTCGTCGAGGAAGATCACCCGCCCGATGAACTCCGGCGCCAGCATCAGCTGCTTGATCTCGCGCAGCAGGGCCTTGCCCGGCTCATCCGCCGGATGCGCCTTGCCGGCGAACAGCAGCAGCACGGGGCGCTCGGGGTCATTCAGCAGCCGCGCGAGCCGTGCCCGATCGCTCAGCAGCAATGTGGCGCGCTTGTAGGTCGCGAAGCGGCGCGCAAAGCCGATCGTCAGTACATCCGGGCGGCTCGGATCGAGGAGCCGCACGACCTGCCGCCATTGCGCGCCACTCATGCCCTTGCCGGCAAACTCCAGCTTGAGGCGGGTGCGCACGCCGTGGAACATGCGCGATTTCACATCCTGCAGGGCCTCCCAGTATTCGTCGTCAGGCGTGTGCTCGAGCGCCGCCCAGAGTGCCGGGTCCGACTGGCGATCCATCCAGTCCGCCGCCAGGTGGCGATCGAAGAATTCCGCCCAGCTCTGGTGCAGGAAGGTGGGCACGTGCACGCCGTTCGTGACGAAGCCGACCGGGTTCTGCTCTGGATCCAGCTCCGGCCAGTGCGGCGCGCACAGGTTCGCCGAAACATGGCCGTGCACACGGCTCACGCCATTCGCGGAGCGCGTGCCGGCGAGCGCGAGCCAGGTCATGTTGAATTCGTGCGGCACACCCGGGGCGCGCCCGAGTTCGAGCACGCGCTCGACCGGCCACCCGAGCCCATCGAAGTAGCTCCCGAACTGCTGCACGACGAGGTCGTGCGGGAAGCTGTCGTGTCCGGCCGCGACGGGTGTGTGGGTCGTGAAGACGCACTGCGCTGCGACCGCCTCGAGTGCGACCTCCGCAGTCGCGCCCTGCGCGACGCATTCGCGCATGCGCTCGAGGATCAGGAACGCCGCGTGGCCTTCGTTGACGTGCCACACAGCGGGCGCGAGGCCAAGCGCGCGCAGCGCGCGCACGCCGCCGATGCCGAGCACCATCTCCTGACGGATGCGCGTCGCCTTGTCGCCGCCGTAGAGGCGATGGGTGATCTCCCGGTCCTCGGGGGTGTTGTTCTCGCAATTGGTGTCCAGCAGGAACACGCGCACGCGGCCGACTTCCGCGCGCCAGATGCGCGTGCACACTGTCCGGCCCGCAATCTCGAGCGTTATGGACAGCCACTTGCCATCGGCGCGGCGCACCGGTTGCACGGGCAGGTCACGCGGATCGTGACTCTCGTAGACCGCGTGCTGCGCACCGTCGCTGTCGACCGCCTGCGTGAAATAGCCCTGCCCGTACATGAGGCCGACGGCCACGAAGTTGAGCCGCTCGTCGCTCGCCGCCTTGCAATGGTCGCCAGCGAGTACTCCAAGGCCTCCCGAGTAGATCGGAAAGCTTTCGTGAAAACCGTACTCGGCGCAGAAATACGCCACGAGGGGCGCATCGGGCGGCGCGGCCGGGGTGGCGAGATAGGCGTCGTAGTTGGCGAGGACCTGGCGGTAACGCGCGAGATAGACCGCATCGGACGCGGCTCGATCGAGTGCCGTCTGGTCCACACAGCGAAGCAGCAACTTCGGGTTGCCGTCCGTCTGACGCCAGAGTTCCTCGTCGAGATCCTCGAAGAGCGATCGACAGGGCCGCAGCCAGCTGAAGAACAGATTTCCCGCAAGTTCCGGCAGGCGCCGCAAGTTTTCGGGAATATTAGGGCTTATTTCGACGAGGATCGACGAGGTCATGGGGTCCACGGGATCAGGTTGCTTGAGGGCGCCGACGGCGCCGGTCGAGTTTAGCAGCTTCTGCTTCTACGATTGACTGCTCAGTACTGTGTTGTGTATAGTACAGGTAAATGGACGATAGCATTGCGCGCAAATTCCAGAAGGACCTCAACGGAGGTCTGGTGGCGCTGGTGCTGTTGTCCGTGCTCGACCAGGCCAAAGATGAACTCTACGGCTACGAGATCGCCAAGCAGTTGCAGCGTGCGTCGGAAGGGGAACCCCTCTTCAAGGAAGGCACCATCTATCCGGTGTTGCGATCGCTGTCAGCCGGCGGGCTCCTTTCGAGCCGTATCGAGCCGTCATTCTCGGGTCCACCCCGCAAGTACTACCGCATCACCACGCCCGGCAGAGCCGTGCTCGGCGAATGGCGAGCCATCTGGGTACAGACCCGCAATTTCGTCGACCGCTTCACTTCTGAAGGAAAATCGACATGAACAGGGCAGCACCGCGCTCCATTGACGCATATCTGAAACAACTGCGCGAGGAATTGACGGGGGCGGACCCCGCCCTCGTGCAGGACGCCCTCTACGACGCTGAAGAGTACCTGCGCGCGGAGATCGCGGCTCATCCCGGCAAATCGGAGGCCGACGTGCTCGAACTGATCGCGAGCACGTACGGCGCGCCCGATGAGGTCGCCGCCGCGTACCGGGAAACCGAGGCAAAAGTGGCGGCAGCGCTGCGCACACCGAAGCCGAAGGCGGGAGGCGGTGCATTGCGCCGCTTCTTCGCCGTGTATTCCGACCCGCGCGCCTACGCTTCGCTCTTTTTCATGTTTCTTGCGCTCGCCGTCGGGATTTTCCATTTCGTGTTCGCGGTGGTCGGCGTTTCGATGTCACTGGGGCTTGCAGTGCTGATCATCGGCGTGCCGTTCTTCCTCGCCTTCATCGGTCTCACCCGCGTCATCGCGCTTGCCGACGGGCGGCTCGTCGAAGCGATCTCGGGTGAGCGCATGCCAAGACGCCCGCTGCACCCTGGGCCGAAGCAGTCGTTCTGGGCGCGCATCGCCGAGATGCTGCGCGACGCCCGCACCTGGACCACGATCGCCTACTTCGTGCTCTCCCTGCCGCTTGGCATCGCCTACTTCACGATCGCCGTGACGGGGCTTGCGCTTGGCCTCTCGCTCACTTTCGCGCCCCTCTTCGAGATTGCCCGGCGTTTCGGGTGGCTGCATGTTTCCGGGGGTATCACGGTCGATGTCAGCCCCGCCTGGCTCGGCAGCGCCTTCCTGCTGCCCGTCGCGATCGCGCTCGGCATCGTGATCGTCACGAGCCTGATGCACTGCGCGCGCTTCATCGGCCGCGCGCATGCCCGCTTCGCCAAGCACATGCTGGTCATGGGCTCGTGATGGCGCGCAAGACCCTCGCCCGCGGCAGCCTCCTCGCACTGTTGATTGCCTCGATCGCGGCCTGCGCCGCCGCGAACACCGCCCCGCCACCGGCCGCGGCTACCGCAAAGGGCTGCCTCGCGAGCGGCGACGGTTACTTGCGCGCGCGAGTACGCGGCGCGCTCGATCTCGACGTCAACTGGCGCAATGACGAGATGGAGTGCACCGGCGGATCGCGCCCCGACGGCAGCGGCCTGCGGGTGTCCATTGCGGGCCCCGCACAGAGCGACGGCCGGCGTCTGCGTTTCGTCTTTGGCATCGAAGGGACCGCCGAAGGCGCGGCCGCAGGTCAGCGACCGACGAATCTCACCGTGATCTTCGAGGGCGAGCGGCGCCTCTTCGCGACACAGGGTGACGACAAGTGCACGGTCGATACGCTCACGCAGCAGCGCACCGGGCCGCTCGGCGGACCGAAGCGCAGCTGGCGCATCGAGGCGCACGGCTTCTGTGTCGGACCCGCCGCCACCCTGACGGGGGACGCCCGACTCCTCGTGACGCGCTTCGATTTTGCGGGGAGAATCGACCTCACGGACGAGACCCCCGGGAAATGATGAAGAACCCTCTCACCGCTCGCCTGGCCCTGGGCGCGCTGCTGCTGGCCACCGCCACGTTCGCGCGGGGCGACGCGCCGCTTGAAGACCTCGGGAATTTTCCACGCGCGCGCCTCGAGATCTCGGGCAGGCACGGCACCCAGCACTTCGACGTCTGGGTCGCGGATACGCCCCCGCGCCAGGCACAAGGGCTCATGTTCGTACGCGAGCTCGCGCCGGGCGCCGGCATGTTGTTCCAGTCGCAGGCGCCGCGCGTCATGTCGATGTGGATGAAGAACACCTTCATTCCGCTCGACATGCTCTTCATCGATGCGAAGGGCCGTATCGTTCACATCGCCGCACAGACGACCCCGCATTCCCTCGACACCATTTCCTCGAACGAGCCGGTCACGATGGTGCTCGAGTTGCGCGGTGGTGAAGCCGGCAAGCGCGAAATCAGGGTGGGCGATCACGTACGGGTTAGCCCGGACATGTCGTAGCATTTTCACGACAATCTGGCTTGCCTTGACTTGGTCTAAATATTTCTGCTATGATTTTCAGCGTGTTGCGTGGACAGGCATTGGACGCCTCATACGTCCAATTCCGCAACACCACCCCCCAATGAGCAGAGAGAAGAGGAAATGAAGAAACACGTTGCATTGGCCTGTGGAGCAGCCGCGTTGCTGCTGGCCGCGATTCCCGTGAGCGCCGGACCACCGGCCAACAGCTGGTATGTCGCCCCCGAGGCAATCTACCTGTGGACCGACCGCGATCGCCTGGCCGATGACGACTTGGGCGGTGCACTCGCTTTCGGCCGCTCCTTCGACAAGTGGGACGTCGAGTTGCAGTACAACTACGTGAGCCCCGACACGCTCGGCAACGGCTCGCTCGACTTCAATAACTACTTCGTCAACCTGCACCGCGTGTTCTACCGCGATGCCCGCATCTCGCCCTTCCTGAAGCTCGGCGTAGGCTACGTCGATCCGCACTACTCCAGCACTTCGCCGCTCTTCGGCGCCGACGTGAGCACCTTCACCCTCGCCTACGGTGCGGGACTGCTCACGAACCTCACCCGCAATGAATCGCGCGGCACCGCGCTGGCGCTGCGTGCGGAGATCTACGGCCTCGTCAGCTCGAGCACCGAGCCGCCGAACGGCGACCATCTGAGCGATACCGTCGCGGGACTTGGCCTGCAGTACCACTGGGGCGCTCCCGTTGCGGCGGCCCCGGCGCCGGTCGCGCCGCCGGTCGCGCCGCCGGTCGGTGACTCCGACGGTGACGGGGTGAACGACAACCTCGACAAGTGCCCCGGCACCCCGGCCGGCACCGCAGTCGATGCGAACGGCTGCGAGCTCGACAGCGATGGCGACGGCGTCGTCGATCGCCTCGACAAGTGCCCCGGCACGCCGGCAGGCGCCAAGGTGGACGCAAACGGCTGCGAGTTCGACAGTGACCGCGACGGCGTGGTCGACAGCAAGGACCAGTGCCCGGACACGCCGGCCGGCGACAAGGTCGACGAGGTGGGCTGCTCGTTCAATCTGCGCCTCGAGGTGTTCTTCGACACCGACTCGGCAACGATCAAGCCCGAGTCGTACCCTGACCTCGATCGCGCGGTGCGCCTGATGACGACCAACGATCGCCTGTCCGGCACGATCGAGGGACACACCGACAGCCGCGGCAGCGACGCCTACAACCAGAAGCTGTCGCAGCGTCGCGCTGACTCGGTGCGCCAGTACCTGATCGAAAAGGGCGTGCCCGCCTCACGGCTTGACGCCGTGGGCAAGGGCGAGAGCAATCCGATTGCGGACAATGCGACTGCCGAGGGCCGTGCGCAGAACCGTCGCGTGCTGCTCGTGCGCACGAGTCAGTAAAGCATCTTGTCATTGCGACGAAGGCCCGGTGCCGCGAGGCGCCGGGCCTTTTTCGGCACATCATCCGCTTCTGTGGGGCTGCCGAGGCTCACGGAGCTGCAGGTCCTGGAAATGAAATGCATGAGCAGGTCGTTGCCAGACGAACAGCTGCTCATTCGACCGGGCTCCGTTCCGGGAATAACTTCGGGAGCAGGCACTGCAAGAACCGGGCCCACTCACGCGATCGCGATGCATCGGCAGTCGTGTCATTCAGGCATAGAAACTTTGGTCGGGGCAGAGCGGTGTCTGCGATGAGCCTTTTCTCCGCCTGTTGCCAGCGTTGAAGACGCGAGGCGCTG
>CAUJHX010000069.1 GCA_963204795.1 Pseudomonadota bacterium | reverse complement strand
TTGCGTATCACCGGGTGCAGCACGAGCCGCGCGACCGCGTGCATGAGCACCGCCTCGCGCAGGGTGGGCCCCTTCCGGCTGCGCCCGCGTCGCCAGAGGGGCGATTCCACGTGCACGAAAGGCAGCGGCACGAGCTCGGTGAAGCCCCCCGTCTGCACCTGCAACTGGCGCACCCTCATCAGGTGACGCGCCCAGTGCACCGGCCGTTCCACGTGGCCAAACATGATCGTGGCCGTGGTCCTGAGGCCGAGCGCGTGCGCCTCGCCGATCACCTCCAGCCACTCCGCGGTGTTGAGCTTGTCCGGGCAGATCACTGCGCGGACCTCGTCGTCGAGAATTTCCGCGGCAGTTCCAGGCAGCGTGGAAAGTCCTGCCGCCTGCAGCTCGCGCAGATAGTCGCGTACCGACATCCCGAGCGACTGGGCGCCGTGACGCACTTCCAGCGGTGAGAACGCATGCACGTGCATCTGCGGCACGGCGCGCTTCACGGCCGTCACGAGACCGAGATAGGTGCGGCCCGTGTACTGCGGGTGGATACCACCCTGCATGCACACTTCGGTGGCACCGCGCTCCCACGCCTCGAGCGCGCGCCTCGCCACTTCGTCGGCGTCGAGGTTGTAGGCGGGGCCGCGCAGACTGGCCGCGCTCCGTCCTTTCGCGAAAGCACAGAACCCGCACCGGTGCTTGCAGATGTTCGTGTAGTTGATGTTGCAGTTGACGATGTGGGAGACACCCTCGCCGACGCTCTCGGCACGCAACCTGTCGGCAGCGGCGAGCACGGCATGCAGGTCAGGCCCCCGCGCGTCGAACAGCCGCACGATCTCCTCTTCCGTCAGCCCGTCGCCGCGGGCTGCCCGCTGCAACGCCTCGCGGATCTCGGGTCCGGCCACATCCGGTAACCGGTCCCGACGTACCCAGGCGGATGCGGCAGCCGGCGGCTCCACTCCCATGCCCGCATGCCAGTCGTCATCGTGTGCGCGACCGAATGCATCGGCCCTGTTCAATACGGCTGCGTGCAACGACGGATCGACCCAACGTTGCAGCGATTGCACGAAAGCGGGGGTGAGCGCCAGGCGCTCGACGAGGCGCCGTCCCGCGGCTTCGGTGGCGATCGCAAGTGCCGCAAGATGCGGCCAGGGCGCCTCCGGATTGACGTGATCCGGCGTCACCGGCGACACGCCACCCCAGTCGTTGATGCCCGCTCGGACCAGGGGTTCGAGTTCGTCCGCACGCAGGTTGGGTGGCGCCTGGATCGACATCGACGGACCGAAAATGAGGCGGGCAACGGCGATCGTCCAGAGGTGCTCCTCGAGCGGCGGCTCGGGTGCATTGGCCATCGCCGTGCCGGGCTTCGCGCGGAAATTCTGGATGATGATTTCCTGCAGATGGCCGTAGGTGTCGTGCAGTTCGCGCAAGGCGTAGAGCGAGTCGATCCGCTCCTCGCGCGTCTCGCCGATGCCGATCAGCAGGCCGCTGGTGAAAGCCACCTGCTGTTCACCGGCTGCGCGGAGCGTCGCAAGTCGCACGCCGGGCGCCTTGTCCGGGCAGCCCCAGTGCGGCCCGCCCTTCTCGCACAGCCGCTCCGAGGCCGACTCGAGCATCATCCCCATCGACACGGCCACCGGCCGCAGGCGCGTGAGGTCTTCTGCCGACATGACACCGGGATTGAGGTGCACGAGCAGGCCGGTTTCTGCATGCACCAGTCGGGCCATCTTTTCGACGTATTCGAGGGTCGTGGCGCAGCCGAGCGCCGCGAGTGCCTTGCGGGCGGCGCGATACCGGAGCTCCGGCTGGTCGCCCAGCGTGAACAGTGCCTCCTTGCAGCCTGCAGCAACGCCGGCGCGCGCAATGTCCAGGATCTGTTCGGGCGAGAGGTAAGCGGGGCTGCCATCTCTCGGAACCTGCGCGAACGTGCAGTAGCGGCAGACGTCGCGACACAGTTTCGTGATCGGGATGAAGACCTTGCGGGAATAGCTGACCGCGCGTCCGAAACCCTCGAGTGTCAGTGATTCGGCGGCGCCGACCAGCTCCCTCGCGCTCGCGGATACGAGCCCGTGAGCCTCCTCGCGGCTCAGTCGACTGCCAATGAAGGCATAGCGGGACCCACCCCGTCGCACGAGCCCGGACAAGTCGGCGGGCTCATCCACGTCGAGTTCGAGTCCCGGCAACCGGAGGGTCCGCGTCTCGAGGCCGTGCCGCCCCGCCTCGTCGCGATGCCGGGCGAAGCTGTTCTCGCCGAAGCAGAAGCGAAACGGCGTGGGCAGTCCGATGAACAAGGCGTTCGTCCCCGTCCCATGCCGATCCGGAGCGAGCGCGACGCCCGTCTCCCGGCCAGCCGCAACCAACTCGTCGATTTCCGCGGCAGTGACAGTCGGCAGGTCGGCGTGCACGATCAACAATTGCGTGGCACCGCGATCCTGCAGTGCGCGAGCCCCCGCCGTCAGCGCCTCATTGAGCCCGGTGCCCGGATCGGGCAGCACGAGGATCCCGGGCGCAAAACGACCCGGCTCGGCCGTCACGATCGCGATGCCGTCCAGCGACCTGCTGCCGCGCAGTGCAGCGAGGACGTCCTGCAACATCAACTCGGCCAGCCGGTCGCGCTCCAGCGAAGTCAGTCGTCCGGCGAGCCGCGCCTTGCGCGAAGGCCCCGCCTTGACTGCCACCAGCGCCCAGCAACTCATCGCTTCAAGCCATCCATATCATGACCTCATCCCAAGGCTATGCGGGAAGTTCCCGATCATCTTCGTCCAGAAAGACTACACCGCAACCGCGGTCAGCTGATCGATGCAACGCTGCTCAACAGCAGGTGGATCAGGGTCGTCTGCCGCCGCACGCCCGTCTTCGCGAAGATCGAACGCAGGTGGGCGCGAATCGTATTCTTGCGGATTCCGAGCTCGACTGCTGCCTCATCGAGCGTGAAGCCATTGGCGAGCAACAGCGCCAGCGCGGCTTCCGAGCCCGTGAGGCCGAACAACTGCCGGACCATCTCGAGGGAAAGTTGCCATTTCCGCTCCGGATCGCGGATGAACGCAACGGCGGCCGGACGATGCCGTTCTTCGGACCATTCGCCCGATGGCACCGGTCGCACCAGCACGCCGAGACTGGCTCGCCCGGAGGGCCGCGTCACGGTCATGGGCTGCGGCACGACGGGGACCGCGCCTGATTCGGTGAGGGCCATCTTGATCAGGCGCTGCAGTTCCCGGTCTTCAGCGGCGAATTCGGCGTGCAACCTGTTCTGGTTGAGCCGGATACCGTCTTTTTCCGCAAGGACGGCGGAGGCGACGGCGTTGGCGCGCAGGACAAGACCGGACTCATCGAAGACGACCGTGCCGACCAGCATTCGATCCATCGTGCTCGAGTACAGCTGGCGTTCCGTCTCGATGCTCTCGATCCGCGAGTGCAGGGTGACGGAACGCCGCAAGTGTGGCAGCAGCGCCTGGCACAGCGCCTTGGCCTTCTCCGAGAAATCCCGCTCACCGGGCGGCCGCGTGATGCGCAGGCGGCAGTTGGCGCCTCCCTCGGTGACCGTATCGACACCCATGATGAAACGGATGTCGTTCGGTTCGAGAAACGTCTCGTAGAATTTGCCCTCCATCCACGAGGTACTCATCATCTCGTCGATGGTGACCACCTGATCGAGGGGTAGCCCGACGAAGGGGTCCATCGAGAACGCTTCATAGTGGCTGTAGGCAGCGTGGTAAACCTCCGGGCCCTGGCCTCCCGCCCGGATGATCAGCGCCAGCTGGTCTGCCGAGGCCGGCCGCAGGATCAGCGTCGCCCAGTTCGCGCGCAGGATGTCCCGCAACATGACGAGCGCCCCGCTCCACGGCACGGGCTCCAGGGGCCCCTGGTAAATGGCACCGACCAGCGCGCTCAACTGGTCGAATGAGAGCTGCGTCCCCTCCGGCCGGGCGGGTTCTGGTGCCCGATCGGGCGCTGGCTGCCGACTCACTTGTGCGATTCACCTGAATGACTCGGGCGATGGTAGGCCGCCCGGGGGTTGGCGTCCAATCGGGCCGACGGGACCGCCGATACTTATGTCCGGTCGTCGCGGGCGAGCTTTGCGAGGTCGAGGAATACCGGCTTCTCGCCGCCGCCATGCACCTCGATCTTGGCGCCGCTCACATAGGCGGCGAGCGGCGAAGCCAGGTACAGGCAGCCATCGGCCACATCCTGTGGCGTGCCCATGCGCTGCAGCGGGAGCATCGCGCCGACGCGCTTGACCCCCTCGATCCCACCATAATGTTCGAGCGAATTTTCGGTCGTCACGAGACCGACGATCAACGCGTTGACCCGGATGCCCTGCGGCCCCCACTCCATGGCCAGCGATTCGGTGAGATTCAGCAGCCCCGCCTTGGCCGCACCATAGGCGGCGGTGCGCGGCGATGAACGCACCGCCGACACGCTCGAAATGTTGATGATCGAGCCGCCGCCCGGCTGGCCTTTCATGACCGCGTGCGCCGCTTGCGACATGAAGAACGCGGAGGTCAGGTTCAACTGGATCACCTTTTCGATCAGCGTCGGAGAACAGCTGGCCGAATCAACCTCGGGGCTACCGCCGGCGTTGTTGACCAGCACATCAAGACCGCCGTGGTCCCGTGCAATGCCCGAGATCAGCGCATTGCACTCATCCGCCAGCCGTACATCGCACTTGCGGAACTCGAGCTTGCGTCCGCCGGCTTTGGTCGGCAGGTCCCCCGGGTCCTTGCGCCCGCACACGACGACCGTGGCCGCGCGCTCGAGGAACGCCTCCGCAATTCCGAGGCCGATGCCCGCGGTGCCGCCGGTCACGAGAACCCGGCTGCCCGAAAAGTCCAGCACTGCTTTCGCCATTTCCGCCTCTCGCCTCGTGTGCAATTATCTGTTACGGTCATTTCGCAAAGTTGAATTTAAATTCGATTGATGTTGAGCATGCAAGCCCCACTCCCCACCACGGGCCCGGCCGCCCTGGCACGCGCCGCCCGCGAATACAGCACCGATATCGCACTCGAAGAAGCCGGCCAGCGCTGGACTTTCCTCGAACTCGAGGCCGAGGTCCGGCGCGCAGCGGCGGGTTTCATCGCGGCCGGCCTGCGGCATGGCGATCGTGTGGCGATCTGGGCCCCGAATATGGGCCGCTGGATCGTCGCAGCGCTCGGTGCCCAGTCCGTCGGCGGCATCATCGTGCCGCTCAACACGCGGCTCAAGGGACGCGAGGCGGGTTATATCCTGAACCGCAGCGGCGCCCGCATCCTCGTGCATGCGCGCGAACTGCTCGGCATACGCTTCGCCGATCTGCTCGAGGGCGAAACCCTTCCCGCGCTCGAGCGGCGCGTCGTGCTCGACGGTCCTGAATGGGATGAATTTCTCGCGACCGGCGCATCGGTCGCTGACGCCGATGTGACAGCGCGCCTCGCGCAACTTCGCGGCGAGGATGTCGCCGACATCATCTTCACCTCGGGCACGACCGGTCAGCCCAAGGGCGTCATGTGCTCGCACACGCAGAACATCCGCGTGTTCGATGCCTGGGCGACTGTCGTCGGGCTGCGGCATGGCGATCGGTATCTGATCGTCAACCCCTTCTTCCACACCTTCGGCTACAAATCGGGCTGGCTCGTGTGCCTGCTGCGTGGCGCCACGATCCTGCCGATGGCGGTATTCGATGCCGACGTGGTGTTGCGACGCATCGTCGATGACCGCATCTCGGTTCTGCCCGGCCCTCCGACCCTGTTCCAGTCGCTGCTCGCGAACCAGGACCGCGCGCGAGTCGATGTCTCCTCGCTGCGGCTTGCCGTCACCGGGGCGGCGAGTGTGCCTGTATCACTGATCGAGCGCATGCGCTCGGATCTGGGATTTCGCACAGTCATCACGGGCTACGGCCTCACGGAGTCCACCGGCTGCGTGAGCATGTGCCGGGCCGATGACAGTCCCGAGCGCATCGCCCGCACCTGCGGGACACCGATTCCGGGTGTGACCGTCCGCGTCGTCGATGAGGCGGGTCAGGAAGTGCCCAGGGGAACCGAAGGCGAACTGCTGGTGCGCGGTTACAACGTCATGCTCGGCTACTTCGGCGACGAGGCCGCCACGCGCGCGGCCATCGATGCCGACGGCTGGCTGCATACGGGTGACGTGGGCGTGATGGACGAAGCCGGCTACCTGCGCATCACAGACCGTAAAAAAGACATGTACATCGTCGGCGGCTTCAACTGCTATCCCGCTGAAATCGAGAATCTGCTGAGCGCCCACCCGGCCATCGCGCAAGTGGCCGTCGCCGGCGTTCCCGACGAGCG
>CAUJHX010000068.1 GCA_963204795.1 Pseudomonadota bacterium | reverse complement strand
AGTGCCAGCGCCGCGGCGAGATACATGCCCTGCAGCTCGAGCCCCCATCCGCCGGACTTCGCGAGCGTGAAGAGCTGGCTCACGTGCACGAGGCCGAACGCGAAGAGCATGTTCACGGCAATGAGCGCCGCGCCGATGCGTGCATGCCAGCCCGCGATCACGGCGAGCGGCGCAAGTACCTCGCCCACGTAGACGGCATACGCAAGCGCCGCCGGCAAGCCGGCGGCAGTGACGGAGTGCGTGACGAAATCGATCCCGCCGCGCACCTTCGCGATGCCGTGCAGCAGGATCAGCGCGCCGAGAGTCACTCGCAGGATCAGCCTGCCGATATCAGCGCTCATCGCAGCTCCTTCATGCCGCCCATGTAGGGCCGCAACGCGTCGGGAATGGTAACGCCGCCGTCCTCACGCTGGTAATTCTCGAGCACCGCCACGAGTGCGCGGCCGACGGCGACACCGGATCCATTGAGGGTATGCACCGGTTCGGGCTTGCCCGAGTCGGGATTGCGCCAGCGCGCCTGCATGCGCCGCGCCTGGAATGCCTCGCAATTGCTGCACGAGGAGATTTCGCGATACTTGCCCTGCCCCGGCAGCCACACCTCGAGATCGTAGGTCTTCGCGCTGCCAAAGCCGATATCGCCTGCGCACAGCGCCACCACACGATACGGCAGCTCGAGCGCCGCGAGCACGGCTTGCGCGTGCGCGGTGAGTTCCTCGAGCGCCTGGGCCGAGCCCGCGGGCCGCACGATCTGCACGAGTTCCACCTTGTCGAACTGGTGCTGGCGGATGAGCCCGCGCGTGTCCTTGCCATGCGCACCGGCTTCCGAGCGGAAACACGGTGTGTGCGCAACGAGGCGCAGCGGCAGGCGATCCGCGGCAACGATGGCATCACGTACCAGATTCGTCACCGGCACTTCGGCCGTGGGAATCAGGAACAGCTCAGGGTCATGCGGCACGGCAAACAGGTCCGCCGCGAATTTTGGCAACTGGCCCGTGCCGGTCAGGGTTGCGCGGGACACAAGATACGGCACATAGACTTCGGTGTAGCCGTGCTCGCGGGTGTGCAGGTCGAGCATGAACTGCGTGAGGGCGCGGTGCAGCCTCGCGACACCACCGCGCATCACCGCAAAACGCGCGCCGGCGATCCGGCTCGCAGCATCAAAATCGAAGCCGTCCAGCCCTTCGCCGACAGCCACGTGATCCCTGGGCTCGAAGTCGAAGCGCCGGGGATCACCGACCCGACGAACTTCGACATTGGCGGACTCATCCGTGCCGTCCGGTACGGTAGAGTCGAGCAGATTCGGAATCCCGAGCAGCCACTCGTCCATCTCGCGCTGCACGGCGGTGAGATCACTGTCGAAGCGCGCGACTTCGGCCGCGAGCTCCTCACCGCGCGCCAGGAGTGGCGCGATGTCCTCCCCACGACCCTTCGCCGCCCCCACGAGCTTCGAGTGGTTGTTGCGCTCGGCACGCAGGCGATCCGCCTCGATCTGCAGCACCTTGCGCCGTTCTTCGATCGCGCGGAAGAAGGGCACATCGAGCACAAATCCGCGCCGCGCCAGGTTGCGCGCGACCGCGTCGGGATCAGTACGCAACAATTTCAGATCGAGCACGGGGTCTCCATGGGCACCTACTCTGATGGGGGCTTTCGCAACCGCGCGAGCGCCTCACCGATCCTCACCTCGAGGCCGCGCGGCACGGGTCGGTAGTATCGACGATCGGGCAGGCCGTCGGGCAGGTATCGCTCACCGGTGGCGAAGGCGCCGGGCTCGTCGTGCGCGTAGCGGTAGCCCTTGCCGTAGTCGAGTTCCTTCATCAGGCGCGTTGGCGCATTGCGAAAGCGCAGCGGCACCTCGAGCGTGCCGAACTGCCTGACGTCCGCCATCGCCTCGCCCATTCCGGCATACACGGCGTTGCTCTTCGGTGCGCAGGCGAGGTAGACGACCGCCGTCGCAATCGCAAGTTCGCCCTCAGGGCTGCCGAGGCGCTCGTAGGTATCCCAGGCCTCACGCGCGATCGTGAGCGCGCGCGGATCGGCGAGTCCGACATCCTCGACCGCCATGCGCAGCGTGCGCCGCGCAATATAGAGCGGATCGCAGCCACCATCCAGCATGCGGCAGAGCCAGTAGAGCGCCGCATCCGGATCGGTGCCGCGCACGGCCTTGTGCAGCGCCGAGATCTGGTCGTAGAACTGCTCGCCTCCCTTGTCGAACCGGCGCCGGCCACCGCTCGCCACCTCGCGCGCTGCCGTGAGGTCAATCCGTCCATCCACCGCGAGACTGGCGGCAATTTCCAGCATGTTGAGGCCCCGACGCGCATCGCCATCGGCCGCCTGCGACAGGAGTTCGAGCGCATCGGATTCGAGCGCCAGCCCCTCATTTCCCAAACCCCGGTCGGCGTCTGCGAGCGCGGCGCGCAGCAGCTGCGCGATCGCGTCAGGCTGCAGCGGCTTCAGTACGTAGACCCGCGCCCGCGACAGCAGCGCGCTGACCACCTCGAACGAAGGATTCTCCGTCGTCGCGCCGATGAATGTGAGCGTGCCGTCCTCGAGAAATGGCAGGAACGTATCCTGCTGCGACTTGTTGAATCGATGGACCTCATCGAGAAACAGTACCGTCGCGCGACCCGAGAGCGCGCGCGTCGCCTTCGCCTGCTCGACCGCAGCGCGCACGTCCTTGACTCCCGCGAGCACCGCCGACAGCGCCAGAAAATCGGCGTCGGCGCGGCGCGCGATCAGGCGTGCGAGTGTGGTCTTGCCGGTACCCGGCGGTCCCCAGAGGATGAGCGAATGCAGCTGCCCGCCAACGAGTGCCATACGCAGCGGCTTGCCGGGCCCAAGGAGATGCGCCTGACCCACGACTTCGTCGATCGAACGCGGGCGCATGCGGTCCGCGAGGGGCCGCGCATGATCGAAATGCCCTGCCATCATGGCGCGTCAGTCAGCCGTGGGCGCCGCAAAACCCAGGAGGCGCTCGACAGCGCGCATCCAGCCACCGACACCGAGGTGAGCGACGGCGATCCCGATGGCGATTCCAACAGCATTGGCAAGGACATCCCGCATGTCCGCGGTACGCCCGACACCCATCGCGCCCTGCGCAATCTCCACCGCGATACCGAGCGCGAGCAGCGCAAGAGCAAGCCGCAGATAGCGATCGGGGCGCAGCACCCCGCCAAACCACGCCGCGAGCGCACAGTACGCGAAGGCATGTTCGAACTTGTCCCACAGCTGCACACGAGGGAGGTCGGCGGCTGGCAGCAGCGAGGTGACGACGATGGCGAGCGCCATCGCGATACCGCCGGCGATCCACCAGGACCGGAAGTGCAGCGCCTGCATGCGTCTCAAGGCAGCGGCGTGCCGATCACGTCGACGCCCGGCGGCGGGATGAAGTGCAGCTCCCCGGCGTTCACCACCCCGTTGCGCACGGTCTTGCCGAAGATCAGGGTTGCGGTCTCACCGAGCTTGTCGTGCAGGACCATGCGCTTCAGCGCGCCCGCGGCGAAACCGAGCCTGGCGTCGCGAAAATCCGCGTCGTTGGCTCGCGGAGTGACCTGCACCCAGTCGAGGCCATCGGCGCGCGGCAGCACCTTCACGTCAAATGCCACGCGGATGTCACCGGTGCCCGACAGGAGCATCGCAGGCGTTGCCGTGAGCGTGGCGTCTGCAGGCTTGACGGTGACCTGCTCGAGATCCCGATCGTAGAACCAGAGGTTGCGGCCGTCGGCCACCAGTAATTGACTGCCTTCGGCCCCTGCAGGCCGCACTTCCCAGCGGAAGCGTCCCGGCCGCTCGACGACCAGGCTGCCGACACCCTCCTGCACGGTGGCGCCGCGAGCATCCGTCACACGCTGCGAGAACTCGGCACGCAAGGTCTTGAGACCATCGAGGAAGCGATCGAGCGCAGTGGCCGGCACGGTCGCCGTCGCGAGCTGCGACGTGGCGAGCGCCAGCACGACGATACCCGCGCAGAAATGCCTGCCAGCCCGCATCAGCCCTCCGGAGGCGCAGGCGCGAGGACTTCGCGCGCGCCGTTCGATTGCAGCGGACCGACGATGCCCGCCGACTCCATCGCTTCGAGGAGCCGCGCGGCACGGTTGTAGCCGATCTTGAGGCGGCGCTGCACGTAGGAGATCGACGGCTTTCTTTCGGTGGTGACGATCTTCACCGCCTCATCGTAGAGCGGATCGGCCTCGGCATCCGCCGTGCCGCCGCCCTCACCGTCGCCCTCCTCGCCCGCCAGGCCGGGAATCGGCGAACTCGGACCCGAGAGCACCTCATCGACATACACCGGCGGTGCGCTCTTCTTGAGCGCTTCGACCACGCGCTGCACTTCCTGGTCGGAAACAAATGCACCGTGGACGCGGTTCGGCAAGGCGGTGCCGGAAGGCAGGTACAGCATGTCGCCATGGCCCAGCAGCGACTCGGCGCCACTCTGATCGAGGATCGTGCGCGAATCGACCTTGGCCGACACCTGAAAAGCGATGCGGCAGGGAATGTTGGCCTTGATGAGACCCGTGATCACATCCACCGAGGGTCGCTGGGTCGCGAGCACGAGATGGATGCCGGAAGCACGCGCCTTCTGCGCCAACCGCGTGATCAGCTCCTCGACCTTCTTGCCGACGATCAGCATCAGATCCGCGAGCTCGTCGATGATGACGACAATGTAAGGCAACGGCGCGAGATCCTGGATCTGCGACTGGTCGATCGTCGGATCGTTCGCTGCCTTCGCGAGCATCACCGGATCGCGGATCGGCTTGCCGGCATCGATCGCCTCCTTCACGCGCTTGTTGAAACCGGCGATGTTGCGCACGCCGAGCGCCGCCATCAGCTGGTAACGGCGCTCCATTTCGGCGACCGACCAGCGCAGTGCATTCGCCGCCTGCTTCATGTCGGTGACGACGGGCGCGAGCAGGTGCGGAATGCCCTCGTACACGGACAACTCGAGCATCTTCGGATCGATCATCACGAGTCGCACATGCTCGGCGGTCGCCTTGTAGAGGAGCGACAGCACCATCGCGTTGATCGCCACCGATTTGCCCGAACCGGTCGTGCCCGCGATCAGGAGGTGCGGCATGCGCGCAAGGTCCGCGACGATCGGCTGGCCACCGATGTCCTTGCCGAGCGCCAGCGTGAGCGGCGAGCCGAGTTCGTCGTATGCCTTCGACTTGATGATCTCGCCGAGCGTGACGAGTTCGCGCTTCTCGTTGGGTATTTCGAGCCCCATGACCGACTTGCCGGGAATCACCTCGACCACGCGCACGCTGATGGCCGAGAGCGCCCGCGCGAGATCCTTGGCGAGACTCGAGATCTGGCTCACCTTGACGCCGGGTGCCGGTCGCAGTTCGAAGCGCGTCACCACCGGCCCCGGCTGCACCGCGACGACTTCGACTTCCACGCCGAAGTCCTTGAGCTTCAGCTCGACGAGCCGCGACATCGCCTCGAGCGCCTCCGGCGAATACGACTCGGCATGCTGGGGCGGATCATCGAGGAGCTTCAGCGGTGGCAACTCTCCGGACTTGACCGTCTCGAAGAGCGGCACCTGGCGTTCCTTCTCGACGCGCTCGCTCTTCTCGACGCGCGGCGCCGGCTGCTCGATGCGCGGTTTCGTGCGCAGCGCAGCCTTCTTCTGGTCAGTCTCGACTGTCTCCTTGCGCGCCTGCTTGCGCTCGCGACCTTCGGCCGCATCGCGCGCGGCGAGACTGCGCGCACGGATCCAGCCGATCGCCCCCCACGCGGCCGCGCCCACGCGGTCCATGATCGTGAACCACGAGACGCCGAAGGCAAGCGATACGCCAGCCATGAAGGCCGCAAGCAGCGCGAGCGTCGCACCGAGGAAGCCGAGCGACGCACCCAGCCCACCGCCGACGAGACTGCCGATGACGCCGCCCGCGGATTGCGGCAACGAGCGCGGCGCCCAATGCAGTGTCGCGAGCGCGCAGCTCGTCACGAGCACGAGCAGGAAGCCACAGGCACGCACGGCACTGTTGGCACGCGAGCGCGGCTCGTCACCGCCTGACACCCGATGCAACGCGACCGCCGCCGAACCGAGCATCAGCGGAAAGAGAAATGCCGGCCGCCCGAAGAGAAAAAAGAGTACATCGGCAAGCCAGGCGCCAAAGGGACCGATGCGGTTCTGCACGGTACCGGAACCCGTGAAGGAAAAGCCGGGATCACCCGGGCTGTAGGTCGCGAGCGCCGTTAGCAACACCAGCGCGACGGCCGCAATCGCGATCACCGCGCTCTCACGCAGACCACGGGAGACGGCGGCAGAGAAGCGGGCAGGCTGGCGGGAAGAACGAGCGTCGGCCAAATCAAGAATCCCGATGAATATCCAATAACAATCGATTGATTTTAAATGGAAGATGGGCGATCAGCAATGCGGATACGGTACACTCCGCTGCCCGCCGGAACGGCTCGCATCGCCAAGCAAATTATACATGACGACCCCAACGCATCGCCGCCTGATCATCCTGGGTTCCGGACCTGCCGGCTACAGCGCCGCCGTCTATGCCGCGCGCGCCAATCGTAAACCGATGCTGATCACCGGCCTCGAACAGGGCGGCCAGTTGATGACGACGACTGACGTCGACAACTGGCCCGGCGATCCCGAGGGGCTGCAAGGCCCCGCGCTGATGGAACGCCTGCGCGCGCACGCCGAGCGCTTCGCTACCGAGATCGTGAACGATCACATCCAGACCGTCGACCTCTCGCAGCGCCCTTTTCTGCTCACGGGCGAGCGCGGCGGATACACCTGCGACGCGCTGGTCATCGCCACGGGAGCCTCGGCACGCTACCTGGGTCTGCCCTCCGAAGAGGAGTTCCGTGGCCGCGGCGTCTCGGCCTGCGCAACCTGCGACGGATTTTTCTTCCGCGGCCACCGCGTGGCAGTGGTCGGCGGCGGCAACACGGCCGTCGAGGAAGCCCTCTATCTTGCAAACCTCGCCTCGCACGTGACACTCGTGCACCGGCGCGACAGGCTGCGCGCGGAGAAGATCCTGCAGGACCGGTTGTTCGAGCGCGAGCGCGCCGGCAAGGTCGAGATCATCTGGGATCACGAGGTGCGGGAGATCCTCGGCGACGCACAGGGCGTCAACGGTGTGCAGATCGCCTCGATCCAGAGCGGCACGACGCGTCGCCTCGATGTCACCGGCGCTTTCATTGCCATCGGCCATACACCGAACACGGGTATCTTTGCGGGCCAGCTCGACATGGCGGGTGGCTATATCCGCGTGCAGGGCGGCGCACACGGCAACGCGACAGCCACGAGCGTCGAGGGAGTGTTTGCGGCCGGCGACGTCGCCGACCCGGTGTACCGGCAAGCGATCACATCGGCAGGCTCTGGCTGCATGGCTGCGCTCGATGCCGACAAGTATCTCGAGCGCATCGACTCGCCGGGCGGCTGAAGGGAGCAATGGAGAGCCGGATCGCCACCAGCCTCACCGCTCTCACGGCGCGCGAGTGGGACGCGCTGGTGCCGGACGGTGCGCTGTTCCTGCAGCATGCATTCCTCGAGGGTCTCGAACAGACCGGCTGCACCGACGGCGATACGGGTTGGGAAAGCGCACACGTGCTGCTCACCGACCTGCACGGCCTCGCGGCGGCAGCACCGGCGTACCTGAAGACCCATTCCTTTGGCGAGTTCGTATTCGACTTCTCCTGGGCGCAGGCCTACGCGCGTGCGGGACTCGATTACTACCCCAGGCTCGTCGTGGCAGTGCCGTTCACTCCGGCCACAGGTCCGCGTCTCCTCGTGCGACCCGGACTCGACCCCGTGACCATCAAGCGCCAGCTGCTGACCCGACTTGCTGCGCTGGCGAGAGAGCGTGGCGCCTCCTCGGTGCACGTCCTCTTTCCTGACGAAGCCGACACTGCAGTGCTCGACGAAGCCGGCTGGCTCGGTCGGCGCGACTGCCAGTTTCACTGGTACAACCGGGGCTACACCTCGTTCGATCACTATCTCGCCAACTTCACGGCCGAGAAGCGCAAGAAAGCCCGGCGCGAGCGGCGGCGCGTTGCCGAGATGGGTATCCGGTTTGAAACCTGGACGGGGGAACAACTTCCAGATGAGCGGCTCGATGCGGTCCATGCACTGCATCGCGACACCTTCCTGCGACACGGCCATGAGCCGTACCTGACGCGTGCATTCTTTACCCGCGCGGCACGCGCGTTCAACCGGGACTTCGTGGTGAAGGCGGCTCTCTGGCGCGGCGCACTGGTCGCCTGCGCCGTCTTCTTCCGGTCCCCGGATACGCTCTATGGCCGCTACTGGGGTGCCGCGGCCGATTTTCACAGCCTGCATTTCGAAACCTGCTACCACCAGGGCATCGAATACTGCATCGAAACGGGGCTCGCACGCTTCGAACCGGGCACGCAGGGTGAGCACAAGATCGCGCGCGGCTTCGAGCCGGCGCTGACCCGTTCGGCGCACCTGATCCTGGACGAGCGGTTTCGCGCAGCGATCGGCGCATACCTCGCCCGCGAAGGCCACTCGGTTGATGCGTACGCCGAGGCGGTCCGCGCGCATGTGCCATTCCGGAAGATCAGCCGGTGAAGCGCATCACCTGGCTCTCCCCGGCTGATGCACCCGACTGGTTCCCGGACCCCGAAAGCGCGCTCGACGAACCGCCCGGGCTCCTTGCGGCCGGCGGCGATCTCGCCCCCCACCGGCTGCTCGCAGCCTATCGCCGCGGCATCTTCCCGTGGTATTCGCCCGGCCAGCCGGTGCTGTGGTGGGCGCCCGATCCTCGCGAAGTCCTCTTCCCCGCGGAGTTTCGTCGCAGCCGAAGTCTCGACAAAGCGATGCGAAATCGGGGAGTTAGCGTTACTTTTGACTGTGATTTCACCGCCGTGATCGACGCCTGCGCTGCGCCCCGCGATACGGCCGGCGGCACATGGATCACGCCGGAAATGCGCGCAGCCTATGTGGCGCTGCACGCACTCGGGTACGCGCACAGCGTGGAAGCGTGGCGCGACGGGACCCTGATCGGTGGTCTCTACGGCGTCGCGCTCGGCGGGATTTTCTTCGGTGAGTCGATGTTCGCACGTGAGCGCGACGCCTCGAAGATCGCCCTCGCGACGCTGGTCGGGACCTGCGCGGCGCGCGACATTCACCTGATCGACTGCCAGCTCGCCTCCGCCCATCTGCGCAGCCTCGGCAGCCGTCCCGTGCCGCGACGGGAGTTTGCAGCCTGTCTCGTCCGGTTTGGCACGACCGGGAGGCCGAAACACTGGACCTGAGGGGCCTTCTTATGCAGAATCCGCGCGCCCTCGTAACCGGATCACGCATGTCCAAAGAAGACGCCATACAGATGGAAGGTGAAGTCACCGAGACTTTGCCGAACACGACCTTCCGGGTCCAGCTCAAGAACGGGCACGTGGTGACCGCGCACATCTCGGGCAAGATGCGCAAGAACTACATCCGCATCCTCACCGGCGACCAGGTCACGGTCGAGCTGACTCCGTACGATCTCAGCAAGGGCCGCATCGTCTACCGCGGCCGCTGACCGCGGGCAATACCGCTACGCCGGTACCGGTGCTTCGCCCGGCTCGCATTCGAGCGCGAGCCCCTCGCCGCCCTCGGCGAGCGTCACCCGCACCTGCCCGCCGTTCACGAGCTTGCCGAAGAGCAGCTCCTCCGCGAGCGGTCGCTTGATGTGCTCCTGGATCACCCGCGCCATGGGCCGGGCACCCATCTTCGGGTCGTAGCCCTTGCGGGCGATCCAGCCGCGCGCATCATCGTCGATCGTCAGCATCACACCTTTCTGCTCGAGCTGGGCCTCGGTCTCCACCAGCAACTTCTCGACCACGCGCCCGATCGTCGGCGCATCGAGCGGCGCGAACTGGATGACGGCATCGAGCCGATTGCGAAACTCCGGTGAAAAGAGCCGCCGCACGGCCTCCATGCCATCGCTCGCGTTGTCCTGATGGGTAAAGCCGATCGACGGGCGACTCATTTCCTGCGCACCGGCATTGGTCGTCATCACGATCGTGACGTGGCGGAAATCGGCCTTGCGCCCGTTGTTGTCGGTGAGCGTACCGTGATCCATCACCTGCAGCAGCAGGTTGAAGACGTCCGGGTGAGCCTTCTCGATTTCATCGAGCAGCAGCACGCAATGTGGATGTTTCGAGATCGCCTCGGTAAGGAGTCCGCCCTGGTCAAAGCCGACATACCCCGGCGGCGCGCCGATCAGGCGCGAGACGGTGTGACGCTCCATGTACTCGGACATGTCGAAGCGGATGAACTCGACGCCGAGCGCGATCGCGAGCTGGCGCGTGACTTCGGTCTTGCCGACCCCGGTCGGGCCTGCGAAGAGGAAACTGCCGGTCGGTTTGCGCTGGTCTCCGAGCCCCGAGCGGCCCATCTTGATCGCGGCGGCGAGTGAATCGATCGCCTGGTCCTGGCCGAAAATCACGAGCTTGAGGTTGCGCTCCAGGTTGCGCAGGACCTCGCGATCGGTGCTCGTCACGTTCTTCGCGGGAATGCGTGCGATGCGCGCGACCACGTCCTCGATATGCCGGACTTCAACCGTTTCCTCGCGCTCGGCGGCAGCCTTCAGGCGTAGCCGGGCCCCGGCCTCGTCGACGACGTCGATCGCCTTGTCCGGCAGATGACGCTCGTTGATGTGTCGCGCGGAGAGCTCCGCCGCAGCGCGCAGCGCCTCGTCCGCGTACTTGACCGCATGGTGCTCCTCGAAGCGCGATTTAAGGCCCCGCAGGATGTCGATCGTCTCCGCAACACTCGGTTCCACGACATCGATTTTCTGGAAACGCCGGGCGAGCGCATGATCCTTCTCGAAGATACCGCGGAACTCCTGATAGGTCGTCGAGCCGATGCAGCGGATCTCGCCGCTCGTCAGCACGGGTTTGATCAGGTTCGACGCATCCATCACGCCACCGGAAGCGGCGCCCGCGCCGATCACGGTGTGGATCTCGTCGATGAAGAGGATGGCGCCAGGCTGCTTCTTCAGCTCGGTGATCACGCCCTTGAGGCGCTTCTCGAAATCGCCGCGATACTTGGTGCCGGCGATCAGGGCACCCATGTCAAGCGCGTAGATCGTGCTGTCCGCGAGCACATCGGGCACCTTGCGCTCGACGATGAGGCGCGCGAGCCCTTCGGCGATGGCGGTCTTGCCGACGCCGGCTTCCCCGACATACAGCGGGTTGTTCTTGCGGCGCCGGCAGAGAATTTCGATCGTGCGCTCGACTTCGAGCTGGCGGCCGATCAAAGGGTCGATGCGGCCGTTCTCGGCCTGCCGATTGAGGTTGGTGGTGTACTTCTCGAGCGCGCCACCTTCGGCCTCGCGCTCACCCTCGACTGCCTCCGGCTCCTTCCCGGTTTTCTCCTCCGCGATCTTCGAGAGGCCGTGCGACACGTAATTCACGACATCGAGCCGGGTCACGCCATGACGGTTCAGGAGATAGATCGCGTGACTCTGCTTCTCGCTGAAGATCGCGACCAGCACGTTTGCGACCCCGACCTCCTTCTTGCCGCCCGACTGCACGTGAAAGACGGCGCGCTGCAGCACGCGCTGGAAACCGAGCGTGGGCTGTACCTCGCGCTCGTCGCCTTCGGGCAGGCGCGGCGTCGCCTCCGAAATGTGCGCGCGCAGCTCGGGTCCCAGTTTCTCGAGGTCGGCCCCACAGGCGCGCAGCACCTCGCGCACCCGCGCGTTTCCGAGCAGGCTGTACAGGAGATGCTCGACCGTCAGGAACTCGTGACGGGCCTCGCGGGCCTCGCGAAAGGCCTCGTTCAGGCAGTACTCGAGTTCGGACGACAGCATCAGATCTCCTCCAGCGTGCACATCAGCGGGTGCTGATTGTCGCGCGCATAGGTCGTGACTTGCGCGACCTTGGTTTCGGCAATCTCGTAACTGAACACCCCGCACACGCCCTTGCCCTTCATGTGGACTTCGAGCATCACGCGGGTCGCCTGCGGCCGGTTCATCCCGAAAAACCTCTCGAGCACGTCCACCACGAACTCCATCGGCGTGTAATCGTCGTTCAGCAATATGACCTGAAACAGCGGCGGACGTTTCAGCTTCGGCGCCGCTTCCTCGACGACGACCCCATGGTCAGGCTGGACTGGCTCTTTACCCGGCATTTGACCTTTTATAGGGGTCGCCGATCGGCAACACAAGTCGCCGGTTCACACGGTGCCGAATTCTTGGCGAAACAGTCGCTTGTGAGCGCCATCGACAGCACCTTATGATTGGGCGGATGACGACTTCCGTGTTGCAGGGCCTGCCCTCGCCAGACGCCTGGAAAGGCCTGCTGGCTGTCCGCGGCCCGCAGCTTGCGACCTGGGCGCTCGGCATCGTGCTCGCCGTGCAGGTGGCATTCACGGTCACCGACCTCGCCGGTGCCGACCTCGCCACACCCGTGGCGGGCGAGCCCTTGCAGGCGCCACCGCAACTCGACCTCGCGACGCTCGTCAACGCGCACCTTTTCGGTGAGTCTGCCGTTGTCGCGAGCGGCGATGCCAGCAACGCGCCGCAGACGAGCCTCGCGCTCGTGCTGGCAGGCGTCATTGCAAACACCGACCCGAACACCGGGATCGCCATCATCGGCGAGAGTGCGGCTGCCGCGAAGGTCGTGATGGTCGGCGACAC
>CAUJHX010000067.1 GCA_963204795.1 Pseudomonadota bacterium | reverse complement strand
AGCCCGAGCCGCGTCATGACGCCCGGCCGGAAGCCTTCCACGATCACGTCGGCCTCCTTCACGAGGCGGCCGAAAATGTCGCGCCCCTCCGCGGCCTTCAGGTTCAGCGTCATGCTGCGCTTGTTGCGGTTGAGCAGCAGGAACGATCCGGATTCCTTCCTTGCGATCGGCGCGAACTGCCGGTTGTAATCGCCGCTGCCGGGCTGCTCGATCTTCAACACATCCGCACCGAAATCCGCGAACAACTGCGTGCAGAACGCGCCGGGCAGCAACCGGGTGAGATCGAGGACTTTCAGGCCATCCAGTGCGATGTTCATGGGGGTGGGTGCGTGGCAATCAGGTGGCTGTCCAGCCACCGTCGACGAGCAGGCTGTGCCCGGTGACATAGGAGGACGCGTCAGCAGCCAGGAATACGGCGGCGCCTGCCACTTCTTCCAGACGCGCAAAACGTCCCATCGGAATGCGGGCGAGCAGGCGCGGCCCGATGTGCTCGTGACTGAGCACGCCGGCGGTCAGATCGGTCGTGACGTAGCCATACGCAATGGCGTTGACGCGCACGCCGTGCTGAGCCCAGTCGTGGGCCAGCGACTTCGTGAACTGCTCGACGCCACCCTTCGCGGCACCATAGGGAGCCTGCCGCTTCAGGCCGACGTGGCCGGCGATGGAGCTGATGTTGATGATGGAGCCCGCGCGCTTGTCCGTCATGAGGCTGCCGAGCAGCTTGCAGCAGCGGAAGACGCCGGTGAGATTGACGGCCAGGATCTGGTTCCAGTCCTCGAGGGAAGTCTTCTCGATCGAGCCATAGTGCGGATTGATGCCGGCATTGTTGACGAGTACGTCGATGCCGCCGAGCTCACGCAGCAACCAGTCCCGCGCACGCGCCACGTCCTCATCCGACGTGACATCCATCTGCAGCAGCTGCGCCGTGCCACCCGCGTTACGGATGACCTCCACGGTGCCTTCCAGCGTCGTGCGCGATCGGCCGCACACCACGACGCTCGCGCCGTGCTCGGCCAGCGCCTCCGCGATGGCGCGGCCGATGCCCTGACCCCCGCCGGTGACGACGGCCACCCTCCCGCCGAGGTCAAAGCGCGCTGTGCGGCTCATTCCGCCCTGGCCTTTCGCAACATGGATCTGGCGATGGCCCAGCGATGGACTTCCGAAGGCCCGTCATAGATGCGGAACGCCCGGATTTCCCGGAACACCTGCTCGACGACCGTATCTGCCGTCAGCCCGCGTCCGCCCAGAATCTGTACGCAGCGATCCGCGACGCGGAACTGGGCCTCCGAACAGAACACCTTGGCGACGCTCGATTCGTGCCGTGCCGACTGGCCCTGGTCCAGCAGCCAGGCCGTGCGCCAGATTGCAAGGCGGCTCATCGTGAGATCGATCTCGTTGTCCGCGAGCATGAAGCCGACGCCTTCATGCTCGCCGAGCGTCTTGCCGAACGCCTGGCGCTTGCCCGCATAGGCGAGCGCGATGTCGTGCGCGCGACAGGCCGCGCCCTGCCAGCGCATGCAATGAGTGAGGCGCGCCGGCGCGAGCCGCACCTGCGCATATTTCAGCCCCTTGCCCACCTCGCCGAGCACCTGATCGGCGGGGATGCGGCAATCGTTGAAGCTCACGACGCCGTGCCCGCCCGTGAAGCTCGAATCGAGCGTATCGAGGATGCGCTCGACGCTGATGCCTGCGGCAGCCATGTCCGTCAGGAACATCGTCGGCCCGCCGCCCTCGCCTTCCACGTTGGCCATCACGATCGCGAGGCTTGCACCCGTTGCGCCGGTGATCAACCACTTGCGGCCGTTCACCACATAGTCGCGGCCGTCGCGCCTCGCTGTGGCAAGCAGCAGGCCCGGATCGGAGCCAGCGCCCGGATGCGGTTCCGTCATGCAGAAAACGGAGCGGATTTCCGCCCGGCACAGCGGCCCGAGCCAGCGTTGCTTGTGCGCCTCGCTGGCTACCGCCTCGAGCAGATGCATGTTGCCCTCATCGGGTGCCGCGCAGTGCAGCGCGATCGGACCGAGTGGCGAATAGCCGGCCGCCTCGAAGACCACGGCACGGCCGAGATGCGAAAGGCCCTTGCCGCCCCAGCGCGGCGCCGCCTGCGGAGCCAGCAGACCGCGCGCGTCGGCCAGGGCATTGAGCTCCCGCCGCAGTTCGTCGGTGGGTCCATGGGGCCCCAGCCGTGGATCCTTCTCATAAGGAATGACCTGTTCGCGCACGAAGCTGCGCACCTGCTCGCCGAGATCCTGCAACTGCGGTGGTATTGCAAAGTCAACCATGATGCGTGCCGTCTCTCCTCAATCGGCCGTGCCGTGCATGACGGCGTGCGTGAATTCAAGAATGCCGTGCCCCAGCCCGTCGAGGTTTCCGAAGCGCGCATCGAGCGTGGCGCCGCTGCGAAAGCGCGCGAGGAGCTGCAGGAACACGACTCCAAGCTTGAACAGGCACAGGACACGGTGAAAGGCGAAATCCGACAAGTCACGGCCGGTGAGGGCCGTGTACGCAGCCATGACCTGGGCGCGCGAATGGAACCCGCCGAGTGCCGTGGGCATCTGCTGCAGGCGCTGCATCGGCTCGGGATCAGACGGCTCCACCCAGTAGCTCAGGAGCGTCGCCAGATCATAAAGAGGATCACCGCGCGTACTCATGTCCCAGTCGAGCACGGCACGGGGCTCGAGCGTTGCCGGATCGAGAACGACATTGTCGAGCTTGAAGTCGCTGTGCAACAGCGTCGCGGGCTGCTCTGGCGGCACGCGCTCGCTCAGCCAGTGGGAGATCTCCCTGATAAGCGTCCGGTCATGATCGGCGCTGACTGCCTCGCCGCGTTTCGTCCACCCGGCTGCAGTGCGCGCGAGAAAACCGGCTGGCTTGCCGAAATCACCCAGCCCGATTGCCGCGGCGTCCACAGCATGCAGGCTGGCAAGCACGCTCACGAGCATGGAAGAGAGCGCCGGTCCCGCAGTCGCAGCTTGCGCATCCGGCGGCAAGCGCCCCCCGATCACGAGGCCCGGTCGATACTCCATGAGGAGGAAGGGAGCACCGAGGACGGCCGCATCCCCGCAGAAGTGCAGGCTGCGCGGCGCGAGGGGCCACGCCTGCCACAGACGCGAGAGGACACGATGCTCGCGCGCCATGTCGTTGGCGCCAAGGGGAACCTCGCCGAAGGGCGGTCGTCGCAGCACGCAGGGCTGGCCGTCCACCCTCACGAGGAAGTTCAGGTTGCCGAGCCCGCCGCTGAACTGGCGGGGAGCCGATTCAAGGTCGAGCGCGTGACCCTGTGCGGCGAGATAGCCAGCCAGCCGCTGCCAGTCGAGCGCAACGGATTGCGCCGGACTGCGCAGCGCCGCATCCGGCGCAGCGGCCGCGGGCCCGGCGAGCGCGTTGGGTGACATCACACCCTGTCAGGCCGGCGGCTTGGCCCGCTTCTTCGGCTCGATCCCCAGCAGCTTCGCCATGTTGAGCCCGAAGATCTTCGCGCGATCCTCCTCGGTGATGTACGAATAGCCCCAGCCACGATGCCCTTCCTCGTCGATCTGGAAAGTATGGAAAGGATCCACGCAGTCCTTCATCCCGGAGCCGTTGGTGTCACTGCCCCACACGATCTTGTCGGCCGTGGCATACAGCATCGCTTCGCCAATCAGCTCCTGGAAGAGCTTCGGACGCCAGGGCGCGGCGTGATTCAGGAAACTCACGCTGATGTACAGATTGGGGAAGGTCGCCGCCAGATGGTTCAGCTCGCGATGGTGCGGCCAGCCGAAATGGAAGGCGACGATGCGCAAGTCGTAGAAATCATACAGGACATCTTCGAGCAGGCTTGGATGGCAGTGCTTGTTGCGGCCCCCGTAGACATAGCCCGTCCCGGTGTGCACCTGCATCACGAGGTTCAGTTCCTGGGCCTTGGCGAAGAACGGCCACAGGCGCTTGTCGTTGATGTAGGTGTCATCGGGACTGTAGAACTTGAAGACCTTGACGCCATACTCCTTCACCATGAATTCCATTTCATGGATGGCCTCCGTGACGCCCCGCTGGATGATGGGGCCGAAGTTCGGACACATGATGAACCGGTCGGGATACTTCTGAACGCCGTTCATCATCCAGGAATTGGTCGAGATCGGAGTCGTGCCGCCGCTGCAGAAGAAGAAGGCTTCCGGGATGAGGCAGGCCATGTCCGTGCCCGAGGCATCCATGTTCCTGATCATCTTCTCGAACGGCCCGGTACCGTCGTTCTCCATGGACGGGAACTCCTGGATCAGGGGCCGGATGCAGCCATGCAGGGAGTGCATGAAGCGCTTGGTTCCCTCGTAAGGGGCCAGCTGATGCCAGATCGCCGCGTCGCTCGGATGCGTCTCGGTATCGATGATGAAATAGTCTTTCTTGGCCATTTGCGTTACTCCTTGGTCCGGCCGGTATCATGCAACAGCTTCCACAGGCGGTGGGGCGAAGCTGGAACCTCTCGCGCCAGCACACCGAGCGGTGCGAGCGCATCGTTGATGGCGCACATGACGGCGGCGGGTGCGGTGTGCATGGAGCCCTCGCCGCAACCCTTGGCCCCGAGCGGGGCGACGGGTGAAGGCGTGACGAGCGCGGCCTTCTCGGCCATGGGCACTTCGCAGATCGAGGGCAGCAGGTAGTCCACGAAGGTCGTTGCCTGCGGCTGACCCTCCACCGTGTAGGGATACTCCTCCAGCAGCGCCGCAGCCACGCCCTGCGCCACGCCTCCCTGCGTCAGCCCTTCGACCGTCGCCGGATTGAGGCGTGTGCCGCAATCGTCCACGATCGCGTACTTCAGGATCTTGACCCGCCCCGTCTCGCGATCCACTTCCACCATCACGATGTGGCAGGCGTTGGCCGCCGTGAGATAGCTCTTGGCCCGCCCCTGATCGTCGATCGGTTTGCGGCCCTGGGCGGTCCAGATACCGGTCGCCTCGAGGCCCATTTCCATCCCCGGGGGCAGCAGGTCACTGCGTCCATGCGCGACCCCGGCGATGTCCGCCAGCGCCACGGCGACCTCGGGTCGGCCCATCACCCGCACCCGTCCGTCGAGAAACTCCAGCTGCTCTGTCGGTGTCTGCAGCAGGCCGGAGCCGATCGCGACGATCTTGTCTTTCAACTTGCGCGCCGCGAGCATGGTCGCGCCCGCGATGGCGACCCCGAGGCGGCTGCCACCCGGCCCGAAGCTCGGCGGGGCACCGAGCGTATTCAGCGGCACGACCGCGATGTCGCTCATTTCCGCGCCGAAGTAATCGGCGAGCAACTGCGCGATGACCGTGTACTGACCCTGGCCTTCGCTCGTGAAACCCACGCGCGCGGTGATGCGCCCGAAGGCATCGATCGCGACCGTAATGCCCTCGGGGATGCCGATCGCCTGCATGCCGACGATCGCATACGCATTCCAGTCGAACACACCCGGCTCGACCGTGTTGGCGACCCCGATGCCGATGAGCCGGCCTTCGGCCCTCGCCCGCAGCTGCTGCTCACGCATCTCCCGGTAGCCCGCGATCTCGAGTGCCTTGTCGAGCGCCGCTTCGTACTCACCACTGTCGTACTCGTTGCCGCTTGCGATCGTGTACGGAAACTGCTCGGGGCGGATATAGTTCCTGCGACGGATCTCGGCCGGGTCGAGCGCGAGCCCGCGCGCCGCGATGTCCATCATCTGCTCCAGCACGAAGAAGTGCGGCGGCGGACCCATGCCCCGATACGCGCTGGTGGGCACCTTGTTGCTCATCACGATAGTGAGGTCATAGGAGGCCGCGGGAATCGCGTAGCAGCCGGTGAAGGCGCTCAACGGCTTGCCGGCGCCCATCGCACCGTAGTTTTCCCCGCTCGCACCAATATCCTCGATCAGCGCGATATGCAGCCCCTTGACGAGCCCGTCGTGGCTGACTGCGAGTTGCGACTCGTAATAGCGGTCCCAGGCATGACTGGTGCCGCTCGTCAGGTATTCCATCCGGTCTTCGATCCACTTGACCGGTCGTCCGCCGGCCTTGCGCGACAGCAGGCTGACGATGGCGATGCCCCGGGCATTCCCCTTGCCCCCAAAACTCCCACCGCGCTGGGTGCTTGACAGCTTGACCTTGTTGGTCGGAATGCGCAGCGTCCCTGCCGCCCCCACGGCATACATCAGCGGCGCCTGCACGCTGCCCCGGACGATGAGATCACCGTTTGCCGCATCCCATCGACAGATGCAGCCGAAGGTCTCCATCGGATTGGCACCCATGCGATGCCAGCGGAACCGCTCCTTGAAGATCCGGTCGGCCGTGGCGAACGCCTCCTTCACCGGCCCCCAGGTGAAGCTGCGCTGCAGGGCCACGTTGCTGCCGAGTTCCTCGATCACGAGCGGGCTGCCTGCCTTCATGATCTCGAGGGTATCGACCGCGGGCGCGAGCGGCTCGAGTTCGACCTCGATCAGCTCGATGGCGTCCTCGGCGACGTGGCGGCTGATCGCAGCCACCGCGGCGACCGGTTCGCCCACGTAGTGCACCTTGTCCGTCGCCATGCAATAGGCTCCCGTGCCTTCCGGGAAACCACCGGAGCGGTTCGTGCTCCTGAGCACTTCCTCGCCGGTGATGATGGCGACCACCCCCGGCAGCGCCTCGGCTTTAGAGGTATCGATGTGCCGGATGCGGCCATGCGCGCTGCTGCTGTACTTGATTGCACAGTGCAGCATGTCGGGCATCGACACGTTGTCGATGAACTCGACACTGCCGGTGACGAGCGCCCCTTCGTCGATGCGCGGCACGTTCCTGCCCAGGAATCGCAGGGAACTGGCAGGAATGTCCTCGAGGCGGGGTTCTTGGTGTGCCATGGGCTTTCAGGTCCGGTAGAGCGGAATGATCTCCTGCGAGAACCACCTTACCCAATCGAGG
Organism: Pseudomonadota bacterium; assembly: GCA_963204795.1. Taxonomy (GTDB): domain Bacteria; phylum Pseudomonadota; class Gammaproteobacteria; order Steroidobacterales; family Steroidobacteraceae; genus CADEFQ01. Next base: position 245 of record CAUJHX010000067.1, on the reverse strand, counting down.
CCTTCCTCGTAGGAGTTCGTCCTCGGCAGGTGCACGATCATGCCGGTGGCGCCGGCCTCCCTGAGGACGCCGATCAGGTCGACGATCTCGCCCTTGTGCTGTGGGCAGTGCGTCCGGTCGAAGTCCAGCCGGTCGTCCTCGGGGATATCCGCGAGCAGCGTATAGATTTCGAAAGGCCTGCTGCGCACCTGCATCGCCGGCTGATCGTGGATGTAGGCGATCGCGCCCTTCATCTCCCGGCGCGT
>CAUJHX010000066.1 GCA_963204795.1 Pseudomonadota bacterium | reverse complement strand
GAGTACGCGCCGATCGCGATGCCGCGCTGCGCATCGGCGAACCACACGTCGAGGAGCGGCCGCTGCGCCTCGATCGACTCGTGCACCTTCTCCCAGGTCGCCCCACCGTCGAGGGTGCGCAGGATCGTCTCGTCGTGCCCGACGACCCAGGCGCGGTGCTCATCGAGCATCGTGACGGCAGTGAGGAGCGCGAGGGTCGGCACGTGCGGCGACTGGGTCCAGGTGGCGCCCGCATCGCTCGAGACGAGGATGTGGCCGCGCGAGCCGACCGCGATGCGTTTCTCGCCGACAGCGGCGATATCGAGCAGCAGGGTCTTTGCGGCCAGCGGCGCGACCCAGGATTCTCCGGGGGCCGCGGCCTCGCCAAGCGTGGCGGCGAGTGACAGCGCGAGGAGCGACGCACAGACCGCGCGCCGCCCCACGCCGCGATTCAGCCCTTCACCGCACCCCACGTCGCGCCAGCTGACTCGGCTGGTAGTCGGCAGCGGTGCGCTTGACCGTGAAGTCGTAGCCCTGTGATTCCTCGTTCTGCAGGCCGAGCGCGAGATAGCGCCCGTTGCTGAGATCCATCACCGTCTCGAGCGTCGTCCAGAGCGAGGGCACGTCGTAGAACTCCATTGCGTGGCCTTCCTGCACGCGGTAGAGCGCGCCGCGGCGGTCGTAGCAATCCACCGCGACGATCTGCCAGGAATCTTCATCCACGTACAGCGTGCGGCGGCTGTACAGGTGGTTCTGGCCCGGCTTGAGCGTGGAATCGACCACCCACACGCGGTGCAGCTCGTAGCGCGCGTGGTCCTGGTTGATGTGGTTCTTCTTCAGGATGTCGGTGTACTTCAGCTTGTTGCTGGAGATCCGGTAGGAGTTGTACGGGACGTAGATCTCCTTCTTGCCGACGAGCTTCCAGTCGTAGCGCTGCGGGCTGCCGTTGTACATGTCGAGCTGGTCGGAGGTGCGCAGGTTGTCGGAGTTGGTGCCCGGGTTGTCGAACGCGACGTTCGGCGCGCGACGCACACGGCGCTGGCCGGGGTTGTAGACCCACGCCTTGCGATTCTCGATCGACTGGTCGAGCGTCTCGTGCACCAGCAGGATCTCGCCCGCGAGGCGCGCGGGCGCGGTCGTCTCCTGGATGAAGTAGAGGATGATGTTGTTCAGATTCTCCGAGGTCGCGCCCGGCATGCTGTAGGCCGCGAACGTATCGTCGATGAACCTCACCATGGTGTAGTCGCCCGACGCGGTGACCGGCGCCTGGCCGATGTGGCGCACCACGGCGTTCGCGCGATAGCGCAGGATGTGGTTCCAGAAAACCTCGACGCCTTCCTTCGGGATCGGGAACGGAATGCCTTCGCCGGCATGGGTCACACCGTTACCGCCGGCTGCGAGCTTCGCGGTCGTCGCGATGCGTTTCGTTGCATCGTAGATGCGCTGGGGGACCGCCGCGCTCCGATGGGTCGGATAGACGATCATCTTGTAGGTCGACTTGTACTGCTGCAGGAGCTTCTTCTGCCCCTCGGTGAGCCGCCCGGCGTACTGCCCCATGTTCGCCGCGGTGATCGTGAAGAGCGGTTTGTCGGCGGCATACGGATCCGGGCGATGATCGCCGGTCTTGTAGGCCGGAAAGCCCGCCTTCGCCGGCGTGCCGAGGCCGCCCTCCCACGCGGGGATCGTGCCCTCGGCGTTGCCTGCCTTCTCGGCGCCGAGCGGCGTGAGGTCGGCGCCGAGGCGCGCCGCTTCCTGCGCCGTGACGGCCGCGAGCACCGGCACCGACGCGAGCGCCAGCACCACTGTCATCGTCTGGATCAGATGCCGCTTCATGTCGAACCTCCTGCCAGGCACCGCGCGCGGGCGCTCAGAATGAATACTTCACCGTCGCCGAGATGTAGTCGCGATCATTCAGCTCGTTCCAGCGACTCGCGCCGGCGAACTGGGTGTAGGCAAAATCGAGCTCCCAGGTGGCCCGCAGGTTGGCGCCGACACCCAGGGTGAAGCTGTAGCGCCCTTCCTGGAAATTGCCGCCCGGGCCGGGCGTGATGCCCTGCACGTCGTGCGAGAAGGCGACGCGCGGCAGGACATTCCATGGGCCGACGAGTCCCGGATACTCGAGGCGACCGGCGAGCCGGTAACCCCACGAGGTGTCGTCGGCAAACTTGTCCTGCGGCTCCACTTCGTTGAAATGGCGCCCTGCGAGCACTTCGTTGCCGCTCACGGAAGTCGCCGGACCGTTGTAGCGCAGGCCGCGCCCGTTCGGCCCGCCGGTGAGCTTGTCTTCCATGCCGAAGATCTGCGTGACGCCGAACTCGCCGACCAGCACGAGCTGCGAAGCCCGCAGCACGTTCGCGAAGGCCTTGGTCGCGGTGAACTGGAACTGCGCCATGTCGTGGCGCTCCCAGCCGCGGATCTCGGTATTGAGACCGTAGGCACCGAGCTGCCCGCAGCGGCTCAGGGTGGAACCCGCGCCGGGCAGGCAGGTCGTGGGGAACGGTGTGCCGGGCGGCTGGGTGGCCGTGAACGCCGCCCGCTCGAACGGGGTGAGCGCGGCGAAGAGCAGCTCCACGTCGTCGAACTGGTACGGCTGGTCGAAGCGATAGGTGAACTCGCCCTGCAGCGCGATGCCGGTGCGCTGCAGCTGCGTGTTGAACGAAAGGCCGATCAGCTTGATGTCTTCCGGGTACTCGGTGAAGTAGCCCGCGGTCCGCGCATACTCGTGCGTGCCGATGTTGGTCGCCTGCGCGGTGACATTGCCGCCCTGCAGGTGCGTGTTCGCGCCGATCGTGGCGTACTGGGTTGCCGTGGCGAGGCTCAGGTTGCCGCCCGCCGCGGCTGCGCGCGCGACCGCGACATTCGCCGCCGTGGCGACGGCGGCATTCAGCGGCAGGCCCGCTGCCAGAGCCTGCGCCGCCGCGCCCACTGCCGTGATGCCACCGATTGAATTGCCGATGCCCGCCTGGGTACCGGTGCGGCCGGAAATGAGGGGCAGCCGGCTGTGGTAATTGAGGAAGTACAGGCCGAACTCGGTGCCGTTCATGAAGTTCGGCAGATAGAGCTTCACGTTCACGCCATACTGGCCCTGGTCGTCAGGATCGCGGGTCGGCAGACGCGGCACCTGCTGGAAATCGCGGATCAGCGGACCTCCAAGTCGCGAGAAATCGACCCCCTGATCGGAGAAGGCGCCGAAGCCGAGCAGTACGCTCTTGCCGCCCGGCACCGCGAAGTCGTTGGTGCTGAAGTACGAGCCGGTCGGCTCGGGAATGGTCGGATTCCAGTCGGCGATATAGACCGCCTGGGCGCTCAGGTTGTCGCTGAACTGCATCGACAGCAGCGCCGCTTCCTGCGGCAGGAAACCCTCGCGCAATTCGGCGCCCGGCACACGCAGCGCCGCGACGTCGAAGTGGTTGATGACGTTGATACCGCCCTGGATGAAGGTGCTCTCGCCCCAGCTCACAACCTGTCGGCCGAGCCGCAGCTCGCCCTGCGTCGCGCCCTCGCCGAATTTCCAGTAGGCGAAGGCATCGAGCAGGCGCTCGTAGCTGCCGACGAGATCCTTCGTGTCCCGCGACAAGCGCGTGCGCGCGGTGTTGCCGCCCATCACGTCGAAGTCGTAGAGTGCCGAGCCGCGCACGAAGAGGCCCACGTCCTTGTAATCGAGGCCGAGCTCGGTGACGATCTTCGCGGCGCGGCTGAAGAGACCCTGCGGGTAATTGATGTCGCCGTCGTCGCCGTTGGCGGACCGGCCGCAACCACCGTTGGCATTGGCGATCAGCCGGCAGTCGCGATCCTCGACGCGCCAGGCCTGCCCGTAGCTGAAGGTGGTGTCCCAGCTGCCGCGCAGGGTTCCCGAATCGTTCTGGAATTCGAAAGCCTGCGCCGAAGGTACGCAGAACGCTCCGATGCCGGCTGCCGCGAACACCGTGGACAGCAGCTGACGACGGGCCCCTCTCGTGTTCTTCATTTCGATCCCCACCGCCGTGAGACCAGCGAGTTGGTTGAGAGCCATCGGCGCCTGAGGGCGCTATTACCGCGCCAACATAGCACTTCGCTCAGGTGTGTACCACTTGCAGGATGCTGTGGCGGATCCGCTCGGACAGCACGAACTCGGCGTCCCGGGCGACACGCTCCAGCACTTCATCGAACGCGAGTGCGCCGCCACTTTCCACGCGAATGACGCCGCGCTCCCGCAGCCGGTCGAGGAAATCGCCAAAGAGGCTGCGATCGAAGAATTCCGGCGAGTTGAAGCCGTGCAGCATCGTCATGCGCTGTGCCATGAGCTGGCAACGCTCCTCGAGCGCAGCCTGGGTGATGGCCCCGCTGCCGGCGTTGATCAGCACCGCGATCGCGAGATAGTACCGCTCGACGGTCTGGATCGTCGCCTGTGCGAGGTACGAGAGCTGCACGGCCTCGGGCGTGGTCGATGGCGCACGCCGCCATCCGCTGCCATCGGCCGTGGCGGTCACGAGGCCGCGCGCGGCCAGCGCAGCGAGCAGCGAGTCGGTCACCGCGCGGACCTCTTCCTCGGGCCAGCGGATGAAAAGCTCGGCCGCGATGTACGGATACACGCGCCACACGAGCCGGTGGATGTCCTCAGTGCGCATGATGGAATTGCCCATGAACGCGCAGGCGATCAGCGAGGGCATCGCGAACAGGTGCAGCACGTTGTTGCGGTACCACGCCGCGAGCACGGCACTCGCGTCGCTCATGCGCACGAGGTCGCCGAGCTTGTGCGGCTGGAGCGCGACCATGTTCATGGCCTCGCCATACGCGAGGATTGACTCGGGCGACTCGGTGGTGACCGTCACGCGCGGCCCGTAAGGCGCCAGGGCCAGGAGCGCAACGTACAGCTCGAGCTGACGCAGCAGGTCCGCGCGCAGCATCGCCTGGCGCGGCGTGGCGAGCAGCGTCAGCGCGAGCAGGTTCACGGGCGTGACGGCGGCCGCGGCGTTGATGTTGCGCATGATGCGCCCGGCAAGTTCATCGACCACGTGCGCGAGCCAGGGCGCGCGGGCGTCGTTCTCGAGGCCATGCGCGCGCCAGTCGGGCGCCGCGCGGGCCAGCACCTCTTCGAGCCCGATCGGCTCGCCGAGGTTCACGTGTACGCGACCGAACTTCTCGCGCAACACCCGGAGCGCCTTCAGCATGCCGAACACGCTCTCCTTTTCCTTCGGCTTGCCGGACAGCTCGCTCACGTAGGTCGCAGCCTCGACGACCCGCTCGTATCCGAAGTACACCGGCACGAACACGACGGGCCGCTCCGGCTCGCGCAGGAAGCTGCGCACGGTCATCGACAGCATGCCGGTCTTCGGCTGCAGCAGCCGCCCGGTGCGCGACCGGCCGCCCTCGATGAAGAACTCGATCGAATGGCCGCGCGCCATGATCGTCGCGAGATACTTCATGAACACGATCGTGTAGAGCGCGTTGCCGCGAAAACTGCGGCGGATGAAGAAAGCGCCGCCCTTCCTCAGGAAGCGGCCGGCCACGGGCATGTTGAGGTTCAGGCCGGCGGCGATGTGCGGCACCACGTAGCCCTGTCCGTAGATCGCGTAGGAGAGCAGCAGGTAGTCCATGTGGCTCCTGTGGCAGGGCACGTAGACGATCTCGTTGCCCTCCGCCACCTGCTGCAGGGTTTCGGCGTGACCGACGATCACGCCGTCGTAGAGGCGGTTCCACAACCGCCGCAACGCCTTCTCCATGACCGTGACGAAGCGGTGCGAGTAGTTCGCCGCGATCTCCTCGGCATACTTGCGCGCGGTCTCGAGCGCCTCGCGCCGCGTGATCTGCCGATCGCGCGCCTCAGCCATGACGGCCGCGCGCACCGCGCGGGTGCGCAGCACCGCCGTGACGATCGTGCGCCGGTGCGACAGGTCGGGTCCGATGCGCGCCGCGCGCTGGCGGCGAAACTGCGCGCGGGCGACGCGCGCGATGCGGCGTGCCTGCAGGTTCGGAGCGCGGCCGCTTTCATCGAGCAGGCTGCGCAACGACACGGGGTCGCCGAATTCGACCATCGTCGCACGGCCGTTGAAGACCACGGTCAGCGCCTTGCGCAGGCGGCTGCCGAAAGCCCAGTCTTCCGACAGGAAGAGGCGCAGCCAGGAGTCTTCCTTCTGCGGCGCGCGGCCCCAGTAAACGGCGGCGGGCACGAGATCGACATCGAGGGCGGAATCGCGCTGCAGGGACTCGACGAGCTGGCGCAGTTCGGCGGGCGGGCGGCGGTCGATGCGCGCGCTCCAGAAGTTGAGCGGCCGCGAGAGATAGAACCAGGCGCGAAAGCGCCTGAGCTCACCGCTGCCGAGCCGCGCGGCCGGTCGCGGGAGCTTGCCCTTCGCGCAGGCATTCTGCAGCACGGCGAGATCCGTGGAGCTCGCCCGCTCGAGCAGATAGCAGACGGGTGCCGGGCGTGTGGCGAGCCGTGCGGCGATGTCGTCGGGGCGGACGGCCACGCGTACCCAGAGCGGAAGCAGGCGACGCAGCAGCCATTCCATGGGGCACTACCCTGCGCAGGTCATTGGTGGTCGCGCGGCAGGTCGAGCCCGATGAGGAAGTGCTCGAAGTAGAAGCGGATCATGCGCAGGTGGGAGTGCAGCAGATGATCGCTGTCGATGATGTGCATCGTGGCGTGATACTCGCGCGCGAGCCGCAAGCTGTCCTCGAGCGGCACCACGTCGTCACGCCAGCCGTGCACGATGGTGAAAGAGCAGTCGATCGAGCGGTCGCGCAGTGGCGGCAGCTCGTCGAAATAGATGGCCGGCGCCATCAGGAACACGCCGTGCGTGTGCAACGTGGGCGCCGCCGCGAGCGAGACATAGCCGCCGAGGCTCGAGCCGACGAGCACGAGGTCGCCCTTCACGTCCTTGCAGGAATCCACCAGCTTCGTGATGCGCGCCTTCGGCGAATCGATGCCGCGATAGTCGGGCGCCAGCACGTCGTAGCCCTCGCGCTGCGCCGTGTCGGTGAGTGCCATGATCTTGCGGCTGTAAGGAGACGAGTCCTTGCCGTGTGAAAAAACGACCGTGCCACGCATTTCGCCCATTTTAGTCCTCATCGCTTCCAGAGCCATTCGTCGAGGTCGCCGGGGCGAGCACCGCGGGCAGCGGCGACGACACGGCCCTGCGCAACTGTACGCCCCTCGGCGCGCAGCCGACGCGCCTGTTCGCGGTGCAGGCGCGAACCGGCCGGGAACGCGATGCGCCCGTTGGCGCCGATCACGCGATGCCACGGCACGCGCTGCGCCGCAGGCGCCGCCTTGAGCGCAACGGCCACCCAGCGCGCCCGCCGGGGCAGGCCTGCCCGGCGCGCCACTTCCCCATAGCTCGCGGTTGCGCCAGGCGGAATCGCCCGCACGACCTGCCACACGCGCGCCATGGCATTTGCGCGCTCATCCATAATGTCGCTCCCCGGGACAGTATTGTAGAGACTCGTGAGCGATTGGGAGTTCTGGATCGACCGCGGCGGCACGTTCACCGACGTGATCGGCCGCTCGCCCGAGGGCCGCCTGCACGTGCGCAAGGTGCTCTCGCAGTCCGGCGCCGATCCTGGCCTCGCCGCCGCGCAGGCGATCGTCAGCGCGCATGGCGGCGCCGAACCCCGCATCGGCGCCTTCAAGATCGGCACCACGGTGGCGACCAATGCGCTGCTCGAACGCCGCGGCGAGCCGGTGGTGCTCGTGACGACCCGCGGTTTGCGGGACGCGCTGCGCATCGGCTACCAGAACCGGCCCGACGTCTTCGCGCGGCACATCCGCCTGCCTGAACCGCTGTATGCCGAGGTAATCGAGGCGGACGAGCGCACCGGCGCCGACGGCACGGTGATCGAACCGCTCGCGACGGCGCCGCTCGCTGCCGCTTTGCGCGAGGCGCGCACGCGTGGCCGACGCGCCATCGCGATCGTCTTCATGCACGGCTACCGCTTCCCCGGACACGAGGCGCTCGCCGCGCGCCTCGCGCGCGACGCAGGCTTCGAGACGGTCGTCGCATCGCATGTCGTCTCGCCGCTCGTGCGCTTCGTCGCGCGTGGCGACACCACCGTGTTCGATGCGTACCTGTCGCCCCCGCTCGCGGATTATGTCGATCGGGTGACGGGCGCCGCGGCAGCCATCGATGCGCGTGCGCGCGTCCTTTGCATGCAGAGCGCGGGCGGACTGGTCGAGGCTGGCCGCTTTCGGGCCGCGGCGAGCGTGCTGTCGGGACCTGCGGGCGGCCTCACGGGCATGGCGGGAATCGGTGCCCGCCTCGGCCTCGATGCGCTGATCGGTTTTGACATGGGCGGCACGTCGACCGACGTCTCCGTGTATGCCGGGCAGCTCACGCAGCGCTTCGAGCACGAGCTCGCGGGCACGCGCCTGCAGGCGCCCATGCTTGACATCCACACGATCGCCGCCGGTGGCGGCTCCGTGCTCGGCTTTGCGGACGGGCGCATGCAGGTCGGCCCGGCATCGGCCGGCTCGCTGCCGGGCCCCGCCTGCTACGGGCGCGGTGGCCCGCTCACGGTGACGGACCTGCAGGTCGCGCTCGGGCGCCTGCAGCCGCAGTTCCTGCCGGCCGTGTTCGGGGCGGGCGCCAGTGAGCGCATCGATCCGCGTATCGTGCAGGCCGCGCTCGCGCAGCGCCTGGAAGAGGTCCGTGCGACGGGCGCCGCGATCGCGTGCGTGGAAGACCTCGCCGAGGGCTGGCTCGACATCGCAATCGAGTCGATGGCCAATGCCGTACGGCAGGTCTGCGCCGCGCACGGCGAGGATCCGACGCGTTTCGCGCTCTTCTGCTTCGGCGGTGCCGCGCCCCAGCACGCCTGCGCCGTCGCCGCCGCGTGCGACATGCGGCGCGTCGTGATTCATCCGCTCGCGAGCGTGCTGTCCGCGTTCGGCATCGGCATCGCCGACTGGCTCGAGACGCGACGCGAGAGCCTGCGCGCACCGCTCGATGCCGCAGGCGTCACCGCCGCGCGCACGCGCCTCGATGCGCTCGGGGCCGAGGCTGCGGGGGCCCTGCCGCGCGAATACCCGGCGAGCGTGCGCCGCTGGCTCGAAGTGCGCGCCGGCGACAGCGAGGTCACGCTCGATGTGGATGCCGACGACCCGACGCCGCACGCAGCCTTTCTCGCCGCGCAGCGCGCGCGCTACGGCTTCGCGGACCGGGCGGCTGCGCTCACCATCGAATCGGTGCGCGTCGAGGCGCGCGCGACGCCACCGTTCCCCGACCTGCACGATGTCGCCTCGATGCCGCTCGCATCGCTGCCGGACAAGGTGCGCGTTCGCTTCGACGGGCGCTGGCGCGACACGCCGGTGCAGCCCTTCGCCCGCAGCAGCGGCATTGCCGGCCCCGCGCTCATCGTCGATGCGAATTTCACGGTAGTCGTCGAACCCGGCTGGCGCGCGAGCCACGCGCCCACCGGCGAGTTGATCCTCGAGCGCGAGGCGCAGGGCGTAGCGGCCTGCGCGCCCGGAGCGTCCTCCAGCGCCACGGCGACTGCCATTTCCACGGCACCCGATCCCGCACGCATCGAGATCTTCGGCAATCTCTTCATGCATATCGCAACCCGGATGGGCAGCGTGCTGCGGGACACCGCGCAGTCGATCAACATCAAGGAGCGACTCGACTACTCGTGTGCATTGTTCGACGCCGAAGGGCGCCTGCTCGCCAACGCCCCGCACATGCCCGTGCATCTCGGCTCGATGGGCGCTTCGGTGCGCGAGGTGATCCGCCAGCACGGCGGCTCATTGCGCGCGGGCGACGCCTGGCTCCTGAACAGCCCCTATCACGGTGGCACGCACCTGCCCGACATCACGGTGGTCACACCGGCGTTCCTGTCCGGCAGCGCGCAGCCGGACGCCTTCGTCGCCTCGCGCGCGCATCACGCCGACGTGGGCGGCATCACGCCCGGCTCGATGCCGCCCTTCAGCGCGCACATCGACGAGGAGGGCGCGCTGATCGAGGGCCTGCCGATCGTCGCGCAAGGCGTGTTCGACGAGGCGGCGCTGCGCCGGGCGCTCGGCAGTGCGCGCTACCCGGCGCGCAACCCGGACCAGAATGTCGCCGACGTGCGTGCCCAGCTCGCCGCCAATGCGCGCGGACTCGAGGAGCTCGCGCGCGCTGCGCGCCGGCACGGACTCGAAACGCTGCTCAACTACTTCGGCCACGTGCGCGAGAACGCCGAGGCGTGCGTGCGCGCGACGATCCTGCGGCTGCGGGCGGGCGAGTACTGTGTGGAGATGGATGGCGGCCAGCGCATTGTCGTGCGCATCGACCTCGACCCGCAGCTGCGCAGCGCCCGCATCGACTTCAGCGGCACGTCCGCACAGGGCCCGCACAATTTCAACGCCCCGCGCGCCGTGTGCACGGCGGCCGTGATCTACGTCTTTCGCACGCTGATCGAGCGCGCGATACCGCTCAACGAAGGCTGCCTCGCGCCGCTCGAACTCGTGATTCCGGACGGCTCGATGCTCGCGCCGCAATCACCTGCGGCGGTCGTCGCCGGCAATGTCGAGACCTCCCAGGCGCTCGTCGATGCGCTTTATGGGGCGCTCGGCGTGCTCGCGGCCTCCCAGGGCACCATGAACAACCTCACCTTCGGCAATGCGCAGCTGCAGTATTACGAGACGATTGCGGGGGGCGGGGGCGCCGGTCCCGACTTCGACGGCGCAAGCGCCGTGCAGACCCACATGACGAACTCGCGCCTCACCGACCCCGAAATTCTCGAATTGCGCTACCCCGTGCGCCTGCGCGAATTCTCGGTGCGCCGCGGCTCCGGCGGCGCCGGCCACCACCGTGGTGGCGACGGCATCGTGCGCGCGATCGAGTTCCTTGCGCCGATGAGCGGCGCGATCCTCGCCAACCGTCGCCGCACCGTGCCCTTCGGCCTCGATGGCGGCGCGCCAGGGGCCGCCGGAATCACCCGCTTGCGACGCGCCGGTGGCGAGGTGCTCGTGCTGGCCGCGTCCGATCGATTCGACGCACAGCCGGGCGATGTGATCGAAGTGCTGACACCGGGCGGCGGAGGCTACGGAGCGGCGCGCCCCGGCGCGCCTCAGGAATCGAGCGCGATACCCTGAAGGATCGCGGTCTCGATCTCCTCCCCGACACGCTCGCCCGAGGTCGCGAGGCGATTGACACTCACGGGGCGCACGCGGCTCGCGCCCGACTGGTGCGTCACGAGGAATGCCTGGAATTCACCCGGGCGCATGAGCGCGAAACCGAGGAGCAGATTCACCTTGCCCGCGGCCACCGTTTCCGGCGGATTCAACCGTTCATCGCAGATCACGAACCAGCGTTCCGCCGTGGTGCGGCCGACGAAGGCGCCCTCGTCCTCGAGTCCTGCGAGGAACGATTCGACCTGCCTGCGCATTCGCGCCCAGGCATCGCGCCGATCGTGCTGGAAGACGATCCAGCGCGTGCCTTCCTCGACCGAGGCGAGAATGAAGAGCGCGAGACGGCGCGCGGCGAGCCAGGTCCAGTCCGCGGGGCCGGAGCCGCCCGCGCCGAGCGTGCGCGGGCTCACGCTGCGGCGCGCGAGCGGGCGCACCGTCGTGAAGGTATTGACGCCAAGTTGCGCAAGTCGCGCGCGTTCACCGTCTTCGACCGCGACCGCGGTGCGCAGCGCGGGCCGCAGCACCGGCTCGTCACTCTCGCCTGCGCCCCAGACGGGTGAGGCGGCATCGCCGCGCGCGATGAGCCCGGCTGCCGCGCCGCAGGACGCGAACACTTCGTAGCGGCCACGCACGCGATCGAGCGCGAGCACGCGCGGGAAGTACATCACCGCCTGCTCGCTGCGAAACGGCCAGGGCCTCAGCGCATCGACCGCCGCCGCGGCGGTCGCCCACGCAGACGGCGGATCGACCACCAGCATCGCGTGATGATCCCGGCAGACGCGCGCTGCAACCATGAGCGTCGCGAGGCCGACATCGTCGGTGCGCGTGAGCGGTGGCACGCACAGGAGGTCGAAGCGGGGCGCCCCGCGCAGCGCGAACAGGCCCGTGCCCCGCTGGCCCGAACCGATGATGTCGTAGTCGGTGAGCGGCGCGCCGTCGTCGCCATCCGGATTCGAGGCGACATAGCCCGCGAGGAGGCTCGCGTGGCGTGAAGGCGTGCGCAGCGGCCGCTCGCGCGGCACCGCGCCCTTGACGCGCACGAGGCGCGAGTCCATCAGCACCGTCGCGACCGGGCGATCGCTGCCCGGGACCACCGAGAGGCGGCGGAAAATCTCCTGGTCTTCGATGCGCTCGGAGTCCGGCGTGCGGATGCGCTGCACGACGAGATTGAAGCGATCCTCTTCGTTCTCGCCGATGCCGTCGAAATCGACCGAAGCGCGCAGATACTCGCGCGAACCCGGCGCGAGCGCGACGAGCGTGAGGGGCACGCCACCGGTTGGCAGCGTGAGGGTCGGCGGACGCGCGCTGTTGGCGACGCGCACCACGATGGCCGTGCGACCACCGTTCTCGAAATACTGCTCGAGCGCGTAGCTCATCGTCGAGGGCTGCCAGAGGCCGCCGAAGAGCCGCACGTACTCGGCGAAGCTGTGAATGACGACGGGCGTATCGACCGGCCCCTTGAGCGCGCGGCCGACGAAGGCCGTCACGCCGGTCGCCGCGCGTGCTATGGCGTGCCCGGGCCCGCTCTGCTCTGAAATGTCGAAGCCAGTGACGGCGTCGGCCACTGATGCCCCCCGTGATCCTCCAGACTGTAGCATATCGACGACAGTCCGCAGCGGGTGGTGCCATGGCCGCACTCGCGCGTCGTCCCGACGCGCATCATGCAATCAACCCTGCGGCTTCTTTGCAGCCGGCGCCTTGCTGCCTGCCGCGCCACCCGTGCCGTTCGTTGCAGGAGCGGGTTCCGCCTCGTTGTCCGAGAACATGTCCTGGAAAGTCTTCTCATCGATCGGCAGGCCCGAGACGCCATCCCAGGTCGCGCCATCCGGCACCCGATTCTCGACGACCGCAGCCGCAGCCACTTCCGTATCGACGCTCGCGCTGCCGCCCGCGATGGGCGCCGGAATACCGCGCGGCTCGTGCGCGATCGACGACACCGCTGCCCAGTCGATCGTCTCGCCGCGGGCCTTCAGTTCCTTCTGGATGCGCGCCGCGAGCTGCTTCGACAGCAGCTTCTTCGGCGCCTTCGCGAAATCGCGCGGATCATCCTCGAGCACGTCATAGGCCTGCAGGTAGAGCTTGCCGTCGTGCCAGCCGAAAAGATAAGGCTGATTCACGACGCGCACCGGCGTGCCGATGGGCGCAAGCTCGAACAGCTGCAGGATGTCCTCGGGGTACAGACGGATGCAGCCGTGGCTCGAGCGGATGCCGACGCCGTAGGGCTTGTTGGTGCCGTGAACGAGATAGCTCGGCCACCCGAGATAGAGCGCGCGATTGCCGAGCGGATTGTCGGGCCCTGGCAGCACGACGGCGGGTACCGGATCGTCGTTCTCCGCGTGCTCCTTGCGCACCGCCGCGCTCGGACGCCAGGTGGGGTCTTTCATCTTGCGCGAAACCCTGGTCACGCCCTCGGGCGTCGCCCAGCCGACGCGGCCGATGCCGATCGGATAGGTGTGCACGACCTGCGGCTCTTTCGCCTTGCGGGGCTCGAAATACCAGAGGCGCATCGACGCGAGATTGATCACGATGCCCTGACGGGGCGCGTTCGGCAGGATGAAACGGGTTGGCACCACGACCTCGCGGTCGACGCCAGGCAGCCACGGATCGACGCCCGGATTGGCGCGCACCATCTCCTCGTAACCGACATTGAAGCGCCGCGCGATGTCGGAGAAGGTGTCGTCCTTGCCGACCACGGTCTTCTGCACGACGCCGACGACGTCCTCGTGGTCCGGATCGATCACAAAGCGCCCCGTCGCCACAGGCGGCGCGTACTGCGGCGGCGGCGGTGCCACAGGCACTTGCGGCGCGGGCTTGCGGCCAAACGTGGAATCGAGCAGCGAGCATCCGGCGAGCAGAACCAGCGGCAACGCGATCGTGGCAGTCCGGAAAATTGTGCGGGGCATCAAGGCATTATCGCATCGAACGCCGGGCGAGAACAGCGAACGGCCTCTTGCCCGCCGCCCGTCGCCCGCAGCCCGTCGCGCGTCGCGCGCCTACAGAAACGTCGGGGTATTGCGCTGCTCGTTCCGATCACCCCCGTCATGCGGGAAATACCGCGCGAGGACTTCCCCCACCGCCCGCACGCCATTGGCCACGCCGTCTCCATAGCGGCCCGCGCGAAACGCATTCTCGATTCCGCGACAGATCGCTTCCCAGTCGGATTTCGGCACGCGTGCCGCAATGCCACGATCGGCGATGATCTCGACCTTGTGGTCGGCCATCAGTACGTAGATCAGCACACCATTGTTGCCGGCCGTGTCCCACACACCGAGCAGGCCGAAGACTGCCAGCGCCCGCCCGTGCGCCGTGACGCCGAAATAGAGGTCGGACAGGTCGAGCGCGGTCTCGATCGCGACGCGAATCTCACCGGCGTGGCGGCTCTCGACTTCGCCCACCGCACGCTCGATGGCCACACGCGCGGCCGGGCCGAACCGGCGGTGCGTGAGCCACCAGGGCATGAAGAGATGGCGTATCCAGCGCAAGGGCGACACTCACCATCTCCCCGAGGCGCCGCCGCCTCCAAAGCCGCCGCCTCCACCACCGAAGCCGCCTCCGCCAAGTCCACCTCCACCGAAGCCACCGCCGCCCCAGCCGCCACCCCAGCCACCGTGGCGGGGCCCGCTCGACCACTTGCCGCCGCCGAGCGCGGACAGAAACAGTGACAGGAGCCACGCGCCCACACCCGCCACGACGGAGATCCCGAGCGCGGCGAGCGCGACGTAGACGATGACGCCGATCGCGCCTCCGGTCAGCAGGGAGCCAAAGCCGCGGCCGAAGATCGCGCGCAGGATGCCCGAGAAGATCAGTACGCCGAAAAAGAGCATCGGCAGCAACTGGACGCCACGACCCGCGAGCCCCTCGCCCTGCCAGCGCTCATCGGGAGGTGGCAACGCTTCGCCGCGGATCACCCCGAGGATGCGGTCGACGCCGGCATCGATCCCGCCGTAGTAGTCGTTCTGCCGAAAGCGGGGCGTGATGGTTTCGCGGATGATGCGGCTCGCGATGGCATCAGGCAGTGCACCTTCGAGCCCATAGCCGACTTCGATACGCAGACGCCGGTCGTCCTTCGCGACGAGCAGCAGCACGCCGTCGTCGGGCTGCGCGCGCCCGAGTTTCCAGGCGTCGACCACGCGGATCGAATATTGCGCGATGTCTTCGGGTTCGGTGGTCGGCACCATGAGTACTGCGACCTGCGCGCCCTTCTCGCGCTCGAAGGACGCGAGCTTCGCCTCGAGCGCGGCCTGCTGCTCCGCCGTGAGCGTCCCGGTCGTGTCGGTGACGCGCGCGGTGAGCGGCGGGACGGGCTGCAGGTCCTGCGCGAGCGCGCCGCCAGCCGCAATCACGCATGCCAGCGCGAGCGCGCCGCGCGCGGCGGGCAGGCGCCAGTTGCTCATGACGTTTCGGTCCGGGCCCTCAAGTCGTGGGCATCATGGGTGTCGTCGCGCCGAAATCGACTGCGGGCGGCCTGGCGATCTCCGCCTCGTTCTCGACCGTGAAATTCGGCTTCACCTTGAACTTGAAAAGCATCGCGGTGAGGTTCGTCGGGAACGAGCGCACGGTGGTGTTGAACTGCTGCACCGAAGCGATGTAGCGGTTGCGCGCCACCGCGATGCGGTTCTCCGTGCCCTCGAGCTGCGCCTGCAGTTCGAGGAAGTTCGTGTTCGACTTGAGGTCGGGGTAGTTCTCGGTGACTGCGAGCAGGCTCTTCAGCGCCGTGGTGAGCTCGCCCTGCGCGGCCTGGAACTTTGCGAGCGCCGCGGGGTTGTCGAGCAGCTCCGGGGTCATCTGGATCGAGCCGACTTTCGCGCGCGCCTCGGTGACCCCGAGCAGCACCGTCTGCTCCTGCTGCGCGAAGCCTTTCACGGTCGCGACGAGATTCGGCACGAGATCGGCGCGCCGCTGGTACTGGTTCACGACTTCGGACCAGGCAGATTTCACCGCCTCATCCTGCGATTGCAGCGAGTTGTAACCGCACCCTGACAGCACGAGTGCGGCCGCCGCGACGAAGAGGACTTTGAGCGCGCGCATGGATTGGCTCCCTTTCCCGAATGATTCCGCTACCAGATTTTCACACGATCCGCCGGCGCCCGATACAGCTTGTCGCCTACATCGACACCGAAAGCGGCGTAGAACCCGTCGAGGTTCGTCACGACGCCGTCAACGCGAAACTGCGCCGGGCTGTGCGGGTCGGTCACGAGCCGCATGCGCAGGTTGTTGTCGCGGTACTTCCAGCGCCAGCCCTGCGACCAGCCGAGATAGAAGCGCTGCGCGCCGGTGTAGCCATCGATCACCGGTGCGGGCCTGCCGCCGAGCGACAGCTGGTA
>CAUJHX010000065.1 GCA_963204795.1 Pseudomonadota bacterium | reverse complement strand
TCGCCGCGGCGCTGCTCTTTGCGGCGATTCGCCTGCGCCGCTGGCGCGACGACGGCTGATCCCGGTATCCCACGCCCCTGCGGTATCGCCCATGTAAGGAATCATGGCGCCTGCCGGGTGAACGCGATGCCGTGCACGGATGAGGCGGGATTCCGGTTAGACTTTTCCGATGCACCTGATCGCCGAGCAGAAGGCCGGGCTCCTGACGCTGCGTCTCACGGGCGATTGGCGCGTGCGTGATCTGTCCGCGATCCGCGCGGAGCTCGCGGCCGTGCGGCTCGATCATGTGCAGGAAGTCGCGATCGACACCCGGGGCGCGGAGTGCCTCGATCTCTCGGGTGCCTGGCTGCTGCGCGAGTTCCTCGATTCCGTGGCGGCCGGGGGAGCGCGCCGCGTCGGCTTCGTCGGCGAGGCGCCGGCGCAACTCGCCCTGATCGACCGCACGCGCGCGGCAGAGGCGAAGGTCGCGGGCCCGGCGCCCGCGACGAAGGCCGAAGTGTCGCCGGTGATCGCCGTGGGCCGCACTGCAGTCGGTCAGTGGCGTGGCATGGCGGACGGCCTCGAATTCCTCGGGCGCGTCACCGTGCAGGCGGGGCGCGCGTGCCGGAGCGTACGGCGCCTGCGGCCGATTTCGGTCGCGCGTCATGTGTACGACACGGGTATCACCGCGATCCCGATCGTCGCGCTGATCGCATTCCTGATCAGCGTCATCATCGCCTACATGAGCGCCCAGCAGCTGCGCAATTTCGGTGCCGAAGTCTATGTCGTCGATCTCGTCACGATCGGCGTGCTGCGCGAACTCGGAGTGTTGCTCACGGCCATCATCGTGGCGGGCCGTTCGGGCAGCGCGTTCGCGGCGGAGATCGGCGCCATGACGCTCAATGAAGAGGTCGATGCGCTCACGGCGACGGGGATCGAGCCGATCGAGGTGCTGGTGCTGCCACGGATCCTGGGGCTCATGATCGCGCTGCCGCTCCTCACGATCGTCGCCGACGCGGTCGGGCTCGCGGGCGGTGCGCTTCTCTGCAAGTGGCTGCTCGACATTCCGATCATCCAGTACGTGGCGCGCGTGCAGGACGCCATCTCTTCGACCACGTTCTGGGCGGGTCTCGTGAAGGCGCCGGTGTTTGCGATCCTGATCGCGACCGCCGGGACCTACCGCGGGTTGCAGGTGCGCGGCTCCTCGCGCGAGCTCGGGCGGCTGACGACCGTTGCGGTCGTGCAGGCGATCTTCCTCGTGATCCTCGCCGATGCGCTCTTTGCCGTGCTCTTCATGGAGATCGATTTCTGATGCGTGCGATGGTCGAAGTGCGCGGCATCGTCAACCGCTTCGGCGCGCAGGTCGTTCACGACGGCCTCGACATGGTGGCGTACGAGGGTGAAGTCTTCGGCATCGTCGGTGGCTCGGGTTCGGGCAAGTCGGTTCTGCTGCGCACGATTCTCGGTCTGCGCCACCCGCAGGCGGGCGAGGTACGGCTCGAAGGGCGCGACATCACCCATCTTTCGTGGGACGAATTGCGCACGGCCAAGGCGGGGTATGGCGTGACGTTCCAGCAGGGCGCGCTCTACAGCGCGCTCACCGTGCTGCAGAACATCCAGTTGCCGATGATCGAGCATCTCGCGCTGCCGCCCGATGCACTCGACCAGCTGGCACGCCTGAAGATCGCCATGGTCGGCCTGCCGGCCGATTCCGCCGCCAAGTACCCGGCGCAGCTCTCGGGAGGCATGATCAAGCGGGCCGCCCTGGCACGCGCTCTGGCGCTCGATCCGCGGCTGCTGTTTCTCGACGAGCCGACGTCCGGCCTCGACCCGATCAGCGCCGCGGCATTCGATGCGCTCCTGATGGCGCTGCAGAAGGATCTGGCGCTCACGGTCATCATGATCACGCACGATCTGGACACGATCTTCCGAACCTGCAATCGTGTCGGTGTGATCGTCGATCGTCGCATGTTGAGCGGCACCCTCGCGGAAATCGTGGACCACCCGCACCCGTGGATCCGCGAGTACTTTCACGGCGAGCGCGCGCTGCGCTTCGGAGGCCGGCATGGAGCGTGAGGCGAACTACGCTGCCGTCGGCGCCTTCGTGCTGCTCGTGGTCGCGATGGCCGTGCTGTTCGTCTACTGGTACTCCGACAGCGTCGACCGGCGCGACTACACGCGCTATGAAATCTATTTCGACGGCAGCGTGAGCGGCCTGTCGCGCGGCTCGCCGGTGCGCTACCTCGGCGTCGACGTCGGCCGTGTCGTCACGATGCGCGTCGACCGGCGCTCGAGCGCCCGCGTGCAGGTGATCGCCGACATCGACTCCGAAGCGCCGATTTCCGGGCGCACCGTCGCGCAACTGTCGCTGCAGGGTGTCACCGGGCTCCTCTACATCGATCTCGTCGAGAGCCACGGCAACCTCAAGACCATCACGCCGGTGCCGAGCGAGCGCTATCCGGTGATCGCGTCGGCGCGCTCGGGCTTCGACCTGTTCCTCGCGTCGCTGCCCGAGGTCGTCGCGAAGGCAAACGAAGTCCTGAATCGTGTCAACACCGTCCTCTCGGACACGAACATCGCCGCGCTCACGAAGACGCTGGCTTCGCTCGAGGGCGCGGCGGCACGCCTGCCCGGCACGATGCAGGATGCCGAAGCGGTGGTTGCCGACCTGCGCGCGTCGGCGCGGGACTTCGGTGCGACGATGGTGGCGCTGCGGGCACTGTCGGAGAAGTCCGGTCCGGATGTCAGCGAGGCGCTCGCCCGGATGCGCGTCGCGGCGGAGCATATCGCTACCGCTTCGGCCGGCCTCGATCGCTTCATCGCCGAGAATGAGCGCGAGCTGCGCGGCTTCGCGCGTGATGGCCTGCCCGAGATCGAGCAGCTGCTGCAGGACGCGCGCTCGGCGGCCACCGAGTTCCGCGACCTCTCGCGCAGCCTGCGCGAGAATCCGGGGCAGCTGGTCTACGAATCGAACTACTTCGGTGTGGAGATACCGCGGTGAACCATGCCTCGTTGTCCACAGCCGTCCTCGCCTGCACGCTCGCGTTGTGCGCGGGTTGCAGCGGTACTTTCACGTCGAAGGCACCGGTGTCGCACGCGTATGTACTGCGTTCGGCGCCGGCGACCGGCGGCGACCACGGCGCAGCGACGCCGCCGGCCTTCGATGGCACGCTGCGCATCCGGCGACCGATCCCCGCGCCGGGCTTCGAAACCGACCGCATCCTGTTGCTGCGTGATGGTCGCGAGCTCGATTTCTACGCCACCGGTCACTGGGCCGCGCCCATTCCCGACATGATCGAGGCGCTCACCGTCGAGTCGCTGCGCCGCGCCGCATATTTTTCCGCGGTGTACGGCGAGAACTCGCCGATGCGCTCGGAATATTTCCTGCAGGTCATTGTGCGCGATTTTGTCGCCGAGTACCCGGGCGATGACACCGTGCCGGTCGCGCGCGTCGCGCTCGAATGCACGCTCGGGCGGCGTCTCGACCGTACAGTCATGGCGACTTTCACCGCGGAAGGGCAGGCCCCCGCCGCGGCCAATCGCATGAATGAAGTGGTCGCCGCTTATGAGGCAGCGCTGCAGCAGGCGCTCGCGAGTGCGGCGGCATCGCTGGCGGCAGCGGCGAAGCAGCCGCCACCGCCAGGGTGATGTTTCAGTCGATCGCTGGCCGGAGAGTTGCTCATCGGCGTCCGCGGGAAGCAAATTGAGGCGCCTGTCCCTGCCGAGTCACCAGCGCCGTGAATCCATTCTGTATCGCCGTTGCAATCTGCGGCGGCAGCTCCAGATTCTTCATCAATGCGTGCCAGTTTCGCGAGTCGAAAGACCCGTCCTCGAGGCGCAGCTCCGGCAGTTTCGCGAAGCGACGGCCCTTGCGCGTCGCGACGTACAATGTGTCGAGCAGGGCCTTCTCGATCGTGGCCACGCGGAACGGCAGTGGCGTTTCGCTCCATTGTACGCCGGCCAGGAACATGGCCGGTTTCATCTGCAGGAAATCGTATGCGCCGACCGGCGTGCGAAGCTTGCGGGTGTGGCCTGTCGTTGCCACCTGGATACTCGCGGGAATCTGCGATAGCGCGCCCGCAAGATGCAGCGCGCTCAGAAACGATATGTAGCACTGCTCACTGCCTGCGAGTACCGGCACACAGGCGAGCGGAGAGAATTGCGGGTGCGAAGGATTCGCCCAGACGCCCCGCGTCAGCCGCACAATGGAGCTGTTCCCGCGTTGCAGCCGCGACAGCTGGTGGGACGCCGCAGTGAGGGAAAGGTTTGCGGCCAGCGCATAGTCACGAGTCGTGAACACAGCGCAGGCGGGGGAGGTCAGGAGATCGAGTTTCATGAAGAGTCCAGAAGCTCGCGAACACGGTTGACCATGGCGTTCCACGCGGGGCGATTGCCGTACGAGGCACGATGTTCCTCATCGAGAAACTCGAGTACCTGGCCAGAGTAGGCAGCGAAATCCAGAGACTCCAGATTCTGACAGGCCACGGCCCGATCCCTGGCGCTCACGGCCTCGAGAATGGGCAGGTGTGCGTGGCCGCCGCGCAGCAGAATGTCCAGGTCAAATACATCGCGGGCTTGCGTAACGGACCTTCCCGCCAAGGCCAGCACTTTTTGCACCGCTGCCGCTTCTCCGCTGTAGTGCTGGCAGAGAAATCCCAGGCGGTGGTACTGCCGGGCGACTTCGGGGTCGATCGGTTCCACGACGCGCGCGAGGCCTGCTCCAGCGCGTCGCGAGAACTCGACTTTGCCCGGAAGTTTCTCCCCGGAAGCGGTGATCAGCTGTACCCGGAAGCGCTGTGTCGTCTGCGTGTGCTTGGCCTTGTCCGGATCGTTGATCGCGATGTCGGCGATGCCGTACGTACGGAGCGTTCGGCGAAAAGTCGGATCGCTGAGCACCCGGTAACCGTTCTTCTTGAGCGTCGCGACGCCCCCAGCCAGCACATCCACATCCATGTCCTCCGAGTAGCGGGGGCTGCGGAAGAAAAACCGCAGGTTCACACCGCCCTTGAGGACAAATTGCTTTGCGTCCGCAATCCGGAGCAGGTTCTCCAGGAAGCAGAAGTGAAAGATTTCGCGCAGCTGCCGGGCGCTGAACATGACTGCATTATGAATCGTAATTGATGTTTATGTCAATTAAGATTCATAATGCACCGGCACTGCATGCCGGCCGCCGGGGCTCTGGCGATGGGCGTGCGCTGGCTATCCCTTCACGCGCAACACGAGTGCGGCGCCGCAGGCGGCGAGTGCGGCACTGTAGCCAAACGCCGCGGATGTGCCGAGCGTCGTCCACAGAAGGCCGACGACGATGCTCGAAGCGAAATCGCCGATGCCGTTGACGGTCGCCAGCGTGCCGAAGGCCATACCGTGCTGTGATGGCGGCACGAGTTCCGCACACAGCGAGTCCTCCAGTGTCTCTTCGATCGCGACATAGACGCCCCCAAGCGCAAAGACGAGCGCGAGCGTCCACAGATTCGGCGGCAGCGCCACGATCGCGACCCCCATTACGGCGGCGAGCAGATAGCCCGTCGCGAGGACGCGTCGCTTGTCGAAGCGGTCAGCCAGCCATCCGGCGAGCATCGCGAACGCGGCATAGAGCAGGTTGTGCAGCAGATACAGTCCCGCGCCGAGGCTCGCGGCGGTGACCGCTCCAAGCCCCGGTGTGAGGCTCTGTACAGCGAACAGGATGAGCATCGTGTGGGCGAAGTCGCCGAGTCCAAAGAGGCCCACCGCGACGAGGAGCCGGCGAAATGCGGCCGGCAGTTCGCGCAGGCTCGCGCCGAAACGGATGTGCGACACCGCAGTCCGCGCCTGCTCGCGCACCACGAACGCCATCAGGGCCGCGGCCGCGAGACCGGGCACGAGTGTGAGCGCAAACAATATCGGGTAGTCGTGGTCGAGCAGCGCAAGGAGCGCGAGCGCCGTCGCCGGGCCGATCACGGCGCCCACCGTATCCATCATGCGTTCGAAGCCGAATGCCCGGCCGTAGCTGTCCTGCGTGACCGCCGCGGCGAGCAGCGCCTTGCGAACCGGCGTGCGCACGCCGCGACCCAGCCAGGCGGTCGTGCGTGCAAGCAGCACGTGCCAGGCGTTCGACGCGAGCCCGAAGGCGGCCGTGCCGAGTGCCGTCACCACGTAGCCCGCCACGGCGATGCCTTTGCGGCGCCGGAGACGATCCGTGTAGAAGCCCGAGGCGAGCTTCGCGAGGCTCGAGAGGCCGTCCGACACACCCTCGATCACGCCGAGCCAGACTGCGGCTGCACCCATCGTCGCGAGAAACGTCGGCAGCAGCGTGGTCGCGATCTCGTGCGACCAGTCGCTGCAAAGTGAGGCGAGGCCGATGCCGAGTACGGTGCGGTTGAGCCAGGGCGGCGCTTTCATGGACCTGACGCTAGAAAGTCGACAGCCCAGTCGCTTCCATGAAGCGGTACCCCCAGTAGTTGAGCTGCGAGGGATCGGCGTAGGCGCCGAACTCTGCCGTGTATTCCACGCCGGCCGGTGCGCGGTTCGTCCAGAGCCCGTCGAACCACTGCAGCACCGCCATCTCGAGTGCCGACTCGCGTGGCGTCTCGACAACGACGTTTGCCTCGAGGTTGTAGTCGCGCAGGTTGCGGCGTGTGAGATTCGCGGAACCGAGCGTCAGCCAGTAGCCCTCGCGCCCGCGGACAGCGACCAGCTTCACGTGAAACTGCTCGCCGTGCGTACGATACCAGCGCAACCGGATCGCGCCGTCGCTCGAAGCCACGAGCTCCGTCGCGACGGGGCGGTTCGGAATGCCGTTCTTTTCGCGCCCGAACGCATCCTTGTTGGGGTCAAGGAGGACGCGCACCGCAGCGCCGCGCGCCGCCGCCTCGTGCAGTGCGCGCAACACACCGCGGTCCGAGAGATAGAACATGGCGATGTCGATCGCGTCCCCTGCTGCGCAGGTCTGCAGCCGCTCGACGACCGCGTCGGCGATGGCCTCTTCAGTGACGATGCGGATGCGGCCCGTCGCTGTCGCGCCGGCAGCGGCGCCCACGGTGCCGTCCGCTGCGGCGGCCGGCACGGGCAACGGTTCGCCCTTCCAGCCCGAGAAGCGCGCGATCGCGAGCTCGCTCGCGAGCAGCGGCGCGAGCGCGGGGCCCTTGATCACGAGCGCTACATTCGAATGCAGGCTGCTCGCGTCGTGCGGATTTGCCGAAGTGACCAGTCCGTGCAGCCCGCCGTCCGGGCCATCTGCGACCAGCAGCTTGCGATGGTTCGCCTTGAAATTCGCGAGTCGCGCCCAGACGCCGGGCGCTACGCCCTGCGCGCCCGCGTCGAAGGGGTTCGGCCAGGTGCCCGGGCCACCTCCCGCCCACCACCGGAGCGCGATGCGCCAGAGCGCGGAATACGCGGGGTTCGAGTCCCGCAGCCGGTCGAGATCCGTGATGACCACCTCGGCATCAGCGGCGCGCAGCGTCTCGAGTTCGGGCGAAGGCTCGCCGCCGTAGACGTCGTTGATCGGGTCAGTGATGAAGAGGATGCGAAACCGCGGGTCGGCACGCCGTTTGTCGACGAGCAGCCGCGTCAGTTCTTCCGCGAGCGGGCGATGCACGGGCGCGGATGCATGCGCGCCGCGCTGCGTATTGAAGAGGAACATGTCGACCACGACGAAGTGCTGCGCATCTGCAATGATCCGGAACGCGGCATCGAAGATCTGCTGGTCGATGATCGGGTGTCCGTAGCCGTCGGCAGCGGTGATGTCGCGCAGGAAGCGCACGTCGCCCTCGTGCAGCG
Organism: Pseudomonadota bacterium; assembly: GCA_963204795.1. Lineage (GTDB taxonomy): Bacteria > Pseudomonadota > Gammaproteobacteria > Steroidobacterales > Steroidobacteraceae > CADEFQ01. The sequence continues at coordinate 12,157 of CAUJHX010000065.1, read as the reverse complement.
CGGCCCACCCGCCGTTGACCACGACGCCCTCCGGCATCGGCTTGCAGATGTTCCACGCGCCGACGAGCAACCAGACCGTGATCAGGCCACCGCCCAGCCAGCGCGTGATGCGCTTACGCGCGTTGCGCGGCATCGATTTCCTCGCTGAGGGCGAGCCAGCGGTCCTCGAGCGCGGCAATCTGCTGTGCGACAGATCCGAGTCCGGCCGCCAGCACGAATTTCGCGGGATCCGCGAGAGCGTGCTCGATGCCGGTGCGCTCCTCCTGCAGTGCCGCAAGTTCTGCCTCGATCTTGCGCAACTGCGCGCGCAGCGGCGCCAAGCGGTTGCGCGCTGCAGCCTCGCGGCGGCGGGCATCGCGACGGGACTCCGGGGCGCCGCTGCCCGGGTTTGCGCCGTCAGCCGTGCCGGGCGCATCGGCGGCTCGCGCGGTGCCCCGGGCGAGCCACGCTGCGTAGTCCTCCAGATCGCCGTCGAACGGTTGCACGCCGCCGGCGGCGACCACGACAAAGCGGTCGCAGGCGCCGCGCAGCAGTGAGCGGTCGTGGGAAACGATCAGCACGGCGCCAGCGTAATCCTGCAACGCCAGGAGGAGTGCGCTGCGCATCCCGAAATCGAGATGGTTGGTCGGCTCATCGAGCAGCAGGAGGTTCGGGCGTCGCGCCACGATGATCGCGAGCGTGAGACGTGCGCGTTCTCCTCCCGAGAAACGGCCCACCGGCTCGAACACCCGATCGCCGCGAAAGCCGAAGCGGCCCAGGTGGTCGCGCTTCTGCTGTGGCGTCCACGCGGCTACGGTCGCGCCGCCGCGCCGTCCGAGCTCGTCGATGGCGGAGCTCGCGGCATCCAGTTGCTCCACTTCGAGCTGCGCGAAGAACCCCACTTCGAGATCGGGCGCGGCAGTGCGCTCGCCGGAAAGGGGCGCAAGCGTGCCGGCAATGGTCTTCATCAGCGTTGATTTGCCCGCGCCGTTCCTGCCCAGCACCCCGACGCGATCGCCGGGGGCCAGTGAGAGGCTCGCCCCCGTAAACACAGTGTGACCGCCGTAACCTGCGCCGACGCGCTCGAACGTGACGAGCGGCCGCGGCAATTTCGCTGGCCTCGGAAACTCCCACGCGAAGGACTCCTCGCCCTGGGCTTCGATGATCTGCGGCAGTCGCGCGAGCCATTTGAGGCGGCTCTGCACCTGCCGCGCCTTGCTCGCCTTGGCGCGAAAGCGCTCGACAAAGCCCTCGACATGGGCGATCTCGCGACGCTGACTTGCGGCGAGCGCGGCGTTGCGCTCGCGTGCGGCGGCCCATTGTCGCTCGAACGCCGAGTAGTTGCCGTGATACGCCGTCAGCCGGTCGTTTTCGATGTGAATGGTGCGGCCGACGATGGCATCGAGAAACTCGCGATCGTGCGAGACGACGAGCAGGGTGCCCCGATACGCGCGCAGCCAAGCTTCGAGCCACAGCACGGCGTCGAGGTCGAGGTGGTTGGTCGGCTCGTCGAGCAGCAGCACGTCCGAACGGCGCATCAGCGCACGCGCGAGTGCGGCGCGCATGCGCAGGCCACCCGAGAAAACCTGCAGCGGCCGTTCGAGGTCATCCGATTCGAAGCCGAGACCGGTCGCGAGCGACGCCGCCCGGCTGCGAGCGCCGTAGCCGCCCGCGATGTCGTAGTCGGCGTGCAGCTGCGCTTCGCGGTGCCCGTCACCGGCAGCGTGCGCTGCGGCGATCGCGCGCTCTATTGCCACGAGTTCGACATCACCTTCGCGCACGTACTCGAGCACGCTCTGCGCCGAGTCGGGGACCGATTGCCCGACGACCGCGATGGAGAGGCCAGACGGCGCGCTGTACTCGCCGAAGTCCGGCGCGAGCTCGCCACGGATGAGCGCGAGGAGACTCGACTTTCCGGAGCCATTGCGCCCCACGATGCCGACCTTGTCGCCGCGAAACACGCCGACGGAGGCTCCCTCGAACAACACGCGTGTGCCGCGCCGCAGACGAACGTCGCGCAGGTTCAGCATGGTGCGAAAGGGTGGATCAGGCGGACAGCCCCGCGGCCTCGGCCGCGGGCGGGATCAGCGCGGCGAACGGCGTATGGCCATTCTGCTGCTGCGTCAGCAGTTCGAGCAGCGCCTCGAGCGGCATCGAATCACCGAACAGGCGTCCCTGGCCGAAGTCGCACCGGTGTTGTCGCAGGAACTCGAGTTGCCGGGGCGTTTCAATGCCCTCGGCGATTACGTCCATGCCGAGGCTGCGCCCCATGTCGATGATCGTGCGCACAATCGTCGCGTCACCGGAGACCTCGGTGACATTCTGGACGAACGACTGGTCGATCTTGAGCGTGCCGATCGGAAACTGCTGCAGCGCCGACAGCGAAGAGTAGCCGGTGCCGAAATCGTCGATCGAAAGATGAACACCCATGGCATGCAGTTCGCCGAGGAGGTGCACGGTGCGCCGCGGGTCGGCCATCAGGGTCGATTCGGTAATCTCGAGCTCGAACGCCGAAGGCGCAACGCCGTGGCGACGGAACACCGAGCGGCAGCGCACGATGAACGAGGCCTGGCGCAACTGCTTCAGCGACAGGTTGAGCGAAATGCGGCCGGGTTCCGCGACCTCGCGGCGCAGCGCGCGGTAATCGAGGCAGACGCGATTCAGCACCCACTCGCCGATCTCGAGAATGAGGTTTGATTCCTCCGCGAGCGGAATGAACTGGCTTGGAGGGATGTCGCCGTGGCCCGGCAGGCGCCAGCGCAGGAGGCCTTCGGCGCCGACGATTCTGCCCGTGTGCAGATCGACCTTTGGCTGGTAGTTCACGATCAGCTCGTCGCGCTCGAGCGCGCGCCGCAGCTTGCTCTTCAGCATCAGGCGCTCGACGGATGCCGCGTTCATCTCGGGCGCATAGAACGCAAAGGTGTTGCCGCCGTTCTGCTTCGAGTAGTACATCGCGGCGTCGGCGTTCCGGATGAGGTCGATCACGTTTTCCGCGTCCCGCGGACAGAAGGCGACGCCAATGCTCGCGGTGAGATAGAGCTCGTGCTGGCCGAGCTGGAAGATCTTGCCGGTCTCGGCGAGGATCGTGCGTGCGAGCTGGCCGACCGGACCGCGGTGATCGGTGTCGCCGGCGAGCGAATCGATCATCACCGCGAACTCGTCGCCGGCGAGCCGGCCGACCACAGAGTCCTTCGGCAGCACCCGCGTCAGCCGTTCAGTCAGGATCTCGAGGGTGCGATCGCCCGCGGCATGACCGAAGGTGTCGTTGACCTCCTTGAAGTGGTCGACGTCGAGGTACAGCAGCGCAACGGTCTGGCGGTTGCGCAGCGCGCGTGCGAGCGCCTGCTGCAGCAGGTGCTGGAACTGCATGCGGTTCGGCACCTTGGTCAACGCATCGTAGCGGGCGAGGTAGCGGATGCGCCGCTCGGCCCGTTTCCGGTCGGTGATGTTGCGCGCAACGAAGACGCTGCCCTGGAACTGGGGGTCGTCGGTGGCGATCGGCGAGCCGGTGAGCGCCACGGGAATCGTCTGCCCCTTGCGCGTGCGTATGACCGCTTCACGCGTTTCGCTCGAAGCCCGCAGCACGTCGAAGTTCTCGCGCTCGGACTCATCGAGCAGTGACACGATGTTGCGGCCGTTCAGCTCGTCTTCGCCGTAGCCGAGCAGACGCTGCGCCGCCAGGTTCGCGACACGGATGATGCCTTCGGGCGAGGTGACGAACACCGCGTCCGTCATGCCGGTGAGCACGCTGTTCAGGTAGTTCTTCGTGATCGTCGTCTGACGCAGCTTGTGGCGCATGCGCTCGAGCGCCTGCTGCAGTTCGCCCAGTTCGTCGCGGCGCGCAATGTCGGTCGGTCGCGAAAGGTCGCCCTGGCCGATGCGATCGGCCGAGCGGATGAGCGCGGTGATCGGGCGCTCGATGCCGCGCGCTGCCCACCAGGCGAGCGCGACGGCAGTGACGAGCCCGACGAGCAGGACACTGGCAAGTATCCACAACGCGCGCCGCAGCATCGTGCGACCGGCGGCTGCGAGCGGCGCGGCAACTTCGGCCGGTGACGTATCGTGCGTCGAGAGTGTGATGCGCGCGGTCCCCAGTGTCCGTGGTGCCGTCGCGCCCGGAAAACCCGGGACCTGTGCGCGGATGGGCTCGGTGACGCTGCGCTCGATGACCGGTGCCTGCACCGATGGCGGGCGAGTGAAAACGTACAGCTGCTCGCCTGCCGGATCCAGAATTTCAATCCGGGTGAGCGCTGCGTCGTCGCTGAACGGCGAGAGGTGTGCAGCGAGCGCCAGGCGATCGCCGGACAGGAGCGCGGGCGCCGCGCTGTCGGCGACATGGGCCGCCACCGAATGCGCGCGCGCCTCGAGTTCCTCGCTGATCGCGCCGCGATACTCGGTGGTCGCAATGGTCGCGAGGAGGCGTGATTCGGACCGTGCGTGCAGCAGCAACAGGCTGCCGAGCAGCAACGCTGCCGCCAGCATCGCGACGACGGCGATGGCGACGTACTTCAGCTTGAGGCTGAGCCGGTTCACGATCTGGCGGCCGGGCGCGATGGAAGCAGGCCCGGGCGCTTATCCCCTTGTATTTGCTGCGTCCGGCTATCTTAACCCAGCCGGCGGCGCGGCTGCTCGAGCGCCGCAAAACGGGGCCCGGGCCATGTCGGCTGGCCGCTACAATAGCCGGAAATTGCCGCAGGAGGGGCGGTGCTCATCGAAGTGTTTTCGGACACAGTGTGTCCCTGGTGTTATGTCGGCAAGCTCCGCTTCGGACAGGCGGCTGCCGCGCGCCCCGACCTCGCGATCGATCTCAAGTGGTTGCCGTTTGAACTCAATCCGCAGATGCCGGCGGCGGGCGCCGATCGCGCCACGTACCTCGCAGCAAAATTCGGTGATGCCAATCGCTTTGCGGAGGCGCAGCGCGCGCTGCGCGGGATCGGCGCAGAGCTGGGCATCGACTTCCGTTTCGATCTCATCACGCGCATGCCCAACACGCGCCGCTCCCACGCGTTGATCGCCTGGGCCGCGGGCGCGCAGTCAGACGTGAAGGAACGCGTGCTGCGGGCTTACTTCAGCGAAGGGCGCGACATCGGCGACGCGGAAGTGCTCGTCGCGATCGCCGCCGAGGCCGGGCTCGACCGCATGGCGGCACGCGTCGCCATCGACGAGCCGATGCTGCACAGGGAGATCGCAGCGCTCGAGGCGCGCGCGCAGTCGTGGGGCATTGCAGGCGTGCCGGCGTTCGTGTTCGAGCGGCGCTATCTGGTTTCGGGCGCCCAGGAGCCGCAGGCTTTCCTGCAGGTGATGGACAAGCTCGTTGCGGAGGGCGCGACGACCGCATGAACGCGCTCGAGCTGACGGGTCGCGCGCGCACCCATGTCGTCGACATCCCGGATCTGCATTGCACGATCCACCGGGACGTCGTGGTGCCGCTGCGCGCCCTGGCCCGTGCTGCCTGGGCGGAGGCGGGCATCGAGCTGGCGGCTGTTTCGGCGTTTCGCGACTTCGAACGCCAGCGCACGATCTGGAATGCAAAGTGGCGGGGCGAGCGGGTGCTGCTCGATCGCACGGGCCGGCCGCTCGAAGCCGTGACGCTCGACCCGGACGCGCGTATCGACGCGATTCTCGCCTGGTCAGCGCTTCCCGGCGCGAGCCGTCACCACTGGGGCACCGACATCGACGTGATCGATCGCGCTGCGATGACCCAAGGCTACCGCGCGCAACTCATACCGGAAGAGTACGCACCCGGCGGCGTGTTTCGCCGCCTCGACGAATGGCTCACGGCCTCGATGGACCGCTTCGGCTTCTATCGCCCCTATGCACGCGATCGCGGCGGCGTGCGGCCCGAGGCGTGGCATCTGAGCCATGCCGATACGGCACGTCCCGCCTGCGGTGACCTCACCGCGGAAATCATGAGGGAGGCCATCGGGAGCGCTGATATCGAGGGCAAGGGGCGCCTCATCGAGCGCATGGACGAAATCCGGGAGCGATTTGTCGTCGAAGGGAAATAGCTGACGGCGACGGACGCTCAGGCGGTCTGCCGGGTCCAGGCCTTGCGGATATATCCCATCGCCAGGCCGCGCGTGGTGCCGAGTGGATCATCACCGGCTGCGAACACGGGCGGATTCCTGCGCAGCATGCGCCAACTCTCGCTGCGCAATACCTGATTCAGGAACAGGAGGTTGCGGTCGATCGCTTCCATGTAGGGATTGCGGCCGTCGAACAACACTTCGAGATAGCGGTATGCGGAGTCAAATGCGCCGTCGAGGCGCTTCATGCGGGTTTCGGCCACGAACTGCGGCGTCTGGCGCAGCAGATCGAGACCCGAGGCGTACTTCACCTTGCGATCACCGTTGGTCGACAGCGGCAGTGCGTAGCCGCCGAGCACGAACTCGGGATACAGCCGGTCGCGGCATTTCTCGAGATAACAGCGGTCGGCCATCTGTGCGGTCATGTCCGCCGTGCCGAGCAGGTGGCCGAGTTTGCGGTCCCGCTCGTCGAATACGACGATGTCATCGAGTGGAACTTCATAGCCCGTGAAATGGATGATCTGCGTGGCGATCGGTACCCAGTCCGCGAAGCCCGCCCTGGGCAGGTAACGCTCGAGGAAGCGCGCGCCGCGCGCGACATGCGTTGCGGTCAGCTCCGCGCCGCTGCGGGTGACCGTGTCGGTGCGCTCACGCAGATAGCCCACATCGTGGAACAAGGCCACGAGGAGACCGATCGTGGCACGCTCGGCGCCGAGCGCCCGCCCGGGCGGCGCCTGCCGCTCGTAGCCAGCGCACAGGCGCGCCATCGCGAGCGTGACATCAAGCGTGTGCTGCGTATCGTGGTAGACGGTGTCGAGCGCGTGGTAATCGGGATCGCGCCCCGAGAAGGCTTCCTCGAGCCGGTCGAAGCCGCGATAGAGCGGGTCGAACGGAGCGCCGGGCCAGGTCGCCGAGAAGAGTTTCTTGACCGCTTCGCAGACACTCGCCGGCGAACTGACCTGCACGGTGTTCGTGACGTCGTAGTCGCTGCGTCGATTGTGCTGCATCGGGGGGATGGTGCTCAATTCAGGCGAGTCTAGGCCGGGGTGATCTCGCGTGCCAGCGACGTACCGCACACTTTTCCGCGTATCAGGGTTTGCCTATATGTCAAAAGTCGCCAGCGCCGGCGCGTGATCCGACGGCCGCTCGGCGCGGCGTGGTTCCCGATCGACCACCGAGCGGGTGCAGCGGCGGGAGAGCGCCTCCGATACGAGCAATAGGTCGATCCGCAGGCCGTTGTTGCGGCGAAACGCACCCTGCCGATAGTCCCACCAGCTGAAGCTGCCGGCCGGCTGCTCGAACAGGCGAAAGCTGTCCGAGAGACCGAGGTCCAGCAGCGCACGCAGCGCCGCGCGCTCCGGATCGCTCACGAGTACCGAGCCGGCCCAGGCGGCCGGATCGTGCACGTCGCGATCGTCCGGCGCGACGTTGAAGTCGCCCAGCACTATGATCTGCGGATGCCGCGCGACTTCGCCCGCGAGCCATGCGCAGAGCGACTCGAGCCAGCGCAGCTTGTACTCATATTTTTCCGACCCGACAGACTGGCCGTTCGGCACGTAGAGGTTGACGACGCGAATGCCGTCGATCGTCGCGGCGAGCACGCGGCGCTGCGGATCCTCGAATCCCGGCATGTCGGTCACGATGTCCGTGATCGGAGCGCGTGCAAGGATCGCAACGCCGTTGTAGGTGCGCTGGCCGCTGCAGGCGACTTCGAAGCCGAGCGCCTCGAGCTCGGCACGCGGGAACGCGCTGTCTTCGAGCTTCGTTTCCTGCAATGCGAGCGTGTGGACGGGTTGGCCGGCGAGCCAGTCGGTGAGCTGCGGCAATCGCACCCGCAGCGAGTTGACGTTCCAGGTGGCGATCGTGCGCATGGCCATCGCGCCTCAGGCGGCGATGCCGTGCTGGCGCAGGAGCGGCGTGATGTCTGGCTTCCTGCCGCGGAACTCGATGAAGGCCTCGAGCGCATCGCGGCTGCCGCCGCGGGAGAGGATGGCATCGAGAAAGCGCCCGGCCGTGGCGCGATCGAAGACGCCGGCTTCCTCAAAGGCCGCGAAGGCGTCAGCTGCAAGCACTTCGGCCCACTTGTAGCTGTAGTAGCCCGCGGCGTAGCCGCCGGCAAACACATGCCCGAAGCTGTGCGGAAAGCGGTTCCAGGCCGGCGTCGGCACCACGCCCACTTCGCGGCGCACCTCGGCGAGCGTTTCGAGCACCCGGCCGCCGCGCTCCGGCGCATATTCGGAGTGCAGACGGAAGTCGAACAGCGCGAACTCGATCTGGCGCATCGTCGCCAGACCCGCGTGAAAGCTGCGGGTGGCGATGAGCCGGCGCCGCGTCTCGTCGGGCAGACACTCGCCCGTGGCAAAGTGTCCGGAAATCTCCGCCAGCACGCGCTCGTGCCACGCGTAGTTCTCGAGGAACTGGCTCGGCAGTTCGACCGCGTCCCACGCGACCCCGTTGATGCCGGCGAGGCTCGGGTAGGCAACACGCGTGAGCATGTGGTGCAGGCCATGACCGAACTCGTGGAAAAGCGTGACGACATCGTCGTGCGTCAGGAGCGCCGGCTGCCCATCGCCCGGCGGCAGGAAATTGCAGACGAGATAGGCCACCGGCGTCGTGGCGCCGCTCGCCGTTGTCTTGCGGCCGACGCAATCGTCCATCCAGGCGCCGCCACGCTTGTGCGGGCGCGCGTAGGGGTCGAGATAGAAGCTGCCGACGGCAACATCGCCCGACCCGATCTCGAAGAAGCGCACATCCGGATGCCAGGTCGCGACGCCGTCGCGCTCGACGATGCGGATGCCAAACAGCCGCTCGGCGAGCGCGAAGAGACCCGCGAGCACGCGTGGCAGCGGGAAGTATGGCCGCAGTTCCTCCTGCGAGATCGCGTAGCGGCTCTTCTGCAGCCGCTCGGCCCAGAACGCGACATCCCAGGCCTCGAGCTTCGTGCCGGCAAACTGTTCGAGTTCCAGGTATTCGCGCAGCGCGGCCGGGCGCGCGGCGCGCGCGAGTTCACGCAGGAAGTCGATGACCTCCGGCACACTCTTCGCCATGCGGGTTGCGAGCGCGTTTTCGGCGAAGTTGCCGAAGCCGAGCAGGCTCGCGGCCTCGTGGCGCAGGCGCAGGATGTCTTCCATGACCGGCGTGTTGTCCCAGCGACCGGCGTGCGGCCCCCGGTCCGAGGCGCGCGTCGTCCACGCCTCGTAGAAATCGCGCCGCAGCGCCTGCGATTCGGCGTCGGTGATCACAGCGACCCAGGTCGGCTGGTCGAGTGCGAGCACCCAGCCTTCCTGACCTGCCTCGCGCGCCCGGTTGTGCGCCTGCCCGATGATCGTGGCGTTGAGCCCGGCGAGTTCCGCCGGATCGGTGATATGTCGAGTCCAGTTGTTCGTCGCGTCGAGCACGTTCTCCTCGAACCTCGATTGCAGCGTCGCTAGCTCGAGCATCACCGCCTTGAAGCGCGCCTTCTTCCCCGGCTCGAGCGCGACGCCGGCGAGCCGGAAATCCCGCAACATGTGTTCGATGACACGCTGCTGCACCGCAGTGAGCGCGGCGCCCTCGCGCTGCGCGACGGCAACATATGCGTGGTAGAGCGGTTCGCTCTGCGCGAGATCGGTCTGGTAGTCGGTGAGCAGCGGCAGGCAATGGTTGTAGGCTTCGCGCAGCGGCGCCGAGTTCACGACCGCGTTCAGGTGGCTCACGGGCGACCACGTGCGGGCAAGGGTGTGCTGCAGGTCCTCGAGCGGTTCGACGACCCGCGCAAAACTCGGCGTGGCATCCGCTGCAAGCTGCGCGATGCGTACGCGGTTCTCACCGAGCAGCGAGCGGATCGCAGGCTCGACGTGCTCGGGGCGGATCGCATCGAAGCGCGGCAGCAGCTCGCCGGAAAGGAGCGGGTTCGACATGGCGATATTGTAGCTGTGTGTAGAATGGGAAATGCCTGAAAAGCACGATCTTGCCGTCATCGGTGGCGGCAGCGGCGGGCTCGCCTGTGCGCAGCGCGCCGCGGAGTACGGTGCGCGTGCCGTTGTCATCGAGGCGGCTCGCCTCGGTGGAACCTGCGTCAATGTCGGCTGCGTGCCAAAGAAGGTCATGTGGAACGCCGCCGAGCTCGCCACCGGACTCGCAGACGCGACCGAGTACGGCTTTGCGCTCGAGGTACGCGGGCTCGATTTCGCGGCGCTGAAGGGCAAGCGCGATGCCTACGTCGCGCGCCTGAACGACATTTACGCGAGAAATCTCGCGAGGCGCGGTGTTGCGCTGATCCGCGGCCGCGCGCGTCTCGCCGGCCCTCACGAGATTGCGATCGACGGGCGCACGATCCAGGCCGAGCGCATCGTCATCGCAACCGGAGGTCGACCCCAGCGTGCGCCCTTTCCCGGCGGCGGGCATTGCATCGACTCCGACGGCTTCTTCGAGCTCAGTGCGCTGCCGGCCCGCACGCTGGTGGCGGGCAGCGGCTATGTCGCCGTCGAGCTTGCGGGCATCCTGGCCGGGCTCGGTTCGAAGGTCACGCTCGCGATCAGGTTCGATCGTGTGCTGCGCTCCTTCGACACGATGCTGGGCGATGGAGCGATGCAGGGACTGAGGGATGCGGGCGTCGAGGTCATCACGGGCGCCACCGCCGCGAGTCTCGCGCGCCGGGACGGCGCGCTCGAGCTGACGCTCGTCGATGGTCGCGTGCTGCCGCCCGTCGATTGCATGTTGTGGGCAGCCGGCCGCGAGCCGCTGGCCCACGATCTCGGGCTCGAGCACGCGGGTGTCGCACTCGATGCTGCGGGTTTCGTGCAGGTCGACAGGTTCCAGCAGACGAGCGCTGCGCACGTGTTCGCGATCGGTGATGTGACCGGGCGGCTGCCGCTCACGCCGGTGGCGATCGCCGCCGGGCGGCGACTCGCCGATCGCCTGTATGGCGGCATGGAGGGCCGTTACCTCGACTACGAGAACGTGCCGACGGTGATCTTCACGCATCCGCCGATCGGGACTGTGGGCCTCACCGAGGCCGAAGCGCGCACGCGTTTCGGGGACGGTGCCGTGCGCGCCTACACGTCGGACTTCGTGCCGATGTATCACGCACTCACGACCCGCAAGCCACGGGCGGCGATGAAGCTCGTGGTCGCGGGGCCGGACGAGCGCATCGTCGGCCTGCACGTGGTGGGCGAGGGTGCCGACGAGATGCTGCAGGGCTTCGCAGTGGCAGTGAAGATGGGCGCGCGCAAGCGCGACTTCGACGACACCGTCGCGATCCACCCGACTTCCGCCGAGGAATTCGTTACGATGCGATAGATGGCGACCCCGGAGTTCTTCGAGCGTCCGATCCTCAACTCGCCCTACGAGTACCCCGCGCGGCATTGGGAACTGGACGAGACCGGGCAGCCGACGCAGCGCATCCTGGAAACCCGGCGCAAGGCCGAGTTCATCACGCCGATCCCCAAACCCAAGAAGCGCTCCCGATCGGCGACACAGGGAGAGATGGTCTTCGATGAAGGTCGCGGCCTCTCTTCGGCAGCCCAGCAATACGACCTCACTTCGATCATCAACCAGGTGCGCCAGCAGGTCGACACCTGGCGCAAGCTCCCGTCGAGCCAGTGGCAGGTCACCCCGGAGACCGCCCGGCTACTCGAACACTGGCGTCACCACAACTTCAGCACGATCCGCCCGTTCTTCTGTCAGGTCGAGGCCGCCGAGACGGCGATCTGGCTGACCGAGGTCGCGCCGCACTCGAAGGCGGGCAAGCTGCTGCTCGATCATCTCGCGTCCGCCAATCGCGATGCGAACCCCGAGTTGCAGCGCTTCGCGCTCAAGCTCGCAACCGGCGCCGGCAAGACCACGGTAATGGCGATGCTCATCGCCTGGCAGACAATCAACGCCGTACGCCGCCCCGGCAGCAAGCACTTTACGCGCGGCTTTCTGGTCGTCGCCCCCGGACTCACGATCAAGGATCGGCTGCGCGTGTTGCAGCCGAACGATCCGGACAACTACTACTCGACGCGCGAGTTGGTGCCGAACGACCTGCTCGAAGACATCGGCCGCGCGAAGATCATCATCACCAATTTCCACGCTTTCAAGCTGCGGGAACGCCTGGAGCTCTCGGCCGGGGGGCGCGCGCTGCTGCAGGGGCGCACCGGCGAGGCGCTGCAGACGACCGAGACCGAAGG
>CAUJHX010000064.1 GCA_963204795.1 Pseudomonadota bacterium | reverse complement strand
CGCACCGCGGCGGCGGCGATCGTCGCCTCCTGCAGCGGCTTGCCGGCGCGCACTTCCTGCTGGATGAAATCGACCAGCAGGATCGAATTGCGCACGATGATGCCGGCGAGCGCGATCATGCCGATCATCGAAGGCGCGGTGAACTGCTGGCCGAGCAGCGCATGGCCCGGCAGGATGCCGATGATCGTCAGCGGAATCGGCGCCATGATCACGAGCGGCACGCCGTACGAGCGGAATTGCGCGACGACGAGCAGATAGATCAGCACGAGACCCGCCGCGTAAGCGATGCCCATGTCCCGGAATGTCTCGTACGTGACCTGCCATTCGCCATCCCACTTGAGGCTCCACTCGACAGGGTTCTGCGGCTGCGCCGTGTAGTACTGGCGGATCGGCGCGCCATCGATCTTCGTGTCGCGCAGTTTCGCTGCGATCGCCCGCAGGCCGTACATCGGGCTGTCCGTCGCCCCCGCATCGTCGCCCGTCACATAGACCACCGGCAGCAGATCCTTGTGCTGGATGGTCTGCTCGCGCGTGCTCGCGCGCACTTCGGCCACTTCGGAGAGCGGCACGAGCGCGCCATTCTCCGCGCGCACGCGCAGCATGCTCAGGTCCGCGATGGTCGCCTTGTCGTCGGGCGGGAGCTCGATGCGGATCGGGACCGGGTAGCCCGCCTGCTCATCGTGCAGGTATGACATGTCCTCGCCGCGCAGCGCCGCCGCGACGGCCGCCGCAACGGTCTGCTGCGAAACCCCGAGACGCGCAGCGCGCGCGCGATCAACCACGACGATGAGTTTCTCTTGCGACGCCTCCACGGAGTCATCGACATCGACGACATCGTGCGCGCCCTCGAAGACACCGCGCACCTGCTGCGCCACCTCGAGCTGGCGCGTGTAGTCGAGGCCGTAGATTTCCGCGACCAGCGGCGCGAGCACCGGCGGCCCCGGCGGCACCTCGACGATCTTCACGTTGGCGCCGAGGCGTTGGCCGATCGCCGCCAGCGGCGGGCGCACACTGCGCGCGATCTCGTGCGACTTGCGATCTCGCTCCTCCTTCGGCAGCAGGTTGACCTGGATATCCCCCTGCCATGGTGCGCGGCGCAGGTAGTACTGGCGGACGAGCCCGTTGAAGTTGATGGGAGCCGCCGTGCCGGCGTAGATCTGGTAATCGGTAACCTCCGGCACCGTGCGCACGTGGTCCGCGAGCGCGAGCAGGACCCGTTGCGTCTCTTCCAGCGGCGTGCCCTCCGGCATGTCAACGAGCACCTGGAACTCGCTCTTGTTGTCGAACGGCAGCATCTTCATGATCACGGCGCGCAGGCCGACCAGCGCGAACGAGGCTGCGATCAACCCGAGCAGCACGGCGAGGAGTTTCCAGCGGTTCCTGCGTCCCGCGTCCTGGCGAAGGAACGGCGTCATGACGCGCGTGAAGAACCGCTGCAGGCCGGCGCCCTCCTGCTGCGCGGCGGGTGCGTGATCGTCGCGCAGGAACAGTCGCCGGTACATCCAGGGCGTGAACACAAAGGCGACCGCGAGCGAAATCAGCATGCCCATCGAGGCATTGATCGGGATCGGGCGCATGTAGGGACCCATGAGGCCGGTGACGAACGCCATCGGCAGGAGTGCCGCGATCACGGTGAAGGTCGCGAGGATCGTCGGCCCGCCGACTTCGTCGACTGCCACCGGAATCGCCTCGGTCAGCGAGAGCCCGCCGATCTGCATGTGCCGGTGAATGTTCTCGACGACGACGATCGCGTCGTCCACCAGGATACCGATCGAGAAGATGAGCGCGAAGAGCGACACGCGATTCAGCGTGAACCCCCAGGCCCACGATGCAAACAACGTCGCGGCGAGTGTGACGACGACCGCCGCCCCGACCACGATCGCCTGACGCCGCCCGAGCGCGAGCCACATCAGCGCGACAACCGACAGTGTCGCGAAAAGGAGTTTGCCGATCAGGGTCTTCGCCTTGTCCTCGGCGGTGGCACCATAGTTGCGCGTGATCGTCGCCTGCACGACGTCGGGGAACACCACACCACGCATCTCCCCGAAGCGCGCAATGACATCGCGCGCGACCTCGACCGCGTTGGCGCCCGGCTTTTTCGACACGGCAATGGTCACAGCCGGATGGATGCCGCCTGCCGCGGTGCCGGTGCTGACATAGCGCTCGGGATCATCCGCGCCGGCGCTCACCTGCGCGACATCGCGCAGAAACACCGGCGATCCCTCGCGGACTCCGACGACGAGATCCGCCACTTCTTCCGGCGTCATCAGGAACGTGCCTGCCTGGACTTCGACCTCGCGATTGCGATCGACGAACGAACCCGCGTCGACCGACGCATTGGCCGCTCCCAGGGCGCGGCGCAGGTCATCGAGCGACAGACCGTAGCCGGCCAGCCGCTGCGCATCGAAGCGCACGCGCACCACCCGATCGGGGCCGCCGAGCGTCTCGATGTCACGGGCTCCGGGGACGCGCTGCAGTTCCGTCTCCATCGCGTGCGCAATGCGCTGCAGATCGAGCGCGGTGATCGCGGGGTCCTCGCTCCAGAGCGTGGCGGCGACGATCGGCACGTCGTCGATGCCCTTCGGCTTGATCAGCGGCATGCCCACGCCGGTGCCCTGCGGCAACCAGTCCTGATTCGAATAGAACGCGTTGTAGAGGCGCACGATCGCTTCGGTACGCGGCGTGCCGACCTCGAAGCGCACGGTCAGCATCGACATCCCGGGCGTCGAGGCCGAGTAGATGTGCTCCACTCCCGCGATCTCGGCGGCGATGCGCTCGGCGGGCGTGGTGACGAGCGATTCGACCTCGCGCGCCGACGCACCCGGATAGGGAATCATCACGTTCGCAAACGTGACATTGATCTGCGGCTCTTCCTCGCGTGGCGTCACGAATACGGCAAAGAGCCCGAGCAGGAGGCCCGTGAGCGCGAGCAGCGGCGTGATTTCGGTCGTGAGGAAGGCGCGCGCGATCCGTCCTGCGAGCCCGAGCGGTACCTCCCGCGTCGCGCTCACGGCGCCGTCTGCTTCTGGTAGGCGACGGCGGCGGCAATCGGGTCGGTCGCGACCCGCTCGCCGTCGACGAGGCCCGCAAGCACCGGCACGCTGCCGTCGGCGGTGGGACTGCCGATGCGCAGGTAGCGAAAGCCGATGCGATCCTTGTCGCCAATCACGTAGGCGGCCGTCACCTCGCCACGCCGGACGAGCGCGCTTGCCGGGACGAGCAACCGCGGCTCGGTGCCGCTCACGAAGACGACCTTGACGAGCGTGCCGGGGAAGACGGCGTGCTCGCCCGGCGGCAACGTCACGAGCACGCGGAAAGTATGGGTCACGGGATCGGCGCTGGGAGGGATGCGCAACTCGACCGCATCGACCGAGCTGCCATCCGGCAGGATCACGCGGGCGCGGCGCTGCTTGCGCAACGGCTCGACATGCCGCTGCGGGATCTCCGCGATGACGCGCAGATGCTCGAGCGACAGTCCCGTCATGATGGG
>CAUJHX010000063.1 GCA_963204795.1 Pseudomonadota bacterium | reverse complement strand
GACTATGTCGCTAATGCCAGACGCGTCAGGTAAGGAAGCCCGGGGCTTTAGAAAACCACTCTACATAGTCCAGGAGGCCACATAGTGCTTCAGATCGTGGACCCGCACTCGGCGGAAGCCGTCGGCCGCTTCGTTGCCGGCTTGCTCCTTCCATTTGTCCGCAGCGCGAACACGGGCGTTTTGCCATGCCGTGGTGTTCATGCTCGTCAGGGGAAGGCCTTTCTTTGGTACCTTTGTCGGCACAAACACAGAGCCGCAATTCGAACTTGTCGAGTTTTGCAATGGCCATTTCGTTGAGGGTTTAGCTGCCTTTGCCACCTGATTGGCCGTAGCCAGAATGAAGTGTGTTAGTTCGCGTTTGGCGCCAAGGCAGAATCTGTCGCCTTCACAAGTTGCTTGAGAAATCGGACCACGCGCTCCAAGTCTTCGCGCTTGACCGCGTGACGCTGCGGCGGGCCCTCACGAACAAGTCGAGCTCGGTGCGAGACGTCGCCGCGAAGCTTCAAGTAGTCGTTTAGCCGCCGACAAGCCGAATCAGCATCTACGCCATTCCATTGCCAATGTTTGCCGACGTCTACGCCGGCGTAGTCTCGAAATAATTCGGTTGCCTTCTCCGCCGTCGGATTGTGAAGACGCGAGATCTCCTGGCGAAGCTTTGACCTGACGAGGTCGGCGATCGCTGGGTCGGAGCAATTCTTGAGCCGCTGCTCCAAGACCTCCTCAAGACTGTCCTCGACGAATGTCTCCCACGCGGTCATCGCCAAGATCAATCCCGCGCGTTTCAGAACTTCGTTCTCAGGCGGTGGCGGTCTTGAATTCAACTTGTCGAAATGCGCAAGCAGGTGCTCGGCGTCCTGAACCGCCTGCTTGAAGGTTGCGAGTGCCTTTGGAATCGCGGACGACACGCTGCTAGTCCCCTTCAAACAGATCCAGCGTGCGATTGGGGCCACGAGCTACATCAGCCCAAATCCGCTTGGGCAAATCGTGTCGGGCGAAGAAGACCATCCTGTAGATCGGCCTTCCCTGGTCATTGCGAACCAGTGGCATTTCGCGGCTGTACTCAAATCCCAGGCCTTCGACCAGACCGCACCAGTACTTGAAGAATTCGCCGGGCATATTCGCCTTGCTTGCCTTTGTAATCGCATCGACCGCCTGCCATCCTGGTGCCGTGCCGTCGAATCGCCGTCGGTCGGAATCGAATTCGAGTTCGACATTCCTGGTTAGGTCCATCGTGCTGAAGTTGATGGCAAGGTCCACCTTGAGTGCGGCCAGAGTCTTGAGAATGTCGAATGACAGGTACTCGAGGTTGTAGGGGTCAACGTAGGCGCAGCACAACGCACCAGCAGGCACTGCAGCCACCATTCTTGGCACTGTGTCGCTCGCCGGTCCCTGAAATGCTTTGACCGGCGCTCCGAGAGCTGTCAGGCGTGCCTCGCAAGCCGCGGCTCGGGTGGGGTCCTTGTCACCCACAAGCATGGCGGTGAACGGCGCTACCTCGGCAAGCGCGCGCCACGCGACTATGGCGCCACCATCGCGAGTGAAATCTTCCTCTCGAACTCGAATTCGTCCCGGCCCACAGAACGGATCGATGAAAACTCGATTCGGCCACTTCCGCCATGCGTACCGGGAAGCGGTCAGATACTCATGTAGCAAGCGGTGTTTCTGTTCCGGTACCCAGATGCCGACACCATCCTCGTTCGGACCGGTTTCGACGGGCAGCGTCGGACATGGGTCCGGGAGAATTTGCGACATCAAGCCTTCCGTGAGTTTGTTCTTGGCTAGGCCGGAAACTGGTCCCAAGTGCGGCCATCGAGGAGGCGACCCGCAGCGGACTTCCCTAATCCATACAGGATGCGTGACCTGCCGGGACCTTCTAATTGCAGCTTCTGCCGCGGCGTAATGCCGTGCGGAAGCTCCGGCGCCCAATGTCCCCACTGCTTGAAGTGGAATGCGATCTTTCGTTCGTCGCACTCATCGCGCAGCGCTCGAATCCATTCCGGATCTGTTGGGCGGGCATGATGACCGCTTTCCCCGCCGGCAATCACCCAGTCGATACCCTTCCATTTCTTGATAGACAGCGAACCGAGCAACGGCTCTGCGGATATGAAATGCACTCGCGCGGGCGACTCGAGCAAGTGCGGAATTCGTAGTTCCGCGTGCTTCTGATTCTCCGCAGTAGTACCCAGCCACACATTCAGCGGCCAGTTCGCGCCCCACGGCGTCATGCGTTGGATGTTCTGTGGTCGTTTCGTGAGCAGCAGCCAATCCAGAGAAGGGGTTTGCTCAATAAGCGGCCAAAGCTTTTCGCGCCATGAATTGAGCTCTGCCCGGACCTCGAACACATCTGACATGGATGCGCAGAACACGCGGCGTCGCTCGCCAGCGCGTTCGGCTTCCTTGTTCCACTTTATCGGGTGCCGCCAATGCTCCTCGTTGAAGAAGCGTCGCGGTGCGTCGCGACCCCAGAGTTTGGCGCCGAGGCGATGCGCCCAGGTCTCCGCGTAGCAGTGCGCGCAGGCCGGCGACACCCGCACGCAACCCCACCAGGGGTTGAAGGTGTGATGCGTCCACTCGATTCGCGAGTCTTTGGCCATGGTTGCTCGCCGTACAGTATCGGAGCGCCGCGTTACCTGTATGAAAAATATGGTAGTTCGGCGCTGCGGCTCGATTGTGCGCTTGCGCCGCGTATCGTCAAGCCGCGAATAAGGCGAGACAGCCCACTTCCGAGTATCAGATCAGCGATCCCCAGCCGTGGCATGCGATCACGCTCACGACCGGTCCCGTGCGGCGTAGAAGCTATGCATCCGGTAGATCAGATCTCGGATCGCTTGCTCCGCGACGCTTAGCTCGATTTCAACGGGCCCGTTGTCTGCGGGCTTCGGTTGTCCGAGCAGCTCCCACATCAAGCGCTCTGCGAGTGCGGGATCTTCGACAAAGCGATGGCGATGGCATTGCCACTCGTCTGATGAGTCTTCTTCGCCTCCGTAGCTGATCGCTATCTTGATCAGACCTGGTTTCGCAGGATTCTTGAGCAGCGAGAGAACGCCAAGCCCCGCAGCCTTCCAGACTTCTTCCGCTGTCCGCGTGCCGACACCGCATTCGGGGCAGCCTTCGCCATTGCCCACGGGATCGGAGCGTGTTCGCCATTTGTGGCCGTTGACGCATTTGAAGATCGATTTTCCGGAGCGACTCGTCGTCAGTCTGACAAGTTCAATGTCGCGGCCCTCAAGACGCTTTTTCATCCACGCGGTATACGCATAGACCCAGTCGGGTTGAGGCGGCGATGGCGGACGAAACTTCGCCTTCTTCACCGCTTCGAGAGCCTTCTGCACTTCACCCCATTCGAGATTGTGAACTTCGATGTTGCCGAGAAAGGGGATGTCGGCAATTGACGTGTTACCCCAGAACTCGGACTCGGCAAAGGTCGTGTCAGCGACTTCGATAAAGGTCTTCAGCGTCCATTTCTGGCCGGTCTCTTTGACGATGCGACCTGTGTATTCCTCAAAGTTGCTGTTGTGTTCCGCCAGTCGCGCGTCGGGATGGCGCGTCGTTTTTCCGATCTTGTAATGGCCGGGGTGAGACGGATGCTCCATGACGTACAGATAGCCGGGCTTCGGTGCGGCTAGGGATCTGGGACCTGTGGCTGGCATACCCAACAATTTGCCATGAGCCAACGGAAGTGTCCCGCGTCTGGGAGTCGATCCCCGACCACTTGGCTAATGAACAGGTGGTCGTGCGCAAAAAATAGCCAGGTGGTTGCGGGGGATTTGCGGGACTTAATAGCCAAGCGGTGTCTGGGCAATCTTGTGTGCGTGCTCAAGCAACTCGTCTTCAAAATCGGTGGCGCGTTCCGGACTATCGATGGCTATGAAGTCCGTTATCTCGACGAGATCCGCCTCCGCCCGACGCGACAGCCGGACGCGCATTACTTGTTCTGCGCCGCCTGTGCTCGACGCCGCGCACGGTTTCTGGCTAAGACTTCTTCAATCGTGCCAGCGTCTTCGCTATCGATTCCTTCTTGAATTACCGCCTTGAGTTCAGCATGACGAATCTGACGCAACTTTTCCTCGTCCTCAAGCAGCCTTAACCCGGCACGCACGACCTCGCTGGCGTTGTTGAAACGTCCTGATTCAAGCTGTTCCTTGATGAACTCCTCGAAGTGATTACCGAGAGCTACGCTGGTAGGCATACTGATATCCACTAACTATTAATAACAGATGCTAGGTTGTACGCGCTCATGGTTGAACTGCAAGCCCACTTTTCTGGTTAAGCAGAGCCTGGAAGCGGCGTTCAAGACGGGCATTCCAGTCAACCAACTCATTACAATGGAGAGTCCGAAGTCTCTCCCTTCGGGCGCACCAATCAGGACCGGTCCGCGCCGCCGTGTTTACTCGAACCTGATGATGACCTGATCGACGGCGAGGTTGTCGCCCTTCTTCGCGGCCACCTCGGCGACCACGCCGTCCTGCGAGGCGATGAGGATATTCTCCATTTTCATCGCCTCGATCACCGCGAGCTTCTCGCCTGCGAGCACCCGCTGTCCGGGCTGTACGGCAACCTCGACCAGCAGCCCCGGCATGGGCGAGAGCAGGAACTTCGAGAGATCCGGTGGGGCCTTCACCGGCATCAGCGCCAGCAGTTCCGCGGCGCGCGGTGCCAGCACGCGCGCCATGATCGTCACGCCATCGTGCGCGATGCGATAGTTGTGACCGACGCGCTCCAGCTGCGCACAGAAGGGCCGGCCGTCGAACTTGCCGTGTATCACGATGTCGCGGAGCGCGCCGTCCAGCGTGATGCGCCGGCTGCGACCGCCGATCGATACCTGCACCTCGGGGCCGTTTGAGGTCACCGAGACGGGTGTGTGCTCGCGCTGCCCGTCGCGGTTCGTCAGCACGATCACGAAGTCCTCGCGGATTCGCAGCTCATGGCCGGGAAGCTGGCCGCTGATGGCTGCGGCGCGCTCGCGCAAGCGACGGTGCGCGGCGGCCGCCAGGGCCAGCAGGAAATCGGGATCCTCGGGTACGGCAGTGCCCGCGAAGCCCTGCGGGTATTCCTCGGCGATGAAGCCGGTGTTGAACTGGCCCGATACGAAGCGCGGGTGCGCGAGCAGCGCGGCCTGGAAGGGGATATTGCTCGCGATGCCCCGGATCACGAAGGCATTCAGGGCTTCGCGCATTTTCGCGATTGCCCCGTTCCGGTCCCGGCCGTGCACGATGAGCTTGGCGATCATCGAGTCGTAGTACATCGGGATCTCGCCGCCTTCCTCGACGCCGGTATCGATGCGCACGCCGTCGCCCTCGGGCGGCGGCCGGAACTTCACCAGCCGTCCCGTCGAGGGCAGGAAGTTGCGGAAAGGGTCTTCGGCATTGATGCGGCACTCGATCGCCCAGCCCTGACGGCGGATGTCCGCCTGCGTGAAGGCGAGCTTCTCGCCCGCAGCCACGCGGATCATCTGCTCCACGAGATCGAGTCCCGTGATGCACTCGGTGACCGGGTGCTCGACCTGCAGTCGCGTGTTCATTTCGAGGAAGTAGAAGCTGCGGTCGCGGCCGACCACGAATTCCACGGTACCGGCAGACTGGTAGTCGACCGCCCGCGCAAGTGCCACGGCCTGCTTGCCCATTGCCTCGCGCGTGGCATCGTCGAGGAAGGAACTCGGCGCCTCCTCGATCACCTTCTGGTGGCGGCGCTGGATGGAACACTCGCGCTCCCAGAGATAGACGCAGTTGCCATGGGCATCACCGAGCACCTGGATCTCGATGTGGCGCGGCTCTTCGATGAATTTCTCGATGAAGACGCGGTCGTCGCCGAAACTCGCGCGAGCCTCATGCTGGCAGGAAGTGAAGCCTTCGAAGGCTTCCTTGTCCTCAAACGCCACGCGCAGGCCCTTGCCGCCGCCGCCGGCGCTCGCCTTGATCATGACCGGGTAACCGATCCGGCGCGCGATCTTTACGGCCTCATCGGGTGATTCGATCGGCGCATTGTGTCCGGGGATGGTGCTGACCCGCGCCTTCGCGGCGAGTGCCTTCGAGGAGATCTTGTCGCCCATCGCCGCGATCGAGCGGTGCTTCGGGCCGATGAATGCGATGCCTTCCTCCTCGACCCGCCGCGCGAACTGCTCGTTCTCCGAGAGAAAGCCGTAGCCCGGATGCAGTGCCTCGGCGCCGGTCGCCTTGCAGGCCTCGATGATGCGGTCCATGACGAGATAGCTCTCGCGACTCGGCGCAGGCCCGATGAGCACCGCTTCGTCGGCGAGTTCCACATGGCGGGCGTCGCGGTCGGCTTCGGAATACACGGCGACCGTGGCGATGCCCATGCGGCGCGCGGTCTTGATGACGCGGCAGGCGATCTCGCCGCGGTTGGCAATGAGGATCTTCTTGAACACGGGCAGCGTTTCTCTACAGGGGAATGTTGCCGTGCTTGCGCCACGGCTCGTCAATTTTCTTGTCGCGCAGCATCACGAGCGAGCGGCAGATGCGCCGGCGTGTCTCGTGCGGCTGGATGACGTCGTCGATGTAGCCGCGCGCGCCGGCGACGAAGGGATTGGCGAACTTCGCCCGGTACTCGGCTTCGCGCGCGGCGATCCGGGCAGGGTCGCTCTTCTCCTCGCGGAAGATGATCTCGACCGCGCCTTTCGGGCCCATCACCGCGATCTCGGCATTCGGCCAGGCGAGGTTCACGTCGCCGCGCAGGTGCTTTGAGGACATGACGTCATAGGCGCCGCCATAAGCCTTGCGGGTGATGACCGTGACCTTGGGCACCGTGCATTCCGCATAGGCATAGAGCAGCTTCGCGCCGTGCCTGATGATCCCGCCGTACTCCTGGGCGGTGCCGGGCATGAAGCCGGGTACGTCGACGAAGGTGACGAGCGGGATGTTGAAGGCGTCGCAGAAGCGCACGAAGCGTGCCGCCTTGATGCTGCTCTTGATGTCGAGACAACCGGCCAGCACCAGCGGCTGGTTGGCGACGAAGCCGACGGTGTGCCCGTCCATGCGGCCAAAGCCGATGACGATGTTCTTCGCGTATTCCGGTTGCAGCTCGAAGAAGTCGCCGTCGTCCACCGTCTTGACGATCAGTTCCTTGATGTCATACGGCTTGTTCGGGTTGTCGGGCACGAGCGTGTCGAGCGACAGCTCGATGCGGTCGGCCGGATCCCCGGAGCGGCGCACCGGCGGCTTTTCGCGGTTGTTCAGCGGCAGGTAGTTGAAGAGCCGCCGCGCCATGAGCAGCGCATCGACATCGTTCTCGATGGCGAGATCGGCCACGCCACTGCGAGTGGTGTGCGAAAGCGCGCCGCCGAGATCCTCGGCGGTGACTTCCTCGTGGGTGACGGTCTTCACGACCTCGGGGCCCGTGACGAACATGTAGGAGCTGTCCTTCACCATGAAGATGAAGTCGGTCATCGCCGGGCTGTAGACCGCGCCCCCGGCGCAGGGGCCCATGATGAGGCTGATCTGCGGGATCACGCCCGAGGCGCTGACGTTGCGCTGGAAGACCTCGGCATAGCCGCCGAGGGAGGCGACGCCTTCCTGGATGCGGGCTCCGCCGGAGTCATTGAGGCCGATCACCGGTGCGCCCACTTTCATGGCCTGATCCATGACCTTGCAGATCTTCTCCGCGTGCGCCTCGCTGAGCGCTCCACCGAAGACCGTGAAATCCTGGCTGAAGACGAAGACGAGGCGGCCATTGATCACGCCGTAGCCCGTGACCACACCGTCGCCGGGGATGCGGTTGTCCGCCATGCCGAAATCCGCGCAGCGGTGCTCGACGAACATGTCCCACTCTTCGAACGAGCCCTCGTCGAGCAGCAGCTCGATGCGCTCGCGCGCAGTGAGCTTGCCCTTGGCGTGCTGGGCGGCGATGCGCTTCTCGCCGCCGCCGAGACGGGCCTTGGCGCGCTTCTCTTCGAGCTGCTGGATGATGTCGTGCACTGGACTGCGGTTCTCCGGGGTCGGCGGGTGGATCTCTCGTACAGGTCGCGCAGCGTACGGGGGCGGTGCTGGGCGGCGCAAGTCGGCTGCAGGCAGAAGCGATGACGGAGCAGTCGTCGCGGGTGCTGGCGACTGACGCCTGCGCGGGCGTATATTCAGCCCCCACATCGAACGGGGGAGAGGGTTCCATGAACGCACGTTCCATTGCGCTGCTGCTGGCAGGCGTGCTTCTCGCCACATCCATCCAGGCCGAAGGGCTGCTCAGCACGAAGAAGGGCAAAGGAGGTTCCGAGGTGCAGGGCGCGGCGGGTACGCAAGGTGCCTCCGGCGCCGCGAGCGACCTGCAGAAATGCGACAAGCCGATGGGCGCGGTCGCCGTCGTCGAGCCGCAGGATTACGTGATGAGCGCGCTGTCGCGCTACAACCTGCAATCGCCCGTGGGCCTGATCCGCATGATGATCCAGCAGTCGAACTGCTTCATCGTGGTGGAGCGCGGACAAGGCATGCAGAACATGATGCAGGAGCGGGCGCTTGCTGGCGGTGGCGAGATGCGTGGCGGTTCGAACATCGGCGGCGGGCAGATGGTCGCAGCCGACTTCATCCTGACTCCTTCGGTCGTGTTCAGCGAGAATAATGCAGGCGGCATGGGCGGTGCACTCGGCGGACTCCTCGGCGGCAGGGCGGGTGTGCTCGGCGCCGTCGTGGGCGGCCTCAAGTTCAAGGAAGCCCAGACGAGCATGCTGGTTGCGGATTCGCGCTCCGGTGTGCAGGTGGCCTCTGCGGAAGGCAGCTCGAAGAAGGCGGACCTTGCGCTCGGTGCGGCGATCTTCGGCGGCGGCGCCGGTGGTGGCATCGGTGGTTACGGCAACACCAACGAAGGCAAGATCATCGCGGCCTCGTTCGCCGACAACTACAACAACATCGTGAACGTGATCCGCAATGACCCGAACCTGCAGCGCGACGTCGGCACGCTTGCCCAGGAAGCCGCGTCGGGCGGCAAGACGAAGGCGGGCGCCGTCTACAACGAAGGCGACGTGCTCTTTCCGAAGATCGCCGGCGTCAAGATCATGGGCAGTGCTGCGGAGGCGGGCAAGACGGTGGCGACGCTCACCAAGGGCGATGAGCTCATCTACATGGGCGTCGAGGAAGGCGGTTTCCTGAAAATCGAATCCGGCAAGGGCAGCGGCTGGGTCAAGAAGATCCTCGTCGCCAAGTAAGTCGCGGCTGTTGCGGCGCGCGGGATTGACGGCACCCGCGCGTTATCGCAATGTCGCAGCCGGGTATTCCCGGGGGAGTCGCGATCATGGCAGCGAGGAAAAAGGTCACCCGCAAGCGCAAGGTGGCGAAGAAGAAGGTGGCACGGACGCGCCGCAAGGTCGGCCGCAAGACCAAAGTCGCCGCAGCCAGGCGCAAGCTGGCGGTGGCAAAGCGCAGCGTCAAGCGGGGCTCGGCGCGCCTTAAGCGCAAGGCGAAGGCCACCGTGCGCCGGGCTGCGTCGGCGACACGCAAGGTTGCCCGCCGGGTGCGTCGCCGCGCCAAAGTGGTCATCGAGAAGTCTTCCGCAGGCATTCAGGTCGCCACCCGCAAGGTCGAGGAAGTCGCGAAGCAGGGCGTTGACGCCGGCACAGCAGTGGTCGAGAGCGTTGCCGGGAAGACCGAGAGTCTCATGCAGGAGCCGGAACCTGCCGCCAACGAGGGTGAGGTCAGGTAGGCATCAGCCCGGCGGGGTCGGCGCGCTCACGCGCACCGGCAGGGGGACGTTGCAGAGGTCGATGTAGCCGGCCGGCACTTTGTACCACTCGTCGGCGCGGTTGCGCCGCAGTTCCACGAGCTGCGCAAAGAGCGGCGTGTCGGTGCGCAGCACTTCGAGCGGCGTGCGTTCGGTCGCAGCAACGTCGGCCGCGACGCGCAGGCTGCGGATTGTCACGCCCTCGTCCGGTTTTTCGTGAAAGCCGAGGGGGCCGGAGCCGCGCGGCAGCGCGGCGAGGTGCTCCATGCCGTACACCACGCGTCCAGCGACCGTGCCATTGCGGTCGAGTTGGCGCGGCGCGTGGCCGATCACCACATAGAGTTCCGCGCCGCTGCCCGAGTTCGCGTCGATGTCGCGACCCACGCCGAGCGTGCCGTAACAGTGCGCAAGCCAGGTGGTCTTTCCTTGCGCATCGCGTGCGGCGGGAAAGCCATTGGTGAAGCCAACCACGGGTGCGTAACCATCGGCGTCCGGAAGCACGGTGAAGGACGATGCAGCGGTGATCGGCCGGCTGAATTCCCCGGCCAGGGCAGGGACCGTGATCCCTTTCGTGGCAGGATCTCCCCACTGAACCACGAAGTTGTCCTGCACACGTCCGATCTTCTGGCCGTCGTAATAATGACTGCGGGCCAGCGCGCGAATCGCGGCGACGTGATGCGGCGCGAAATCCGGCGCGAGCTCGATCACCACACGCCCGCTATCGAGCTGCAGGTACAGGGTGTTCGCAGCGTCCGGCGTACGCCAGTCGTCGGGCGCAGACCGCGCCAGCAGTTCTCCCATGCTCCGCGGTGGCGCAGCCGACAGCGCGCAAGCGGGCAGAGTCATGAGCAGGAGAAGCGTGGATGATCGGGGGAAGGACCTCATCGGCGCACTATAGACCGATGAGCTGCGCGCGGGGTCAAGCGCGTGGCCGAAACGGCACGACCGCCTCGCGATCGGCCTCGTGGCCGGGATGTGCCAGGAGGCCCGCCAGGCGCGAACGGCTGCCCAGCATGAAGGCTGGAATGGCCTCGCTCGCGATCGGACGCGAAATGAGGTGCCCTTGCGCCGCCAACGGACCGCAGCGCGCGAGCAATCGCAACTGCTCGACGCGCTCGATGCCCTCGACCGTCACCTCGAGTCCCAGGCTGTGGCATACGGAGATGATCGCGCGCGCTATCGCGGCCGAGCGCACGTTCGTATCGCAGTCCGCGATCAGGCTGCGGTCGAGTTTGACGCGCTTGAGCGGCAGCCGCGACAGGGAATTGAGGGACGAATAGCCCATGCCGAAATCATCGAGCGCAATCGGCAGGCCGAGCTCGCGCGCGCGCTGCAGCGCCACGATGGTCGCGGCACCCGTCTGGAATGCGGTCTCGGTCAGTTCGAGCTCGAGCGTATCCGGAGGCAGCTCGTTGCGTGCCAGCAGTTGGCCGGCGCGCTCGACGAAGCTCTTGTCCAGGAGCTGCGGCATCGAAACGTTGATCGCGATGCGGGGGTGCGCGATGCCGCTGGAGCGCCATTCCCTGGCGGTCGCCACGGCAGTCTCGAGTACCCAGTCACCGAGCGCGATGATCAGCCCGGATTGTTCCGCGATCGCTATGAAGTCACACGCAGGCACCAGGCTGCCGTCGTCGCGTCGCCAGCGCACCAGGGCCTCGACGGTCGTCGTCTCGCCGCTGTCGAGTGCCACCTGCGGCTGATACTCGAGGACGAGATCACGGGCTTCGATGGCCCGGCGCAGCGCCTGCTCCATCCGAAAGCGAGACGCCGTGCCCGCGAACAGGTCCGGTGTGAAGACGCCGACCCGGTTGCGACCCTGGGACTTGGCGCGAAAGAGAGCGGCGTCGGCAGCCCGGGCGAGCGCCGTTGCGTCACGGGCGTGATCCGGCAGCGCGCTCACGCCGACACTCACGCTGACGAGGAGCTCGCGGCCGGCTACGGCGAGCGGTCGACGGAAGGCGCTGACAATGCCGTCGGCCAGGCTTTCGAGCGGTGCGAGACCTCCGGCGTGCTCGACGAGCACAATGAACTCGTCGCCGCCGAGCCTGGCGGCGAAGTTGTGCTCACCGACCGCGAGGCGCAGGCGATCGGCAATCGCACGCAACAGTTCGTCGCCGAGCGCGTGCCCGAGATGGTCATTGATCGACTTGAAGTTGTCGACATCGATCGCGAGCATGCCGACAGAGTCGCCTTCGGCGAGCGCGCGGCGCGCCAGCCGCCGCAAGTGCGTGAAGGCGTAGCGGCGATTCGGCAGCGCGGTGAGCGTATCGTGGTGGGCGAGGAATGAGAGCTTGCGCGTGCGGGCACGCACGCGATCCTCGAGCTCGAGCTGGTGCTGCGCCACCGTTTCGTTCGCTTCTGCGAGCTGCGCAGCCATGGTGTTGAAAGCACTGGCCAGCTCGTCGAGCTCGCGGGGGCCACCGCGCGGAGCACGTGTCCGCCAGGCGCCGCGCGCGAGCGAACGCGTGGCGCGAATGAGACGGCGTACCGGCGCAGTCACGGAGAGTGTGGCAAGCAGCGATACGGCGAGCGTCAGGGCGATGACGACCAGCGTCATGTTGAGGTAGGTCTCGCGTGCCTCGTGCGTCGCCTGGGCCGCGGCGCCTGCCGAATCGATGACGGCCGCGCTCGCGGGCAGCGCGATGCGTTCGTTCAGGCGGGCCGGCACGGCTGCGCTCGAGGAGGTGAACTCGGCGCGGATCGCGTCGATCTGTGCGTCACGCGCCGCGAACTCGGCGAGCAGGCGGGTGATGGCGACGAGATCCTCGTCCATGAGGTCGATCCAGGCGCGCCCCGGCGAGCTGCTGAGCTCGGCTCGATGCGCATCGAGCGCGCTCCTGAAAGTGCGCTGCGCGCGCTGGACGCGCACCGCAGACTCGGCACTGCCGTTGATCAGGTAACCGTTGAATGCCGTACGCAGGGTGCCCGCGGCGAGCTCGAGCTCGGCAAAGGAACGACGCGCGCTGCCCGCCACCTCGAGACGCGCATTGGCATCCCAGGTCGTCGAAACACGTCTCGCCAGGGCGTCGAGCACCTGTGCGTAGCGCGTCAGTGCGTCCTCACGCGCACGCGCAGCATCCGTCAGCCGGCCGCCGAGTTCGACATGGGTTCGCAGTTCCTCGAGGAGCTGGTCACTGCGGGTTGCCCCCAGCGGGCGCTGGGCTACATAGGCAGTGACAGCCGCTCCGAGTTGCCGCTCGGCGTGCGCCGTGGCGTCGCGTGTCGTCGCATCGTTGGCGCGCAACTGGTCAAACACGGCACGGTCGTAGGCGAGCAACTGGTCGGTGATCCCCGCGGCGGCCCGGGCGAAGGGGATGCGCTCGAGGGTGGTGTCGTGCAGCGTGTCGATCGCGAACGTGGTGCTGCGCGCCGCATACCAGTTACCCACGAGCAGCACGAGTGCGATGGCCCCGAATCCGAGCGCAAGCCGTGTCGCAATGCTGAGGCGCCAGCGTTTCATGCGGGCAATGTACCGCGGGTGTCCGCGGGCAATCCCGTCGGGTTTGACATATGCGGCCAGCGACTCCCGCGTAATCTTCTTTGCGTCACACCAGAGCCCGATCGACTTGCGGCGCCGGGTGGGAAGATCATGATCCATTCCGGCCATCGGCAAAAGCTGTCGCCGGTCGACGACGCTGCCGCCCTGCGCCATGCGCTTTCAGAACGGCGCGCCGAGCACGAGTCGCCACCCGGAAACGTCGCCCGCGAAGCGGTAACTCAGGCCGATGCGCGGAATCGGCAGGCGCCACCACTTGAGGTCGGGGCGCGTGCCGAGCATCACGCCCGCTTCGAACTGCAGCGCGGGGATGGCGATTCCGGTCAAGGGTCCCGTGGGCGGATCGACATACCAGTCGAGTACGGCAAATACTCCACCTTCGATCTCGTGGTGGCCGCCCTGCCAGCCAGTCCCCTGCGCCGCTTCGATCCCGTTGCGCCAGCGCACGAACGTATCGCTCGGCAGAGATCCCCGATAGTTCACGCCCGAGTAGAGAAAATCGCTGCGCTGACGAGTTCGCCAGCCGCTCTCCCGTTGCATCAGGGATTCACCGGCAACGCCGACACTGTAGAGCGTGCCGCCGACGTCGGCGTGGTCCGCGATGGCCACACCCGTCTTGGCGAACGGCATGATCCGCCAGGTTCCGCGCAGGAACTCGAGGCCAATCCCCGGCACGAAACTCAGCGAATCGACGCCTTCGGGCAGGCCGTCGTGCACGATGCCCGCGGGATTGAAGTCGAGGAACCCGAGCGTGACAGGCAGCAGCAACGTGATACCGGGCGCTCCGCTGCCTGTTTCGCGATAGCGCCAGCCAAACGGCAGTCGATAGATCTGCATCATGCGCCCGCCCGTCTCGTAGACTCCCGAGCCGAGTTCATGGGCGAATGAATAGTTCGCAAATTCCTGTTCGGTATGCGACTCGCGCTGTGCGAATGCGACTGCAGACTGGACCGACAGTGCGGCGATGATGCAGGCCGTGCGAATCACGCCGCCAATGTTAGCGGTTTGCGTCACACTGTGACGCCATGAGCAGCGTCTCCGACAAGTCGGGCTTCTTCGGCGTCTTCGGCTACAGCCGGCGCGCCGTGTCGCTCGTCTGGTCGACCAACCGGTCCCTGACGCTGGCCATCGCCGGTCTCACGGCGCTTGCGGGCGTACTGCCCGCGGCGGTTGCCTGGGTAGGCGCGCGGATCGTCGATGCGGTCGTGAGCGCGATCGCATCCACACACGACCCGCAAGTGGCGCTGCGCTACGTAGTCATCGAAGGTCTGCTGGTTGCGGCGCTGGCGATCGCGCAACGTATGCTGTCCCTCTGCCAGTCGTTGCTGCGCGCGCAACTCGGCCAGCGCGTGAACGTGATGATTCTCGAGAAGGCGCTGACGCTCGAGCTCGCGCATTTCGAGGATGCGGACTTCTACGACAGACTGACGCGCGCGCGGCGCGAAGCCTCGAGCCGCCCGCTGTCGCTCGTGATGCGCACTTTCGGCCTCGCGCAGAACGCGGTGTCGATCGTGAGCTTCGCGGTACTGCTCGCGCGCTTCTCGCCGTGGGCAGTCGTCGTGCTGGTGCTCGCCGGCCTGCCGGCCTTCCTGGCCGAAGCCAAGTTCTCGGGCGACGCCTTTCGCCTCTTTCGCTGGCGCTCGCCAGAGACGCGCATGCAGCTCTACCTCGAGACGGTGCTCGCCCGTGAGGATCACGCCAAGGAGGTCAAGCTTTTCGGCCTGGGCGAACGGTTCCTGCAGCGCTACCGCGACATTTTCCGGCGTCTCTATCATGAAGATCGCGCGCTCACGGTCCGGCGCGATGCCTGGGGCCTGGGTCTCGGGCTCATCGCCACGGTGACCCTCTACGGCGCCTACGCCTGGATTGCCATCGAAGCGGTGCGCAGCCTCATTACGCTCGGCGAGATGACCATGTACCTGATGCTCTTTCGTCAGGGGCAGGCCGCTGTATCAGGGAGTCTCGCGGCGATTGGTGGCATGTACGAAGACAACCTCTATCTCTCGACGCTGTACGAGTATCTCGAGACCGAAGTGCCTCCCGCAAGAGGTGCGCTCACGCGCGGGCCGCAGCCCGAGGACGGCGTGCGCTTCGAGAACGTCTCGTTCTGCTATCCGGAGGCGAACGAACCGGCGCTCATCGACATCGACCTGCACCTGCCGCCAGGCGCGAGTCTCGCGCTCGTCGGCGAAAACGGTTCAGGAAAAACCACCCTCATCAAGCTGCTGACGCGCCTCTACCGGCCGACGAGCGGCCGCATCCTGCTCGATGGCCTCGACCTCGGAGAGTGGGATGCAGACGTGCTGCGTGGGCGCATCGGTGTGATCTTCCAGGATTTCGCGCGCTACCAGATGCAGGTGGGGGAGAACATCGGCGCGGGTGACGAGCCGCATTTCGACGACGAGACCCGCTGGCGCGCGGCGGCGGAACGCGGCCAGGCCGACGATTTCATCGCGACCCTGCCGGCCGGCTATCGCACGCAGCTCGGCAAATGGTTTCGCGACGGTCGCGAGCTGTCGGGCGGCCAGTGGCAGAAGATCGCGCTGTCGCGCGCGTTCATGCGCACGCGTGCCGACATCCTCGTCCTCGATGAGCCGACTGCGGCGATGGACGCGCAGGCCGAGGCGGATGTCTTCGAGCATTTCCGCCGGATTGCGCAGGGGCGTATCACCATCCTCATCTCACACCGTTTCTCGACGGTACGCATGGCCGACCAGATCGTGGTGATCGATCGCGGCCGGATCGTCGAGCGCGGAACCCATCAGGAGCTCGTGGCACTCGACGGGCGGTACGCGCGCCTCTTTGCGCTGCAGGCGAAGGGTTATCGGTAAGGGCGGCGGGCGACGGGCTACGGGCTGCGAGCAGCGGGCGCTGCGCGGCGAAAGGCAAAGCGCGCATCCAGGGCCTTTGCCCACGCGGCGTCGTGGCCGTAGATGTCGCGGCGGAAATTGACGAGACCCTGCGAGTCGACCCAGGCGGTCCAATAGGCGAGCATCACCGGTACGGGCCGGGGCAACGTGATGTTCCGCAGTTCCCCGCGAGCGACTGCGGCAGCAATGGCAGCGTCGCTCCAGCGCTCCGGATCATCCAGCAACAGACGCGCGAGCTCGAGCGGGCGTTCGAGGCGCACGCAGCCTGAACTCGTCGAGCGGGTGTCGCTGTCGAACAGCGCCTTCGACGGTGTGTCGTGCAGATAGACGTCGTAAGGGTTCGGGAACATGAACTTGACGCGACCGAGCGTATTGCGGGGTCCCGGATCCTGCCGCAGCGTATACGGGATATGGCCGGAGCTGAACTGCGCCCAGTTCACGCTCGCGGGGTCGATGATGTTGCCGTCGCGGTCGATGACCTTGAGATCGCGGCGCGTGATCGATGCGGGGTCGCGCTTTGCCTGCGGCAGTATGTCGTTGCGGATGATCGTGGGCGGCACGGTCCACGTGGGATTGAAAACGAGATAAGTGATTGCGGAGCGATATTGCGGCGTGGCCCGATACGGCTTGCCCACCTGCGCGCGACCGCGCCACAGGATGTCGGTGCCGCGGACGTAGAATGCTTCAAAGCCTGCGATGTTGACGACGACGAAGTCATGCGGGAGCTGGAAGAGCAGCACGCGACCCCGATCCAGGTTGACGCGCAATTGACGGATCCGGTCCTCGACCGGAACGCGCAGCTCCGCCTGCGTCGCGGCGCCGACGCGACCATCGGCACCGAGACCCATGCGCTGCTGAAAGCGCCGCACGGCGGCTTCGAGCGGCGCGTCATATGCGTGCGCGTCAGCGCTCGCCGTCTCCGTCAGGTCGCCCGTCGCCACGAGGATCTCGCGCAGGATCGGCACGCGAGCGTCCAGCGTGCCGGGCTCGAGCGTGGGTCCGGAGGGCAGTTCGGGCCAGCCGCCGGCGAGTGCCACGCGGCGGAAACGGGCCAGTTCCCGCATCAGCCCGACATAAAGCGGGTGAGCGGGTCTCGCGCGCTCGATCGCGGCGTGGAGATCGCCGGTCGCGAGCGCGCTTTCGATCTCTGCGGCCGGGTCGAGGCCCGGCAGCGTGCGGTTCATGTTCCAGCCGGGGTCGATGGCTTGCGGGTCGACCTTGCCGAACCAGAAATGGTAGCCGAGCCGTACGATCGCGTCCGTCAGCAGCAGTTCGAAATCTGCGCGGTCGACGTCCGTGGCGTACGGTTGCGAGACGACGCTTCGCAACTGTACGAGCGCCGAAAAGTGATAGTCGGAAGGATCGAGGCCGTCGTCGATGCTGTCCCGGATGGCGCGCAGCAGGTCATCGATGTCGCGTGTGCGGGTCCACGCCGGTGCGAAGTCCCGGCGAGCGTAGAAATCGGCGAGCACGCGCGAGGCAGCAATCTGCTCGCCCCGCAGCGCGAGAGCCTGCCCGGGCGTGGCAGTGCCCAGGCGCGCCTCGATGGCGGCAGCGGGCGCAGGAGGTTGCGCACCCGCCGGCAGAGACAGCAGGCCGAGCATTGCCGCGCACGGCAGACGCCGGTTTAACTTAACGCGAGGGGACGGCACGGCTCGCCTCTGCGACATGTTTCCTTGACATCCCGCTCTGTTATGCTCGCGCGCATGCAGCCTCCGGGGGGCCGGGGCAGCCAATAATCGCAACCAGGGGGATATACATGAAACGTCAGTTCTCCTTGCTGGCGGCCGCCGCGGCGCTTTCGGCGCTTGCCGCGCACAGTACCGCAGCACCAGTCAGCTCCAATCGCTCACTTCCGGATGCAACGTCGCTCGCACTTGCGGCGCCGGTGCAAGCGTCGCGCAAGATCGACCCGGCGCTGTCGGGCGTCAAGGGCGAAGTCGATGTCATCGTGCAGCTTGCCGGCCAGCCGCTCGCGGTGGCGAACGGGCAGAACGCCAAGCGGCTCGGGGGCCTGCTCAGCCACGCACAGCAACGCGCCCACGGCGCAACCCTCGCGCGTGACCAGGACGCGATGCTGGCACGCCTGCTCGCGCTCGGGGGGCGCGAAATTGCGCGTACCCGCATCGCCTACAACTCGGTGATCGTGCGCATCGACGCCGCGCAACTGTACTCGGTCGCGGGTTATCGCGACGTCGTATCGGTGCGGCCGACGCGCGATTACCGCATGGACCTGTCCGAGACGGTGCCTTACATCGGCGCCGCGATCGCGCAGGCGCAGGGTGTCACCGGCGCGGGCGTCACAGTGGGTGTGATCGACTCGGGTGTCGACTACACGCACTACAACCTCGGCGGTGCCGGTACCGATGCCGCGTACGAAGCGGCCTACGGCACGGCGATCACCGATCCGCGCAACACGACGCGCGACGGCCTCTTCCCGACCGCGAAGGTGATCGAGGGCCACGACTTCATCGGCGAGCAGTGGCCCGATGCTCCGGCGGTCGAAGACGACGACCCGATCGACATTCAGGGACACGGCACGCACGTGTCCGACATCATCGCCGGGCATTCGGCCGACGGCGTGCACAAGGGTGTCGCGCCCGGTGCGAGCCTGATCGTCGCCAAGGTGTGCAGTTCCGTCGCGACCTCCTGCAATGGCGTCGCGCTGATGCAGGCGATGGACTACATGCTCGATCCCAATGGCGACGGCTCGATGGATGACGCGGTCGACGTGGTCAACATGTCGCTCGGGTCGAGCTATGGCCAGATCCAGGACGATCTGTCCCTCGCGAGCGCGAACGCCGTCAAGGCGGGCGTGGTCGTGGTGGCCTCGGCCGGCAACAGCGCCGACCGGCCATTCATCACGGGCTCACCGGCAGCGACGCCGGAAGTCCTGAGCGTCGCGCAGACGGAAGTTCCGAGCGCGCTTGCATTCCCGCTGATCGTCAATTCCCCGGCGAGCATCGCCGGCAGCTATACCAACACCGCCACCGTCGAGTGGGCGCCGGTCGAGGGACGCAGTGTTACCGGTGATGTCGTGCCGGTCGCGACACTCGCGTGCGACGGTCAGGCACTACCGGCGAATCTCGCGGGCAACGTTGCGCTGATCAATCGCGGCTCGTGCGCGGTCAGTCAGAAGGTGCGCAATGCCACCGATGCCGGTGCGACCGCGGTCATCCTCGGCCTGGTTGCCGCGGGCGATGCGGTGTCGTTCTCGAACGGCGGTGAATGCGCGCCGGACGGCAGCGATTGTGCTCCGACCCTTGTCATTACGCAGACGGTGGCGAACTCGATCCGCGCGGCGATCAGCGGTGGCTCTGCGGTGAATGTCACGATCTCGGACGCTGCCGCGCAGTCGCGCAAGGGCTGGATCGTGGGCACGTCCTCGCGCGGGCCCTCCACGAGCTTCGCGGCGATCAAGCCCGAGATCGGCGCGCCCGGCGCGTCGGTGTCGGCGATCGCGGGCACGGGTACGGGTGAAGAGGCGTTCGGTGGCACCTCGGGCGCGGCGCCCATGGTGTCGGGCTCGGCGGCGCTGCTGCTGTCGAAGGACGCCTCGCTCACGCCAACACTGGTCCGCGCGCTGCTGGCGAACAACGCGGATCCGGAGATCTACCAGCGTGCGCTCGTCGGTGAGGGCAAGGTGCTCACTCCGATCACCCGTATCGGCGGCGGTGAAGTGCGCGTCAATCGCGCGCTGGCGTCCCGCACGGCGATGTGGGATGAAGACACGAAGACGCCGGCACTGTCGTTCGGCTATCACAGCGTCAGTTACCCGATGGTGCTCAGCCGCACCGTGAAGGTGCGCAATTTCTCGTCGAAGACGCGCCGCTACTCGGTGCACAAGTCGTTCCGTTACGATGACGACGCGGCGAGTGGTGCGGTCACGGTGATGGCGCCACCTTCTGTGACGGTGCGAGGCCATGGCACGACGACCTTCAAGGTGCTGCTGGCGATCAATCCCGCCAAGCTCGGCGACTGGCCATGGGCCAATGGCAGCGGCGGCTCGCAGGGCGGCAACGGATCGCTGCTGCAGTCCGTCGAGTACGATGGCTACATCACGCTGAAGGACGGCGCTGACGAAGTGCACGTGCCCTGGCAGGTGCTGCCGAAGAAGGCGGCGCTGGTGCAGGCGCTTGGCGATCGGGTCGTGATTCCGGCGGGTCAGACGAGCGCATCGTTGCGCCTGATCAACCTCGCCTATGCGAAGGCGGGTGTGGTCGAGCCGTTTGCGCTGCTCGGCACGAGCGCGCGCATCCCGGCTTCGCAGCTCCCGGGCCCTGGCGACAACTTCGCCGTGGTCGATCTGCAGGCGGTCGGTGCGCGCCTCGTGGGCATCCCGGCTGGTCTCGGTGGACTCGGCCTGCAGGTGGCTGTCAGCACCTGGGGCATCCGGGCGCATCCGAGCTATCCGGCTGAGTTCGACGTCTACCTCGACGTCAATGCCGACGGTACCGATGACTTCGTGATGTACACGGCGGAATCGGGCGGGTTCGCGGCCACCGGCCAGACGCTCGTCAATATCGTGAACCTCGCCACGGGTACCGGGGCGGCGTACTTCTACGCTGACACGGATCTCGAGACGGGCAACGTGATCATGACGATGCCGCTGGCGCCGTTTGGCATCAGCGCGAGCGCTCAGCTCGGCATTTCGGTGCTGGCGTTCGACAATTACTTCACGGGGAATCTGACCGATTCCATCGACGGCCGGATATTCACGCCGTCGCTGCCGAGGTTTGACGTGTCGGCGCCGCCCGCGGCCGGGGTGGATCCATTCGGGCTTGCCACGCTCACCGTGATGGCGGTACCGGGTGGTGACGCCGCGTCGCCGTCGCAGGATGGCCTGCTGTTCTTCTATCGCAGTGCGAACAAGGGCCTCGAGGCCGACGCGATAGCGGTCCAG
>CAUJHX010000062.1 GCA_963204795.1 Pseudomonadota bacterium | reverse complement strand
GGCACCAGGAACGACACGTTGAGCAGGTGGATGCGGTCGGCGAGGATGTGATCCTTGAACCGCCCTTCGAAGACCATCACGGTGTCGTATGCGACGGAGCCGCAGATCAGGGCTGACATATGTTTCCGGTTTTCCTCAGCGGTCGGTGAGCAGCAGCGCCCAGACCACAACCCACAACACAAACGACATGAACACCGCCGCCGAGCCGGCATCCTTCGCGAGCCCTGCGAGCGGATGTCGCTCGGTCCCGATACGGTCCACCGTCGCCTCGATCGCGCTGTTGACGAGTTCGACGACGAGGACCAGCAGCACCGGCGCCACGAGTAGAGCACGTTCGACGCCACTGCGTCCAAGCCAGAGCCCGAGCGGAATGGCGACGAGCGCGAACAGCAGCTCCTGGCGAAACGCGGCTTCTTCGCGGAAAGTGCCGCGCAAGCCTTGGGCGCTCGCGCCACAGGCCCGCAGCAGGCGCGCAACTCCGCGCGGCTTGTCGCGCTCCATCAGGCTGCCGCGCCCGGCTTCCATGTGAGGTCGAGCTGGCGGGCCGCGCGCACGTCGTCGAGCCGGCGCACTGGCAGGGTGTGCGGCGCGCCCTTCAGCAGCTGCGGATCGCTCCCGGCCTCCTGCCTGATCTTCACCATCGCGCCGATGAAGGCGTCGAGCGCTTCCCTGCTTTCCGTTTCCGTGGGCTCGATCAGCAGGCACTCGGGCACGAGCAGCGGAAAATAGGTGGTCGGCGCATGAAAACCATAGTCGAGCAGCCGCTTGGCGATGTCCATCGCGGTGACGCCCTGCTCCTTCGCCTGCCGCTTCGCGGTGATGATGAACTCGTGGCTCGCGCGCCGCTGCGGATAGGCTGCCTCGTAGCCTGCCTGCGTCAGTTTCGCCAGCAGGTAGTTGGCGTTGAGCGTGGCGAAGTCGCCGACCCGGCCCATTCCCTCGCGCCCGAGCATGCGCATGTAGACATAGGCGCGCAGCAGCACGCCGGCATTGCCCATGAAGGCCGAGAGGCGTCCGATCGACTGGGGCAGGTCCTTCTCGGTGAGCCAGCGATAGCGCTCGTCTTCCCGTCCGACGATCGGGATCGGCAGATACGGCAACAGGCGCTCGCTCACCCCCACGGCTCCGGACCCTGGTCCGCCGCCACCGTGCGGTGTCGAGAAGGTCTTGTGCAGGTTCATGTGGATCACGTCGAATCCCATGTCCCCGGGACGCACCTTGCCGAGAATCGCGTTGAGGTTTGCGCCGTCGTAATAGAGGAGCCCGCCGGCCGCGTGCACGATGCCGGCCACTTCCCTGATGCGGCGCTCGAACACGCCCAGCGTCGAAGGGTTGGTGAGCATGATTCCCGCAGTGTTCGGGCCGACTGCGGCCTTGAGCGCCTCGATGTCGACGTCCCCGTCGGCGAGCACCGGGATTTCCCGCACGACGCAGCCGCACATGGTGGCCGTGGCGGGATTCGTACCATGCGCGGCCTCGGGCACGATGATTTCATTCCGCGCCAGATCGCCGCGCGCGCGGTGATAGGCACGGATCATCGCGACGCCGGCGAACTCCCCGTGCGCGCCCGCCATCGGTGTCAACGACACGCCCTGCATGCCGGTCACTGACTTCAGCATTTCCTGCAGTTCGAACATGCAGGCGAGGAACCCCTGGCCGTGGGACTCGGGCCCGAGCGGGTGTCGCCCCGTGAACTCGGGCAGCATGGCGTATTGATTGCACGCCTTCGGGTTGTACTTCATCGTGCACGAACCGAGCGGGTAGAAGTGCGTGTCGATCGAGAAATTGAGCTGCGAGAGACGCGTGTAGTGGCGCACCGCCTCGAGCTCGCTCACTTCGGGCAACAACGGCCGACCCTTGCGGAGCTGCGCCTTCGGCAGGTCCGCAGGCACGGGCGTCTTCTCCGGCCACTGTCCCGTCGCACCCCGGCCGGGGCGTGAGTACTCGAAAATGATCTTTTCGCGGCGATTCGGCATGCTGGGTGTCCTTGGCTTCAGGCCGCGCGCACGGCGCGCAGGGCCTCGCTGAGGGCTGTGGCATAGGCATCCACATCGGCGGCGGTCTTCGTCTCGGTGGCACATACGAGCAGCGCGGCGCCGAGTTCGGGATAGTGCTCGGTGAGGTCGAAGCCGCCCAGCACGCCGCGACTGGCCAGTTCGCGCAGTACACCCGTTACGGGACGGTCGAGCAGGACAACCGCCTCGTGGAAATACGGGCCCTCGAAACACCGGCGCACGCCCTTCACCCGCGTGAGGGCCGTGACGAGCTCGCGCGTGCGCTGCGCGCAAAGCGCTGCGACACGCTCGAGGCCCTCCGGCCCCATGATCGACATGTAGATCGTGGCCGCCGTCATCAGGAGGCCCTGGTTCGTGCAGATGTTCGACGTGGCCTTGCCGCGGCGGATGTGCTGCTCGCGCGCCTGCAGTGTGAGCGCGAAGCCCTCGCGCCCGTCGAGATCGACGGTGCGGCCAACGATGCGCCCCGGCATCTGGCGCACGTGCTCCATACGGGTCGTCATGAAGCCGAAGTACGGCCCGCCCGAGGACAGCGGCACGCCGAGCGGCTGGCCTTCGCCGACGACGATGTCGGCCCCCTTTGCGCCCCACTCGCCCGGTGGCTTCAGCAGCGCGAGCGAGGTGGGGTTCACGACCGCGATCACGAGCGCGCCCTGCGCATGCGCCCAGTCGGTGAGCGCATCGACATCCTCGAGCATGCCGAAGAAATTGGGTTGCTGGATCACGAGTGCGGTGATGTCCTCGCCGGCGTGCTTCGCCAGCGCCGCGGGCGCGAGGCAGCCCGACTCGCGCACATAGGGCACGGTGTCGAAGACAAGCCCCTGGTTGCCGGCCGTCGCCACTGCCACCTTGCGATAGTGCGGGTGCACGGTAGTCGGCACGAGGATGCGCTGCGAACTCGACTTGCGATGCGCGCGTACCGCCATGAGCGCAGCCTCGGCGAGCGCCGAGCCACCATCGTAGAGGGTCGCATTCGACACCTGCATGCCGGTGAGCGAGGCGATCATCGTCTGGTATTCGTAGATCGCCTGCAGCGTGCCCTGGCTCGCCTCGGCCTGGTACGGGGTGTAAGCGCTGTAGATCTCGCCTCGCGTGACGATTGCCCACACCGCCGAGGGAATATGGTGCTCGTACGCGCCTGCACCGAGGAACGACAGGGGACGACCATCCTGCTTCGCGCGCTCGGTCATGAGCCGCCCGATCTCGAGTTCGGAGAGGCCGGGTGGCACGCCCGCGAGCGCCTGCGTGCGCAGTTCCTGCGGAATCTCGTCGAAGAGCGCCTCGATCGATGGGGCGCCGATCGCCGCGAGCATCTCGCGGATGTCGTCTTCGGTGTGCGGAATGAACGGCATGACCTCTCCCTTACCCGGCCTGCAGCACCGCTTCGTAATCCGACGCACTGAGCAGGGCGTCGGCCGCGCGCGGATCGACAGGCTTCATCCGAATCATCCAGCCGCCGCCGTAGGGATCCTGGTTGATGAGCTCAGGCGCGCTCGCGAGCTCCGCGTTGACCGCTGTCACCGTACCGGCAATCGGGCTGTAGACATCCGACGCCGCTTTCACGGACTCGACGACCGCGCAGGCCTCGCCCGCCGCGAGCGTGCGGCCGACGCTCGGCACTTCGACGAACACCAGATCACCCAGCGCCGCCTGCGCGTGATCGCTGATGCCCATTTCGACCGTGCCGTCGGCAAGGGGTTTCACCCATTCGTGGCTTTTCGCGTACTTCAAATCGGCGGGAATCTGGCTCATGGAATCTCTCCGGTCAGGAAACGAGTACTTTGCCGTGGCGGACGAACGGCGGCTTCACCACGCGCGCCGCGAGCAACTTGCCGCGGATGTCGACCTGCACGCGATCACCCGTGGCCTTGGGTACGCGCGCGAGCGCGATCGATTTCTCGAGGGTCGGCGAGAATGTGCCGCTCGTGATCTCACCCTCACCCACATCCGGGACGATCACCTTCTGATGGCCGCGCAGCACGCCCCGGTCCTCGAGCAGGAGACCGACGAGCTTCGCGCTGTCGCCGCGCCGGCGGATCGTCTCGAGTGCCGCGCGGCCGATGAAATCCCGGCCGGCCGGCTCGAACGCGACCGTCCACGCGAGGCCCGACTCGAGCGGGTGGGTCGACTCGCTCATGTCGTTGCCATAGAGGTTCATGCCGGCCTCGAGCCGCAGCGTATCGCGCGCACCGAGCCCGCAGGAGCGCACGCCCCGGGCATTGAGCGCGACCCAGGTCGGCTCGGCCTCGGCGACGGGCAGGATGATCTCGAAGCCGTCCTCGCCGGTATAGCCGGTGCGGGCGACGAACCACGTGCCGATTGCGCGGCCGCTGAAAGGCGCGAGGGCCATGACGGCTGCCCGCGCATCGGGGTCCTGCGGTGCTGGCGGCAGGAGGCCTTCGACGAGGCCACGCGCTGCCGGCCCCTGAACTGCGAGCATGCCGAGGTCGGTGCGCTCGGTGACTGCCACGCCGAAAGCTGCGGCGTGCTCGCGGATCCAGGCAAGATCCTTGTCGCGGGTACCGGCATTGACCACGACGCGAAAGAAAGTCTCACCGAGGTAATAGATGATGAGGTCGTCGAGCACACCGCCGTCTTCGTTCAGGAGACAGCTGTAGAGAGCCTTTCCCGGCGCGCGCAGCTTGCCCACGTCGTTGGCGACGAGGTGCTCGAGAAAGGGCCGTACCCGATCGCCGGCGAGATCGACGACGCACATGTGCGAGACATCGAACAGGCCTGCATGCCGGCGCACCGCATGGTGCTCCTCGATCTGCGAGCCATAGTGAACCGGCATGTCCCAGCCGCCGAAATCGACCATTCGGGCGCCGAGGCGATTGTGCAGGTCAAAAAGCGGTGTACGTCGTCCCATGCGGACTCACTTCCACCGCCCCTCTGTCCTGTGACCTGAGAGATCGGGCGGGTCCACCGGGACTCGCCGCACCCCTTCGGTGGGTGGGCCGGGCCCACCGCTCTCCAGAGCCCGCCTCGGATCTGCCGTTCTTTTGCCTGAGCGTTTCCGGGCGGAACTTGCGCCTTCGGCGTCCCCGCCCCCAGGGGCGACAGGATCTCTCCGGACAGTCTTCAAATGCGGCGAGCGACGACATGATACCAGTGACGGCAGCGACAAGCGCGCACACGCCTTAGAATAGACGGTCTCATGTCCGCGTATCCCCGCCGCCCCTCCCTCGCCGTTCGTGTCGGCGCCACCGTCATCGGCGGCGGGCACCCGATCGTCGTGCAGTCGATGACCAACACCGATACAGCGGACGCGGAGGCCACCGCGCAACAGGTCAAGTCGCTCGCCCGCGCCGGTTCCGAACTCGTACGCGTCACGGTCAATACCGATGAAGCCGCTGCCGCGGTGCCGCACGTGCGTGATCGTCTGGCGCAGATGGGGGTCACGGTGCCCCTGATCGGGGACTTTCATTTCAACGGCCACAAGCTCCTGCGCGAACACCCGGCCTGCGCCGAGGCGCTCGCAAAATACCGTATCAACCCCGGCAACGTCGGACGCGGCAGCAAGCGCGACCCGCAGTTCGCCGAGATGATCGAGACGGCCTGCCGCCATGACAAGCCGGTACGCATCGGCGTGAACTGGGGCAGCCTCGACCAGGACCTGCTGACGCGCATGATGGACGAGAACTCGCGTTCCGCGCAGCCTCGCTCTGCGCAGGATGTCATGCGCGACGCGATCGTGACCTCGGCCGTCGCGAGCGCCGATCGCGCCTGCGAACTGGGTCTTCCCGCCGACCGCATCGTGCTCTCCGCCAAGGTGAGCGGTGTGCAGGATCTCATCGCTGTCTACCGTGACCTCGCTGCTCGCTGCCGCTACCCGCTGCATCTCGGCCTCACCGAAGCCGGTATGGGCTCGAAGGGTATCGTCGCCTCGACTGCGGGCATGGCGGTGCTGCTGCAGGAGGGCATCGGCGACACGATTCGCGTGTCGCTCACGCCGGAGCCGGGCGGTGATCGCACGCAGGAAGTGATCGTTGCGCAGGAAATCCTGCAGACGATGGGCCTGCGCGCCTTCATTCCCATGGTCGTCGCCTGTCCCGGCTGCGGGCGCACCACGAGCACGTATTTCCAGCAGCTCGCGCAGTCGATCCAGTCCCATGTGCGTGCGCGCATGCCCGAGTGGCGCAAGACCTACGACGGCGTCGAAGACATGACGGTGGCGGTCATGGGCTGTGTGGTCAATGGCCCAGGCGAGAGCAAGCACGCCAGCATCGGCATCAGCCTGCCCGGCACCGGCGAGCGCCCGGTGGCCCCCGTCTATGAAGACGGCGAGAAGACGGTAACGCTCAAGGGCGATCACATCGCCGAGGAGTTCCAGCAACTCGTCGAACGGTATGTCGCGCGCCGCTTCGCGCGCAGGAGCACGACGGCATGAGCGAACTGTCCGAACGCAAGTGCGTGCCCTGCGAGGGCGGTGTGCAGCCGCTCACCCGGGCGGAGGCGGAGCAGATGCGGGCCGGCCTGCACGAGGGATGGAAGCTCGCAGCCGACGCGAAGTCGATCCGTCGTGAGTTCGTGTTCCACGACTTCTTCCGCACGATGAGCTTCGTGAATGCGCTCGCGCACATCGCGAACCTCGAAGACCACCACCCCGATCTCGAGGTCGGCTACAACTATTGCCGCGCGACCTTCAGCACCCACGCGATCCGCGGGCTCTCGGAGAACGACTTCATCTGCGCGGCGAAGATCGATCACATTCCGTTGGGCTGAGGGCTCAGGGCGAAGCGCTCAGGGCGAGCAGCCATTCGTAGGCAGGCTGGATCTCGACACCACGGGTTTGCACATGCGGCACGTCATCGCGACTGAGCACGAGCAGCCGCTTCGCCGCGCGACGATGCTCCCGGCCGGCAGCGTCGAGCGCGCGCAGCTCGCGTTCGAGTGTCGCCGGGTCCGACACGTCCGCGCACACCTGGATCAACTCCTCGCCGGCACCCGAATGTCGCGCGAGGAAATCCACCTCGAGACCTGCCTCGGTTTTCACGTAGCCGATCTCGGCACCATGCCGTTCCAGCTCGTTCAGCACCACCGTTTCGAGCGCATGGCCCAGGTTCGCACGGCCGCTGCGATCGAAGGCGACGATCAGCCCCGGGTCGGCAGGGTAGATCTTCCGCGGGTTCGAGTTGCGCTGGCGTTCTGATTCCGTGGCAAGCGTCACTGCGGTCAGCAGAAATGCGTCGGTCAGATGGCCGAGCATCGCGTGCACCGCATCCTTGGCGACGCCGGCCCCCTGCGCCCGCGCAGCGAGGTGTGCACCTCGCGCGAGAGCATGCG
The DNA here is from genome assembly GCA_963204795.1 of Pseudomonadota bacterium. Taxonomy (GTDB): domain Bacteria; phylum Pseudomonadota; class Gammaproteobacteria; order Steroidobacterales; family Steroidobacteraceae; genus CADEFQ01. The sequence continues at coordinate 97 of CAUJHX010000062.1, read as the reverse complement.
CGCCGATGAGCCCGAAACGACGAGCTCGATGCGCTCCGTATCAAGCACCCGCCGGCAGAAACGCTCCCATCCAGGGACGAGCTGGATCTCATCAAGG
>CAUJHX010000061.1 GCA_963204795.1 Pseudomonadota bacterium | reverse complement strand
GGTGTACCCGGCAATGACACGGAAATCGGGATCCCTGGTCACCAAGGCGAGACCGTGCCGCAGGCAGCCTCGAGCGATCACGCAGTTGATCTCGAACGAATGGTATGCCCTCTCGATCGACAGGTGCGAAAGATCCGTGCGGCCTCGAGGTAGTCGGTGGGCTCGGGTTCGGGAAGCTCGTCGAACGCCTCGAGCAGACGGCCGATTCGTGCCCGTTGAAGAAATCGATCCAGACCGAGGTGTCAACCAGCACGGCCACCCGTCTCGGTGCGAGCCGTGCGAAGCTGATCGAGGTCGCCCTGCCAGCGGGCCTTGCCGCGAAGCGCGAGCAGCTGCCGACGCTTCAATGCCCTGGAGAGTTCGACCAACGCAGCATTGATCGCCGCCTTCCTAATCCCGAAGGCCCCCAGGCGGATCACCTCCTGCAACAACTCGTCATCGACATGGGTCTTCATGAATCGAAAGATACCCGGTCGTGTACATCAATTCGATCATACCGTGTACATAGCCCATCCGGACGGGCCAACGCGTTGACAGGAATGGCGCGCCGGCTCAGAGGGGTCCGAGCGGCCGCATCGATCCTCCGGCCGACTTTCCAGAGCGCCGAGTTTCGGATAGTATTGTGACTATCTTTTTGGTCAAAATTCAATGACTGCGCGCGTATTCGGCCTCAGCGAAGCGAAGGCAAGGCTCAGCGAACTGGTCGACCTGGCCGAGGCCGGGGAGTCGGTCGTGATCACCCGGCATGGCAAGCCTGTGCTCGAACTGGTGCGCCCCCGCGTTGCGCGCAAGCCGATCGACATCGATGCACTGCGCCGGCTCACCGAGCGACAGCCGAGGCAGCGCGAAAGCGCGGGCGAGCTCATCCGCCGGATGTGCGAAGACGCACGCTATTGAACCGGGTGCAGTATCTCGACCTACATTCCGCACTTGGGATGACGCATTAGATCGCAATTTCCGCGGGTGAGGCCGGCGGATCAGGATTCGGTTGGCTGCTCGGCGTCGATCAGCAGTTCGGAGTCGATCTCCCAGGCACGAAGCAACTTCTTGACGAGGCGGTGGTTGTCGATCGCCTCCCGTAGTGTCTTGGCCTGCTCGGCCGTGACGTATCGATGAACAAGCTTGCCGGCGCGCATACGTCCCCACTCGTAGTACGGACCGTGGCGCGCTGACGGATCCGTCGCACAGCGGCAGCCCGGCTTGCCGCACTTCATCATCCGCTCGCTGAGCGAGCCGGAACACAGCAGTTCGATTTCGCCAAGCGCTTCGCGCAGCTTGGCGATGCGTTCGCGCGCGGCGTGCGTCTTTCGGGTCGATGGCTTTCGCGGCACGGCGGATCTTTTCAACGGAAGCGCTTGCTTTGCAGTGAGGTTACGCTTAGCATAGCGTAAGAGCAATGACCGAGCAAACCCTACCCCACGCGCAGCTCGATCTGCTGACCGAGCGCCTGGGACCTCTACCCCTGCTCAACCACTTCCTGGGCCGCGCCGGTGTCCTGGACGTTCTTCAGCGCCATCTCGACGGTTCCGATCCTGCGCGCCGTTCGGCCGTCTCCCACACGCAAGCCCTGGGTGTTCTGCTGCGCTCGATCGTCGTGGAGCGCGAACCCGTCTACCGCCAACAGGAGACGGCTGTCTCCTTCGCCCCTGGCCTGTTCGGCATGGACGCTGCTGAGCTTGGGCACCTGAGCGACGACCGCATCGGTCGTGCGCTGGACCGCCTGTTCGAGATCGACCGCGCGGCCCTGTTGACCGAGGTCATCGTGAGCGTTGCGCGCCGCTTCGGCGTGCGCTTCGATCGCCTGCACAACGATTCGACCTCGGTCTCCTTCTGCGGACAGTACCGCTCAGCGTCCGGGCGCAGCGTGCGCGGGCGGGTCGCGCCGGCGATCACGTACGGCTACAGCAAGGACCATCGGCCTGATTTGAGGCAGTTGCTCTTCATCCTGACCATCGACGGTGAGGACGGCGTGCCGGTGCACTTTCGGTGCGCCGACGGCAACGTTGCCGATGTCTCCACGCATATCGAGACCTGGAACACGCTGCGCCAGATTGCCGGCCGCGCCGACTTCCTCTACGTTGCCGACAGCAAGCTGTGCTCGCGCCCGAACATGGATCATATCGCCCGCCAAGGCGGGCGATTCGTCACCGTCATGCCGCGCAACCGCCAGGAGGATGCCCACTTCCGCCGCTGGATCCAGACCCATTCCCCTGCCTGGGAACCCGTCTGGCAGCGGCCCAACCCCAGGCACGCCGATGGCCCCCGCGACGACTGGTACGTCTTCAGCCCCCAGGCGCCCTCGGCCGAGGCGTATCCCATCGTCTGGGTCTGGAGCACGCTGCTGACCCTCAAGCATGGCTACCGGCGCCAGAATAACGTCGCCGCCGCCATCGACCACCTCGTCGATATCCAACGCCGGCTCGCCACCGCCCGCGCGCGTAAAAGTCCGCGAACCCCCGTTCTTGCGAGCATCGACGCGACGCGTGCAAGCTGCGCGGATGCAAGATCCAGGATCTGGATTCGAAGCGGTGCGAAGCCGCCAGAGGTGCGTGCGTAAGCGATCAGGCCGATCGCGGCGATGGCCTGCCCGAGGCGTCCGGGGTCATCGACGCGGGCAAGCGCGCGTCGCAGCTGAAGCTCCAGTGCGCGGGACCGACCATCTGCACGCTCCACTGCCCGATCGCACGCGGATCGCTCGCGAAACGCGCACGGGCGCGTTCGTGCGAGAGGATCTCGAAGGCGTGCAACGCCTCCCATTGGAGTTCGCCTGCCTGGCAGTTGCGCTCGAGCGTCTGGCGCATCTGCACGAGGAAGTGTGGCTGCCCCCACTGTGGCATCGCCATCACGTGCGCGTTCCAGATCTGCACGACGAGATCGAGCAGCGCGCGTCGAAGCTCGAGCGGGGCCTCACCGGGCAGCGGGTCGATGAGTGGCGCACCGAACGCGAGAATCGTCGCCGACATCTTGCGGCGGGCCCACGCGGCAGTCCGGTCGTGCCGCTTGCGTGCCATGCGAATCGTTCAGCGCGCCGCCGGCGCCCAGTTGAAGGGCAGCAACTCGGCGAGCCGATCCAGGCGCTGCGAGCCGATGCGCGCGAGCACGTCCTTCAGGTACGCGTAGGGGTCCACGCCGTGCAGCTTGCAGGTCTCGATCAGGCTGAGCGCGGTGGCCGCCGCGTGCCCGCCGCGCTCGGCGCCCGCGTAGAGCCAATTCTTGCGTCCCAGGGCGATCGTGCGCATGCCGCGCTCGACGAGGTTCGAGTCGGCTTCGAGGATGCCCACCCGACTGAAGCGCGTGAGCGCGCGCCAGTTCGACAGCACGTAGCGCACGGCGATCGCCATCGGCCCCTTGGGCAGCAGATCGCGTTCGATACCGATGAGCCACTGACGAAACGTGCGCAGCAACGGGCGGGTGCGCTCGCCGCGCACCGCGGCACGGATGTCGGGCGGCTCGCCCCGGATCTCGCGCTCGATCTCGTAGAGCCGCCCGATCCAGTTCAACGCTTCGCGTGCCAGGCCGGGCGTGGCCGCGGCCCGGTCGATCTCGAAGAACTTCCTGCGCGCGTGCGCCCAGCAGGCTGCGTGCAGCACGCGTCGGCTGCGGTACAACGCGTGGTAGCCCGCGTAGTCGTCGGCCTGCAAATAGCCGCGGTAGCGTGCCAGAAACCGCCCGGGGTGCTCGCCGGCGCGGTCTCGCGTGAACTCGTAGAGTGCCGCCTTCGGGTACGCCTGCCACAGCCCGTCCTCATCGCGCACCGAGCCCGCGGCGATGTAGCCCCACAGGCGCGCCGTCATCGTCGCCGGCGACGAGCCCTGGACGATCAGTCGCAGCGTCGTGTCGTCGCCGAAGACGACGGGCGCGCCCAGGATGTGCTGGTGCAGGGGATCGCGCAGCCGCGCGAGCAACTCGCAGGCGAGCAGCACCCAGTCGCACATCGTCTTGCGCGAGAGCTTCACGCCGTGACGGGCGAACATGCGTTCCTGGCGCGCCAGAGGCAGCCCGTCGGCATACTTGGACACCAGCAGGTGCGCGAGCAGCCCGGGGCCGGCGCTGGACTTCGGTAGCGGTGAGGTCTGGGCGCTGGCCGTGCGCACCGTGCTCGAGCCATCGGCGCGCACGCAGCGGTAGGTCAGGCGCGCGTGCTCGATCACGGTCAGGCGCGCCGGGGTGAACTCGAGCGTCTGGCTGACCTGCGCGCCGATCCGATCCAGGCGAACGAACTCCGCGCGCTCGGTCTCGTCCAGTTCGTACTCGATGCGCGCGCGAGCAAGATCCGCCGGTAGCGCGGGCCGACCCGCCCGGGCACGCTCGTAGCTCACGCGCTGCATCGCTTCGGGCGGCAGCGGCAGCACCGTCGTTTGCGTGAACAGATCGCCTTGACCGATGGAGCGTTCCGATCTCGCACCGAACACCGCGCGGCGCAGCGCCACCAGCTGCAGTTCGAGCCGCTCGATCGTCTGGCGTGCATCGCACGCCGCGACGTTGGCACGCTGCATCACCTCGAGCACCAGATCGCGCAGCGGCTCGATGGCCTCGGGCAACGCGTGACGATCGGGCAACGTGAAGTGCATCCCTGATCAACGCACGGCAGCGCGTGCGGTTGACCTTCGCACACTCATGCAACCAGCCGTGCTGCAACCGGTGCGACGCTGCGCGTGCGGCTCACGTCGATGCCCTCCATCCACGCGGCGAGCTCGGCCATCGAGAACCCTTCACGCGCGAGCACGCTCGGCTCGGGTAGCCGTCCGCGCTCGAGACGCTTGTACAGGCACCAGAATCCCGTGCGATCCCACAGCAGGCACTTGACCCTGTCGCGTCGGCGCCCGACGAAGACGAAGACCTGGCCCGAGAACACATCGGCCCCGAGCAGCGGTCGAACCAATGCGGCCAGGCCGTCGATCGACTTCCTCATGTCCACGGGCTGCGCGCACACGTAGGCGCGCACCGCCGAGGACAGGATCATCGCGTCGTGCGCATGCTCGCGAGCAGCGCCCCCAGCACGCGTTCGGCTGCGGCACCGGCGAGACTGACCCGCACGTCGCCGCCCAACGTCATCTCGATGCGCGGCGAACCCGGCGCCAGCGCCCCGCTCGCGCTCGCACGCGGATGCAACGCCATCGCGAGGAACTCGCCGCCGGTCGCACACGCCGATGTGCCGCCCCCGGTGCCATCACCGTCACGCAGCTTCGTGCTCCAGCGGCGCAGCGTCGAGAGCTTCAGATCGTTCGCCTGCGCGTACTCGACCAACGTTCGGCCTTCGGCACGCCGGCGCGCATCGTGCGCTCGCCAGAACGATGCGGGCCGCACCTGCATCACCTCACCCGTGCGCGGGTCCATGCGGGTGCGCAGAACCGCATTGCCGATCGCCGCCTCCGGGGCCGGCGTTGTGCCACGGTTCGAATCGCTCTCCTGCATCGCGTCCTCGCTCTCGAAGTCATTGACTCGATACGAAGCGTCGCAGCATGACGCGGCTCGAACAAGAACGGGGATTCGCGGACTTTTACCGTCAAGATCCACGCGCAGTATCCGAACGACA
>CAUJHX010000060.1 GCA_963204795.1 Pseudomonadota bacterium | reverse complement strand
TCGAGATTTTCGCGGTAGTCGATCTCGGCACCCGTCAGGTATTGCACGCTCATCGGATCGACGAGCAGTTTCACGCCGTGGTTCTCGATGCAGGTATCGCCGTCCTGGACTGCCTCATCGAATTCGAAACCGTACGACAGGCCCGAGCAGCCGCCGCCCTGAACGAAGACACGCAGCATCAGCTTCGGATTGCCCTCGCCACGGATCAGGTCGCCGACCTTGCGGGCGGCGGCATCGGTGAAGACGAGTGCGGGAGCTTCGGCTGTCATGACAGGAAAAGGTCCTATTTAACAATAGTTTATATGGTCACTTGCGTTGGGTCAAAGTGCGACTCCTACCCGGCCGCTTCCGTGACGGTGTAGCGCCCGGTCACGGCCCCCGAGTCCTCCACGACCTTCGGGGCGCTGCCGGCGCCCATGGGCACGAGCTTGCCGCGAATCTCCGCGCCAAGGGCCATTTCGATCTGGCCGTAGTGCACGCTGCCCTCGACCCGCGCCTTGGGGCCCAACACGACCCGCGCTGCCGCATGAATGTCACCGTTGACGGTGCCATTCAACACCACATTGGGCACGGTCACCGAGCCTTCGATATGCCCCTGCTCGCTCACCGACAGCGTGGGCGCGGCATCGCCCTCACCCCGCACGTTGCCCGTGACCCGGCCGTCGAGGTGCAGACCACCCTCGAATACGAGATCGCCGTCGATCCGCGAAGCCTTGCCGACCAGCGTATCGACCCGGAGCTTGAGCGCCTTGTCCCTGCCGAACATCATTCCACGCTCCACATGAGGGTCTGGGTGACGGGCGCGACACCCTTCTTCGCGGAGCGTACCTCGACACTCACGCGTTCGGGACTGAAACCTGCCGGAAGTGTGATCTCGGGATCGATGTTCTCGAAATAGCGGAACGAAAAGGGGATTTCGGCGCGCTTGTCGGCGGTGAGCGCCGCGAGGTCGAGCGCGAGCGGCCCGCCTTCGCGCTCGCCCTCGACTCGTGCGCTGATGACGCCATCGACGCTGCGGTCGGAGCGCACCGGCTGCACGAGCGTGATGCGCAGACGAAATCGTCCCGGCGCATCGCCCGCCGAGATGCGCAGCTGCTGGATCTTCACTTCGGGAGCGTTCACACCCTGCTCGACGATGCCCTTGTAGAAGGCGAGTTCCTGGGCCTGCTTCGCGACCTGGGCCTGCAGATCGCCAATCGCCTTCGCAACTTCCGCGCGCTCGCGCCCCTGCCCGACTTCCTCCGACTCAAACTCGGCGAGTTTCACGCGCAGCTCGCGGTTCTGCTTTTCGAGTCGCTCCTGCCCCACCCGCGACTCCGCTTCGCGCTGCGAGGTCGTGAGCCGGTCGAACCCTCCATCGAAGCGCCCGTACTCGTACGTCACATAGAAAGTGAACACGCCGAGCAGGGCGAGCGCTGCCAGGAGCCAGCGCCGCCGTGCCGGCGCGTAGGTACGCACGACGAGCTTCGGCACCGGTTCCGTCATGGCGATTCGCTCTCCCACCAGTCAGGATACGCAGGCAGACCACCGGGGAAGGCGATCGCGCCGAGCTCATGCAGCGCCTGGCGGTAAACCGGGCGCTTGAAGTGGATCACTTCACGCACCGGCTCCCAGTAGTCCGCCCAGCGCCATTCGTCGAATTCGGGCTCATCGGTCTGATCGAAGCGAAAGCGCACGTCCTCGTGCGCAAGCCGCAGCAGGAACCAGCGCTGCTTCTGCCCGACGCACAGGGGGTGCTGGTGCCGCCGCACGAACTTCGCCGGCAGTCGATAGCGGAGCCAGTGATCGGTGCTGCCCGCCACATCGACGTCGCCGGGCTCGAGACCGATCTCCTCACGCAGTTCACGCAGCAGCGCGGCTTCGGCGTCCTCGCCCTCGCGCATGCCGCCCTGGGGAAACTGCCAGCCGCGGCCCCCGATGCGGCGCCCGAGGAACACCCGTTTGTCGGAGCGCATCAGGACGATGCCGACATTCGCCCGAAAGCCCTGCTCATCGATCACGTCCGTCATCCGGTCCCTTTTAACCTGCTGGACACACGCCGGACAAGGCACCAGGGCATCTCCTGCTACGCTAACGCGCAGTGAGTTCCTCCGGCACCCTCCTTCGCTTCCTGCTTCTGGCCGCACTCGCGATCCTCGCGATCGCTGCTTCCCTGCTCCACGGCAGCTCCGGCATGGGCCTGCGCGATGCATGGGCCGCGCTCACCGGCGGCGGGGACGAAATGGCCCGCAGCATCGTGCTCGACGTGCGACTGCCGCGCACACTTGCCGCCGTCGGCGTCGGCAGCGTACTTGCGCTCGCTGGCGTGCTGCTGCAGGCGCTCTTTCGCAATCCGCTCGCGGACCCTTACGTGCTCGGCGTTTCGGGGGGTGCCGCCGTCGGTGCGCTGCTCGCGCTGATCGCCGGCGCTGGCGCCATCGCGACCCGCAGCGGGGCCTTCGCCGGCGCGATCATCACGATCGGACTCGTTGCATTTGCGGGCCGCGGCGGCGGCATGACACGACTGCTGCTGACGGGCGTCATCGTTGCGAGCGCCTGCGGCGCCTGTGTTGCCGTGCTGCTGGCCCTCGCCGACAGCGGACAGCTGCGCGGCATGGTGTTCTGGCTTGCAGGCGATCTCGGCTGGTCGAACGACCCGTGGACGAGCGGACTTGCTGCTCTCGCCGCGCTCGCGCTCGCGCTCGCCTTTGCGCGCCCGCTGAATGTGCTGGCGGCCGGCGAGCTGCGCGCGCAGTCGGCCGGCCTCGATCTCGCCTTCTCCCGGTGGGCGATCTTTCTCGCGAGCGCCGCGCTCACCTCGACCGCAGTGATCACGGCCGGCACGATCGGTTTCGTCGGGCTCGTTACGCCGCACGCGGCACGCCTCGCGTTTCGCACGGGCGATCACCGCATCGTGGCGCCCGCCGCAGCACTGCTCGGCGGCAGCTTCGTCACGCTCGCCGACCATGCGGCGCGCACGATCGCTGCACCGCGACAGCTGCCGGTGGGCGCCATTCTTGCTCTCATCGGCGCGCCGCTGTTTCTCGTCCTGCTGCGCTCGGCCGTCAGCGCACCACGCGTTCGGCAATGACGTAGCGGTCACGTCCAGCGCTCTTGGCGCGATAAAGCGCCGCGTCGGCCTCTGCCATGAGCCGTTCGGCGAGCGTCCGATAGTCGCGCTCCCCGGGCAAGGGTTCCGCCAGTGCGCCACCGATCGACAGCGTCACCACTTCGCTGCCCTCGCCACCGAGCGGTATGGGGCTCGCGCTCATCGAAGCCGTCAGGCGCCCCGCGAGTCGCTCGAGGTCACCCGCGCGGCCGCCGCCGAGCAGTACCGCGAATTCATCGCCGCCGAAACGCGCACCCGTATCGCTCGAGCGGATCTGGGAAGCGATGCGGCGCGCGATTTCCTTCAGCACCACATCGCCGGCGAGGTGTCCGTGGCTGTCGTTGATGCGCTTGAAATGATCCACGTCGATCATCAGGAGACCGACGGCGCCCGCCGTACGCTGCGCACGCGCCAGTTCCTCCCGTAGCCGCGCGTTCAGGTAGCGGCGGTTGTGGAACCCCGTCAGGAAATCGGTGACGCCCGTGCGCGTGAGGCGCGCGCGGTTCACCGCATTCTCGAGACAGATCGCGGCCACCACGCCAAGATGCGCGAGAAAGTCACTGGCAAGATCGGCGGTGAAGCGCGCCGGGTCGCGACTTTCGAACACGAGCACGCCGAGACGCCGATCCGCGCGGGGCAACGGCAGAAAGGCGAAGCTCCCGCCGACCGCGCTTGCGCGCAGCACGCGCACGACTTCCGCGGGCAGCCGGTTGCCGAGCCAGGGCTGCAGGAGCCCGCCGAGCGCGAGCGCCATCGCATCGAGCCGGTCCTCGTGGCGCACATGACCAAGTATCTCGTGGCCTGCGTTCTCACCCGTCGCGAGATGACGCACTTCGTGCTGCGGGTCGTTCAGCAGGAGCGTCACGCGATCGAGCTGGTAGGCCTCGCGCAGACCGCCGATCGTGCGCTCGAGCAGTTCCGCGAGTGAGCCCGCGCGCAGCAGATCGAGCTCACGCTCCTGGGTCTTCGCGAGCAGCGCCTCATTGCGCGCCGCCGCTTCGGCCAGTTCGGCGAGACGCGCGCGCAGCAGGCGGTTCTCGCCCTCGGTACCGGCGTCCCGCGCGAAATCACGTGCGGCGGGGGCTACAGGGCGGCGCGGTGGCCGGCGCGGCGGTTCCATTGCGACCCGGCGCGCCCGGGATCAGGCGCGCCGCTCCGTGACGCTGCGCCGGTCCTCGAAATATTCCTTGCCTCGCAGCATCAGCGCGGTAAATGCGCCGCGGTCCTGGGCCAGCACGGCAGCACGCAGGCGCTCGACAGACTTGGCGAGCGCTTCGAGGGACTCGGCGCCGTAGTCGTTGAGCGACTGGATCTCGAAATAGAGATCCGGGCTTTCCCGCGCCACCTGGCTTGCGACATCGAGCTGCGCGTCGAACGTCGTGCTCGAGAGTTTCGCGAGTCGGGGGGCCGCCTCACCACTGTCAGCGAGCGCGTTGTAGAACGCGATATTGAGCGCGTGCGACAGGCCGAGCACGTAGGCGATCAGGCGGTCGTGATCATCGAGGCTCATCACCACCTGCTCGACCATGGTCGGTGCGAACAGTTCACGTGCGCGCGCGAGCGCTTCCGGCACCCCGAGGTCGACAAAGATGACGTGGCGACCGGAGAGCAGCTCCGTATCAGGGCCGAACATCGGGTGCACCGAGGTCACCTTGACACCGTGTGAACGCAGCGCCATGAGGCCGCCGCGCAACGGTGACTTGAGCGAGCCCAGGTCGAAGACGACGCCGCGAGGCCGGCGCATCGCAAGCTCGCGCAGGACCGCGTCCGTCGTGCCGAGCGGCGTTGCGACGACCAGCAGGTCGTGAGACAGATCACTTGTGTGCCAGTCGACCCGCGGTACGGCGGCGACCGGTGTACCCGCCAGCGCCGTCGCGGAAGGATCCGCGATCTCGACCGCATAACCCTGTGACTGCAGGAATTCGGCGAACCAGCGCCCCATCTTGCCCGCCCCGCCGATCACGAGCGCGCGCTGGCCGGTGCCGGCGCGGTGGGCGGCCACGCTCGCACGCTCCTGCGTCGTGAGCGAGGAGCGGATCAGCAGGCGCATGAAAGTTTCCGCAAGCTGCGGGGAAACGCCGAGCGTGGCGGCCTGCGAGCGCGCGCCCATGATCACTTCACGCTCGCGCTCGTAATCACGTGTCGCGTACCCCGTCTCGCGTTTCACGCGTGCTATCTCCCGGCTCGTCTGCTGGCGATCGGCCACCAGTTCGAGCAGGCGTGTATCGAGGTCGTTCAAGTGCTGGCGTAGCTCGTCGAGGGTCATGCGGAGGCCTTGTGCGTCTGTCAGCCCCCTTTGTACCGGGCGGCTCCGCCCGACGGCAAGCGTGGGGACGGAAATCCGTCCCCACGTGTCGCCTCACGCCGTCACTTCAGCGGGATATAGAGCTGGATGCCAAGTGATGGCTGGCCGTCATAGCCGTAGGCCGGGGCAGGGTAGTACCGCGGCGGCGGGTAGTACACGCGCGGCGCGGGGTAATACGCCCGCGGAGGCGGGTAATACACACGCGGCGGCGGGTAGTAGTGACGCGGTGCGTAGTGCCGGTAACTATCGCGGTAGCGATGATCGTGACGGCGTTCGTGGCGATCATGGCCGCGATCGTTCCGATAGTAGTTTCGCTCGCCGCGGTCATGGTCCCGGTCGCGCCCATGGTCGCCGGCGAAGGCGGTGGCGCCGACCGCAGTGAGTGCAATGGCAAGAAGGGCCGAACGAAGCATGGTGGTTCCTCCTGGACCCCCACGGCGGGAGTCCGATCACGGGTGCCAGTTTGCCCACCTGGCAATGAACCCTCGCTGAACCGTGCGGTACCATGTCCTTCCATGATTTCCACCGAATTCCTGCCCGATCCACTGCCCCATGAGCCTCTCGCACTCGCGGCCGACTGGCTGGCCGAGGCCACGCGGCGTGCCGACCAGCCCAACCCGAATGCCATGGTGCTGGCGACAGCTTCCGCCACCGGCCAGCCCTCTGCCCGTGTGGTGCTTTGCAAGGAGATCATCCCCGCAAAGGGTTATGTCTCCTTCTACACGAACTACCACTCACGCAAGGGCAATGAGCTCGAGGCCAATCCACGCGCCGCGCTCGTGATGCACTGGGATCACCTGCACCGCCAGGTACGCATCGAGGGCCGGGTCGCCCCGGCGCCCGCGGCGGAAAGCGATGCCTATTTCGCGAGCCGGCCCTGGCAACGGCGCATCGGCGCCTGGGCGAGCGCGCAGAGCGAACCCGTCGCCTCGCGGGCCGCGCTGCTCGACGGTGTTGCCCGGACGGCAGCACGTTTCGGTGCGCCGGTGCCCGGACCGGAAGATGACCCGGAGCCTGCCGGCCTGCGCATTCCACGTCCGCCGCACTGGGGCGGTTATCACCTGTGGGCGGGTGCCGTCGAGTTGTGGGTCGAAGGCGAATCACGCATCCACGACCGCGTACGCTGGGAACGCACGCTCACTACCAATGGTGACGACTTCGCTACGGGACCCTGGCGCGCCACGCGGCTGCAGCCCTGACGGCGCACGCGCGTGTGGCGCATCCTGCGGGTCACGCTCCTCTTGCTGGTGCTGGTCGGCGTCGCGAGCACCGCGTGGCTCGACCGGGTAACGACCCGCGACTGGAAGGAGCCGCTCTGGGTCGGTATCTACCCGGTGAGCGCGGACGATGATGCCGTGACCGAAGCCTGGCTGGCGGGACTCGGGCGCGAATCATTCGTCCCGATCGAGCTGTTCTTCGCCGCTGAAAGTCGCGGCTACCTGGTCACGCCGCAGCCCGTGCACGTCGAGCTCTATCCGCGCGTTGCGACGCCGCCTCCGGTCCTGCCTGCGCACGCCGGCCCGTTGCGCACGGCATTCTGGAGCCTCGCAGTACGCTGGTACGCGTGGCGCATGACTTCGGGTACCGGTCGTGCACCGTCCAACATCCGCCTCTTCGTCCTCTACCATGCGCCTGGACGAGCGGCCGTGCTGCCACACTCACGCGGCCTCGCCAAAGGCCTCGTCGGTGTCGTGCACGCCTATGCCGGTCGCAGTCACGAAGGCACGAACGCCGTCGTGATCGCGCATGAACTGCTGCACACACTCGGCGCGTCCGACAAGTACGACCCGGCGGACCTCATGCCGCGCTGGCCCGAGGGGTACGCAGAGCCGGAGCGCCAGCCGCGCTTTCCGCAACCGCTTGCCGAAATCATGGCCGGGCGGCGTGCCGTGTCGGCGCGCGAGGCCGCAATGCCCGTCTCGCTGGATGAAGTCGTCGTGGGTGCCGCTACGGCACGCGAGATCGCGTGGGAGATGCGATGAGCCGCCCGATCCTTGCGGTCCGCGGGCTCGATGTCCGGGCGGGCGATCGTGTGCTCGTCCGCGGGCTCGAGCTCGAAATCCGCGCCGGGGAGTGTGTCGCGATCCTCGGACGAAATGGCGCTGGCAAGAGCCTCACCTTGCACGCGCTCGCGGGACTTGGAGATCCGGGGGCGAACCCACCTGCGGGCAGCCTGTCGCTCGACGGACAGCCGCTCGACGGCCTGCCGCGCCGCGCGATTGCACGGCGCATCGGCCTGCTGCCCCAGGATCTCGAGGCCGGTCACTCGGAAACGGCGCTCGACACCGTGCTCGTGGGGCGTCATCCCCACCTGCCGCTCTGGCGCTGGGAAGGCGAAGAAGACCGACGCCTCGCGCGCTCGATGCTTGCACGCGTGGGGCTCGGTGATTTCGCCTCGCGCCTGACGGGCACGCTGTCGGGCGGTGAACAACGGCGCGTGGCGATGGCGACGCTCCTCACCCAGCACCCGGCGCTCTACCTGCTCGACGAGCCGACGAACCACCTCGACCCGCACCACCAGCTCGCCGTGCTCGATCTCTTTCGCGAGCAGGCCCACGGCGGCTGCGCGGTCGTCGCAACGCTGCACGACCCGACGATGGCCGCGCGCTACGCCGACCGGGTGGTGCTGCTCCATGGCGACGGTCGTTGGCTCGCGGGTCCGGCGCGCGAAGTACTCACGGCCGAGAACCTCTCTGCGCTCTATCTCGTGCGCGTGGTGGAAACGGCAGTCGAGGGACGGCGCGTGTTCGTCACGGCGTAAGGAAGGGCGCCGCGAGCGCATGCAGCGGCGCATTTGCTGCCAGCACGGAGGTCGTCGCGAGCCCGATTGCACCGCCCTCGAGATCGGTGAACACGCCGCCCGCCTCGCGCACGATCACGGTGAGCGCCGCGATGTCGAGGATGTTCACGTCGGACTCGATCACGATGTCGAGCGAACCGCGCGCGAGCAGATGGTAGTGCACGAAATCGCCGTAGCCGCGGATGCGGCTCACCCGGGTCACGAGGTCGGCGTAGCGCGCCCAGCGCTGCGGCGCGCGCGCCAGCGTCTTGAGATTGCCACTCGACACGATGGCATCCTCGAGCGCACGCGTCGTGCTCACGCGGATGCGTTCGCCGTCGAGAAATGCTCCGTCGCCGCGCGTGGCCCAGGCAAGTTCGCCATAGGCCGGCGCGCTCGATACACCAAGCACCAGCTCACCACCCCGCAGCAGCGCAATCTGCGTGGAGAAGAAGGGGCAGTCCCGCACGAATGACTTGGTGCCGTCGATCGGATCGACGAGCCAGATGCTCTCGGCGCCCATGGTGCTGCGGCCGGTTTCCTCGCCATAGAAGCCGTAAGCCGGGAAGCGCTTCATCAGCACGTCGCGGATCGCTTCCTCCGAGCGGACATCCGCCTCGGTGACCGGCGAACGGTCGGCCTTGGTCGTGATCGCGAGATTGCGCCGGTAGAGCGCGTTGATGACGGTGGCGGCGGCGCGCGCCGCATCGAGCGCGGCGGCGAGTTCAGCGGCGAGTGACATAGGACCGCGAGTGTATGTGATAGAGTTCGCCCACTGCCAAGGTGTACGGGAAGCCGGTGAAGCGCGACGCGCCATTCCGGCACTGCCGCCGCAACGGTAAGCAGGCGAGAGCCGCATCGGTCTCCACAGGGAGACGCCACTGCGCAGGAGCGCGGGAAGGCGATGCGACGGGGCACCGGGGACCTACCCGGAGTTGCCTCATCCTGCGAGTCCGGAGACCGGCCTGGCATCGGTTCCAGTTGTCACACACCAACCATGCGGGCGTGCATGGGGAAAGGACTGATTCGATGTCGTTTGCATTTGCTGCGGCGCGCGCTGCCGCCTCCGTGGTCGTCGTTGTCGCGATGGGCACTGCCATCCCTGCTGTGGCCGCCGAGCGGCCGCTCGAGGAAATCGTCGTCACCGCAACCCGCACGGCGGTGCCGCTCGAGGATCTGGCGGCGCCGCTCTTTGTGATCAATCGCGACGCAATCGAGCGTTCACTCGCGCCGGATGTCGGCGAACTCCTGCGCACGCACGCGGGCATCGAACTCGCGCGCACCGGGGGTCCCGGGCAGCCGACCTCGCTCTTCATGCGCGGCACCGACAGCAATCACACCGTCGTATTGATCGACGGCGTGCGCGTGAACCCTGGCACGATCGGCAGCCCGGCGCTGCAGAACATTGCGCCGGAGTCCGTGCGCCGCATCGAGGTCGTGAAAGGACCCCGCTCGACGTTGTACGGTTCGGACGCGATCGGCGGTGTTGTCAACATCATCACGAACGCTGCGGGCGAGCGTGGCCTCAGCGGCTACGCATCGGGTGGGCGCTACGATACGGTCGCAGGCGGTCTCGGCGGCGGCCTGCAGTTCGGTGAGGCGGCGGGACTCGGCTTCGGGGTCGACTATCGCGAGAGCGACGGCTTTCCGACGCGCACCGGCGATGCGGTCGACCGCGGCTACGACGACCTCACCCTCAATCTGGCCGCCGACTACGCGGCCGCGGAGTCTCTCGATCTGCGCGCACGCGCCTGGCGTTCGGCAGGCAATGTCGGCTACTCGACCACCGTGTTCGATCCACTGACCTGGGTGGCGAGCCTCGTGCCGGTGGATCAAGACTATGTCAATGCGAGCTATGCGCTCGAATCGCTGTGGCGGCCGCGCAGCGGCATGAATGTGCGTGCAGCCGTGACGCGTGTCGAGGACGAGATCGAGCAGAAACAGAACACGCTCGGCGTCGCCACGCCACCGTATGACCATCTGCGCACCGCCCGCAATGGCCTCGAACTGCAGACGGACATGCGGCTCGGTGCGGGGAACGAGTTGACTCTCGGCGCGGTGCTGACCCGCGAAAACACCGCGGCGCTCTCCTACGGCACGGCGTTCGATGTTGACACATCCGTCAACCAGTTCTTCGCACAGGACCGCGCGAGCCGCGGGCGACACAGTCTGCTCGCAGCGGTCGGCGTCATCGACCACGAGACGTTCGGCAACGAGGTCACGTGGAATGCCGAGTACGGCGTCGTGCTACCCACCAGAACCCGCCTGACGATCGGCGCCGGTCGTGCCTTTCGGGCGCCCGACAGCACCGATCGTTTCGGATACGGCGGCAACCCGGCGCTGGCGCCCGAGGTTTCCCGGCAGATCGAGGTCGGCCTGCGTCAGCCGATTGGCACGCGGCACAGCATCTACGCGAACGCCTGGCGCAACGACCTCGAGGACCTGATCCTGTTCGTCTTCGACCCGGTGACCTTCAATGGCCGCAACGAGAACGTGGAGCGGGCCCGCATCGAGGGGGTTGAACTCGGCTATGCCTTTGCCGGGGAAAGATGGCATGTACGCGCCGAAGCGACCCTGCAGGACCCGCGCAACCGTGACACTGGCGAGCGTCTGCTGCGCCGGGCGCGCGAGAACTACGTGCTCGCGGTCGAACGCAGCGCCGGGCGCCTCGCCCTCGGGGCCGATTTGACCTACTCCGGCAACCGGATAGACGTGGCCTTCCCGTCCACCCTCCACCTCGCCGGGTACACGCTGGTCAATGCCACGGCACGATTCGCGGTCACGGACCGGTGGTGGATTCAGGCACGTCTCGACAATGCGCTGGACGAGTCCTACACGCTCGTTCACGGATACAACACA
>CAUJHX010000059.1 GCA_963204795.1 Pseudomonadota bacterium | reverse complement strand
GCGCGCAAGAGGCCCTGGTCCTCGAGCACCTTCAGCACGCGGCCGGCCATTTCGCGCGAGCAGCCGACGAGGCGCGAGAGCTCCTGGCGGCTCACCTTGATCTGCATGCCCTCGGGGTGCGTCATCGCGTCAGGCTCGCCGCAGAGGTCCATGATTGCGTGCGCGACGCGGCCGGTAACGTCGACGAAGGCCAGGTCGCCGAGCTTGCGGTTGGTGCGGTCAAGGCGGGTGGCGAGCTGGGTCGCCAGCTCGAACACGAGGCCGGGGCTTTCGGCTGCGATCTGCCGGAAGCGCGGATAGGTCATCTCGGCGAGCTCGCAGGAGTTGCGCGTGCGAACCCAGGCACTGCGGGTCGGCGTCTCGTGAAAGAGGCCCATCTCGCCGAAGAACTGTCCCTTGTTGAGGTAGGCGAGCACCATCTCGTTGCCTTCCTCGTCCTCGATCATCACCTCGACCGAGCCGTTGATGATGTAGTACAGCACGTCGGGCAGATCGCCCGCGTGGATGATCACGGTCTTCGAAGGGACCGTGCGGATACGGCAATAGCTCAGGAAGCGATTGATCGCAGGTATTTCGCTCAACGGCTTGACGTTCTCTTCCATGCCTTCCCCCCGGGCTGCAGGGCCCGCGCACGCAGCTTTGTATTACATATCACCGCGCTGCCGCAAGTTTCGCGGCTTCGAGGCGCGTCAGATCCAGTAGGCCGTGCGCGTCATCACGCGCGATGCGTGCCGCATGAGGAAACGCACGGGTGCGGGCAGCTCGACGCCTCCGGCTGCTTGTGCGCGCGCGCCGTGACGCACTTCATCCGCCCGCATTGTCTCGAGGATCGCGCGGCTGCGCGCGTCGTCGTCAGGCAGGCGTTCGAGGTGATCCGAGAGATGCGTCTCGACCTGCCGCTCGGTTTCGGCGACGAAGCCGAGGCTCACTCGATCGCTGGCCGCGGCGGCGATCGCACCGATCGCGAACGAGCCGGCATACCAGAACGGATTCAGGAGGCTCGGCCGCGAGCCAAGCTCTGTGAGGCGCTGTTCGCACCACGCGAGGTGGTCGGCTTCCTCCTGCGCCGCGTCGAGCAGCCAGTCGCGCGTCACGACATTCTTCGCCATGAGGGCCTGGCCGTGGTAGAGGGCCTGCGCGGCGACCTCGCCGGCATGATTCACACGCATGAGCCGCGCCGAGAGCGGGTGCCGGTCGCCGGCTTCGGTGTGATGGGCCGCATCCGGCATCGGCCGGACGGCCCGTGGTGGCGCAAACACGGCCCGGAGGGCCCGATCCGCGGCGGAGAGCAGGGAATCGAGTGGAGAAGCAGGTGCCATTTCGAGCCCCATTATAAGGACGGTTCCGGTATTCCCCGCCCGGTTTTGCAAAGCGGGGACTGCTTGAGTACACTTTCGGGCCTTTTTCCGGGCCCGCCGGCCCTGTGCCGCGCGTGGGTGGTTGGAGACCCTTGAAATGACTACAGTTTTTGCCAAGCCCGCGGAGGTCCGCGGCGACTGGTTCCTGATCGATGCCGAGGGCAAGACTCTCGGGCGTCTCGCGACCCAGCTCGCGCACCGCCTGAAGGGCAAGCACAAGGCCGATTACAGTCCGCACGTCAACATGGGCGATCACCTCGTCGTCGTGAACGCAGAGAAGATCCGCGTCACCGGCAACAAGCTCGCGGACAAGGTCTATTACCACCACACCGGTTATATCGGTGGCATCAAGTCGATCGGGCTCGAGAAGCTCCTGAAGGAGCATCCGGAGCGTGTGATCGAGATCGCCGTCAAGGGCATGCTGCCGAAGAACACACTCGGCCGGAACATGTTCAGGAAACTGCATGTGTTTGCGGGCGGCAAGCACCCGCACACCGCGCAGCAGCCGAAGCCGCTCGAGATCTGAAGGAAGCCAGCAAGATGCCCGTCACGCAGAATTACGGCACCGGCCGTCGCAAGACCGCCACTGCCCGCGTTTACCTGAAGCCCGGTACCGGGCGCATCACCGTGAATGCGCGTCCGGTCGATGAGTTCTTCGGCCGCGAGACCGGTCGCATGATCGTGCGTCAGCCGCTCGAGGTCGCGCAGCTGACCGACAAGTTCGACATCCAGGCCCATGTGTCGGGCGGCGGCATCACCGGTCAGGCCGGTGCGATCCGCCACGGCATCACGCGCGCGCTGATCGAATACGACGAGAACCTGCGCCGCCCGTTGCGCGCCGCCGGCTTCGTCACGCGCGATGCGCGCGAGGTGGAACGCAAGAAGGTTGGTCGCCGCAAGGCCCGCCGCGGTCCGCAGTACTCGAAGCGCTAAGCTGCGGCGCAGCGCTACCCGATCTTGGGGGATCGTCTAGCGGTAGGACAACGGACTCTGACTCCGTTTACCTAGGTTCGAATCCTAGTCCCCCAGCCACCACGAAGGGCCCGTCGCGAGACGGGCCTTTTGTCGTTGCGGCACCGTCGCCCAGTCCCCGGCGCACATCACGACGAGGAGGCTGCGGGGCGCGTGATTGACGGGGTGATCGCATCGCTTTGCTGGGCCCATGCCGATATAGTCGGACAGGCACCGCGCCCATGTAACGAAGGAGCCGCCATGTCCACCTTCACGAGCCGCTGCCTCGCGACCGTCGCAGTTCTCGCACTTGCCGCGAGCTGCGCATCGGGACCGCAGATCCGCATTACTGCGGACCCGGGCGCCAGCCTCGCCGGATACAGGACTTTCAATTACGTGAACCCGCTCGGCACGGATCGCGCGGGCTACGAGTCGCTCGTGTCGGCCTCGCTGAAGGAGGTGACGACCGCGGAGCTGACCCGTCGCGGCTACCAGATGTCGGAGCAGCCGGATTTCCTCGTGAACTTCTCTGGCAAGCTGAACGAGAAGCTGCGGGTCACGAACACGCCGGCCGTGCGACCACCGCTCGGCTACTACGGCTATCGAAGGGGCTTCTACGACCCGTGGTACGGCTACAACGACGTCAACGTCGATCAGTACACCGAGGGCACCCTCAACATCGACATCGTCGATGCTGCCGCGAAGCGCCTCGTGTGGGAGGCGGTGGCGGTGGGCCGGATGAACGAGAAGGCGATGGATGACATACCTGCGGCTGCGCGCAAGGTCGTGCCGCAGATGCTCGCGAAGTTCCCCCCGGCTGGTGGTGCGCCGCCGCCGGCGCGCCCGGTCAGATGACCGTGACCCCGTCTTCTCTTCCGATGATGAGCAGGTCGGCGGGGCGCTGTGCAAAGAGACCCACCGTGACCACGCCCGCAATCTGATTGAGGTCTCGCTCGAGGCTCGGCGGGTCGAGGATCTCGAGCCCGTGCACGTCGAGGATCTGGTTGCCGTTGTCGGTGGTGCACTGCTCGCGCCAT
>CAUJHX010000058.1 GCA_963204795.1 Pseudomonadota bacterium | reverse complement strand
GGAGCATCTCGATCTCTTCTACGCACGTATTCCGGCCGAGTTTGCGCAATCGGGATAGCACCTCGCGGAAAGCCGCAAGAAATCCATTTGTAGCGGCTCGCCCTTTCGTTACCATAGCGCGCAGGGGGTCAGGATGCTCTCGCCCGGTGAACGCGCGCCCGAATTTGCGCTGCCCGACCACGATGGTCGCGAAACCTCTCTCACCGCGCTTCTGCGCCGCGGTGCCCTCATCCTCTATTTCTATCCGGCGGATTTCACGCCCGGCTGCACGCGCGAGGCCTGCGTCATTCGCGATCTGCATACAGAGCTCCAGAAGGTCGGGCTGACGGTCGCGGGCGTGAGTCCGCAGGACGCCGACAGTCACCGGCGCTTCCGCGAGAAGCATCATCTGCCCTTTGTGCTGCTCTCCGACACCGACAAGGCGGTGATCCGGATGTACGGTGTCAACGGCCCGCTTGGCCTCGGCGTGCGTCGCGCCACCTTTCTGATCGATGCGTCGCGTCACATCCGCGACACGGTGCTCGCCGATTTTCGCATCAGCGCGCACGATGCGTTCGTGAGTCGGGCAATCGCCCTCTCCGGCAAGTAACTCAATACCGCAGCCGCAGGACCGAGGCCCTCCCGACATCCGCAACGGTCACAATATAGATCGTCCCGTAATCATCGTCGGCGATCGCCGGGATGTCCGGCCGTCCAGTCAACGCGGCCACCACTCGCGGCACCGTGTTGCTGTGACCGACGATGAGCGTGGCACGGCCATGCTGCTCGCGGCGCACGCGGCGCGCGAGCACTTCAGGCGACTCATCGGCGGTGATCACGGTGAGACCAAGCCGTGCGGCAAGCGGCGCCGCGGTCGCCTGCGCACGGCGGGTCTTCGTCGCGTAGATGGCATGCACTTGGCCAACCTGCGAGCGCTCACCGAACAGGCCCGCCAGCCGCTGCGCGCGCTCGTCCCCTTCCTGGGTCAGGGGCGGGTCCTCGATCGTGCCGAGCTGCTTCTCGGCATGACGTACGAGCACGATCGTCGTGGTCGTTGCGCGCGTCCAGAATGTGATACTGGCAATGGCCAGCGCGGCGAACGCGAAGAGCGCGAGCCAGACAGGCGCGAGAAAAGTGCTGCGACGGCGGGCGACCCTGGGCGCTTCCATGGCCGCGCATCATAGCAGCGCAGGGGCGATCGACCCGCCAGGCGTGTAAGCTACCCCGCATCCCCTGCAACCGGAGAGCACTTCATGCGGTTCGAGAACCAGCAGTTCGACAACGAGACGATCGTCCTCGACGACAACGAGTACGTCGACTGCACATTTCGCAACTGCAAGTTCCAGTACAACGGCGGCGATTTCAACATCGAGCGCATCCGCTTCGATTCGCTCGAGTTCACCGTCGGTGGACCCGCCGCTCGCACCGTGCTGCTGCTCCAGAGTCTGTGGGCGGGCGATGTCGGCCGCCGGGCAGTACTCGGGCTCCTGGAAAGCTCCGCGACGAATTCGTCGACGCAGTAATCCGCCCCGCCCCGACTATTTGTCGGCGGGCTTCCCGAGGAAAAACCGCTCCGGATCGAACAACCTGAGCAAAGCCAGTTCCTCCGCAGTCGCCGGAGGAAGCTCCTGCAGCTCGTCGGCGACTTTCAGATCCCAGCCGCAGCGCCGGCGGATTTCTGCTACGGCCTGCGTCCGATCGAGGCCGGTTGCCGCGAAATACCCCGTCAGCACGAGTTCATCGCCGTCGAGCTTCTCGAAACGACCCATGGTCGAGATGACGCAACGGATCTTCGTTCCCGGGCTTGTGACATAGCCTACCTTTTCGACGAAGGTCTGGGCGCGCTGCGCCGCGACCACGACTGTCTCTGCGGCCGAGGTGACGATGTCGTTCGCCCCTCCTGAACCGACGAGAAACTCGCCTGCCGCAGTGCGCGTCGAGTTCACGTTGCCATGCCTGTCGATCTCGCCCGCTCCAATGGTCCCCATGCAGGCATTGGTGCCGCCACACCCGTGCAAGCCGAGCGCTTCAAAGACATCGGTGAGCATCGTGCAGGTGGGCAGATTGCGGTAACTGGTGAGGAATGGATCGGCAGGCCGGGGATCAAAACCGTACATGCCCGTCTCGGCGAGCAGCGCAAAGTCGATCCCCTCCCCCCGCAATCGATGGGCCGCCAACCAGCACATGAGCGAGGCCTGCCCGGCGCCGGCCAGCACAGCCCGATAGCCGCTGGCCGCGATACGCTTCGCCACCTCACGGGCTGCCTGCACGATCATCTCCTCGACGCTACCGGCGGCGCGCTCGGGGTCCAGCGTTGCAGCGTGCTGCTCCAGATCTTCCCGCCAGGAGTCCGGCTCGGCCGCCCGATGAATTGCACGCATGCGTGCCTTGCCCAGCCGGGCGAGATACGCATCGTGCTGCCCGACCTCGATGATCCATTCACGGATCCATGCGTCGTAGCGCTCCTTCGTGATCTGCGCCTCGCGATGCTCCCTCATGAACGCGTAGTCATTGGCATACGGGCGCAGTTCCGGGATGTCCGCACTGTAGTTGCCATAAGGGTGCGAGCCATACGGCACTTCGCTCACGGACAGCACAATCTCTCCGGGAATGCGCGCGAGATGGGCGTGTCGGCGGATAAAGTCCGTCGAGACCAGCTTGTGGGCCGTGAGCATCACGCCCTGCCGGGCCGCCAGCGCTCCATAGATATTCTCCTGAAAGGGAGGGAAGCAGAGGGCGTTGCCCGCGCGATCCGCCGCCCACACGTGCACGAACGCGATGTCCGGGCTGTAGGCCCGGATCACGCCCTGCACGCTGCCCGGATTGAACGGGTCGGGCAACTCTGCGTAATCTCCTGTGGCTTGGCGTTCCGTCGCGAGGGAACTGCCCGTGAGGGAACGGGTAGTCAGAAACGGCACTCCCATGGCGCCGGCGAGCAGGCGTTGGGCGATCGTGAGCATGGTCCAGTTTTCAATCTCGAAATCACCCCGTTCGAGCGCCCAGCGTGTCACGGGGCTCGGGCCCGGGGTCGGATAACCCTCCCCGACGAACGACACGACGGCCTTGCGGAGTAGTCCGAGATGGGCAAGCTGCAGATAGCTGCCGCTCAG
>CAUJHX010000057.1 GCA_963204795.1 Pseudomonadota bacterium | reverse complement strand
GATCGGCAGCGTCTCTTCGTGGCCGGCCGTGAAGATCGTGACGATGATCTCGTCGAAAGAGAGCGCGAACGCGAGCATGCCGCCGGCGAGGAGTGCGGTGGCGACCTGCGGCAGCAGGATGCGGCGGAAGGTCTGCCATGTGTCGGCCCCGAGATCCATCGACGCCTCGATCCAGCTTTGGGGCAGGCGCCGCAGGCGCGCAACGACATTGTTGTAGACGATCACGATGCAGAAAGTGGCATGTCCCGCCACGATCGTCCAGAACGACGGGTCGATGCCTGCGAGCCGCATCGCGGCCAGCAGCGCGATGCCGGTGATGACTCCCGGCAATGCGATCGGCAGCACGAACAACAGCGTCAGCGCGTTCGTGCCGCGAATCCGGCTGCGCGCAAGTGCAAAGGCCGCGAGCGTGCCGAGACAGAGTGCCGCGAGTGTCGCGAGGCCCGCAACGCCGAGCGACAGGCGCATCGCGGCCCAGATGTCGCTGCGTTCGAAGGCGAGCGCGAACCAGCGCAGGGTGAGACCCGGCGGCGGGAAATCGTAGGTGCGATCCTCGGTCGTGAAGGCATAGAGCACGATGATCGCGACCGGAGCATGCATGAAGGCGAGGCCGGCCCACGCCGCGACGCGCGCACCGGTCGAAGGAGCGTCCCATGCGCGGCTAGAGCGCATCGAAAGCTCCCGCACGGCGCGCGAGCGCGAGGTAGATGCCAATCAGGACGATCGGCACCACCGAGAACGCCGCCGCGAGCGGAATGTTGCCGGCCATGCCTTGCTGCTGGTAGACCATCATGCCGATGAAATACCCCGGCGCTCCAACGACGCTCGGAATGATGTAGTCGCCGAGGGTGAGCGAAAACGTGAAGATCGAGCCCGCCGCGACGCCCGGCAGCGCGAGCGGCAGCGTCACGCGCCAGAAAGTCTGCGCAGGGGTGGCGCCGAGGTCCGCGGAGGCAGCAAGCAGGCTCGCCGGTACACGTTCGAGCGCTGCCGCGATCGGCAGGATCATGAACGGCAGCCACATGTAGACGAAGACGATGAACATGCCGAGGTAGGAGGAGGACAGCGACGGCCCGCCTATGCCGGGCGTGCGCAGCACCCCTTCGAGTACCCCGTCGAGGCCGAGCGCCGCGAGGCACCAGCTGAGGATGCCTTCTTTGGCGAGGATCAGGCGCCAGGCGTAGACCTTGACCAGGTAGCTGGTCCACATCGGCAGCATCACCGCGACGTAGAAGAAAGCCTTGACCCGCCCGCGGGCATGGCGAGCCATGAAGTTGGCGATCGGAAAGGCGATCACCGCCGCAGCGAGGGTCACGGCGATCGCCATCTGTGTCGTGCGCAGCACGATGTCGAGGTTGGCGCGCTGCGTGAAGAGCTGCGCATAGGTCGCGAGCGTGACGCGCCGGACGATTGTCGCGGTGAATTCGTCGATCGCGTAGAAGCTCTGCGCGAGGAGCGCGAACAGCGAGCCGAGATAGACGATGCCGAACCACAGCAGTGGCGGCACCAGCAGAAGGTAAACGGCGAGCGACCGGCGACGGTAGAAGAACGTCGAGACGAAGGCAGTCACGTCAGTCCGCCATGAGCGGGATCTGGTGGCCACGGGCCCAGATGAGGGCCACGCGCGCCCCGGGTTCGCGTGCGGCGGGCGCGGTATCACTTTCCGGGCGGGTCGCGGTGATCAGCTGATCATCGGCGGTGCGCACCTGCCAGCGCCGCACTGCGCCGTGGTATTGGGTGTCGAGGATGGTGCCCTCGATGCACACGGCGCCGGCGGGGACCGGTGCCCCCGCGATCGCCACGGTAATGTGCTCGGCGCGCACGGCGTAGCGCCCGTCGATCACGTTGGCACCACCGACAAAACGCGCGACGAATGCGGTCCGCGGGCGTGTGTAGAGCGCCTGGGGCGAGTCGAGCTGCTCGAGGCGCCCGCTGTTGAACACTGCGACATGGTCGGACATCGAGAGCGCCTCGCCCTGGTCGTGCGTCACGTAGACGAACGTGATGCCGAGGCGGCGCTGGAGCGTGCGCAGCTCGAGCTGCATTTCTTCGCGCAGCTTCAGGTCGAGCGCACCGAGCGGCTCGTCGAGCAGCAGCACCTTCGGGCGGTTCACGAGCGCGCGCGCCAGTGCGACGCGCTGCTTCTGGCCGCCTGAAAGCTGCGCGGGACGGCGAGCGCCGGTATCCGCGAGCTTCACGAGCGCCAGCATCTCCTCGCCCCGCCTGCGGCACTCCGCAGCGGGGACACGCCGCACGCGCAGCGCATAGGTGACATTGTCGAGCACCGACATGTGCGGGAAGAGCGCGTAGTCCTGAAAGACCGTGTTGACATTGCGGTCGTAGGGCGCAGTGGCGGATACGTCGAGGCCGTCGAGGCACACTTCGCCGGCGTCGGGCTGTTCAAATCCCGCAATCAGACGCAGGCAGGTTGTCTTGCCGGAGCCGGAGGGCCCCAGCATCGAGAAGAACTCGCCCGGTTCGATCGTGAAGCTGACCCGATCGACCGCTACGATGGCGCCGAACACGCGGCGCACGTCGCGGAACTCGATCGCCGCGCTCATGCGTGAGTGCGTGCTCGCAGCCGCCCGGCGCTAACGACCACCCATGATCGCGACGTAGTCTGTCGCCCAGCGACTGTAAGGCACGCAACGGCCGAGCGCCGTGTCACAACTCGTCTCGGGCGTGCGCCAGAACCAGATCTTGTCGAAGTTGTCGACGCCGTTTTTCTTGCAGCCCTCGGGGCCGAGAAGCGCATTGCCCTCGCAGGCGGCGGTCACGACCGGAACCGAGCCGAACCAGGCCGCGACATCACCCTGCACCCTGGTGTTGATCGACCACTCCATCCACTTGTAGGCGCAGTTCGGGTGCTTCGCATTCGTGGCGAGCATCGTGGTGTCGGCCCAGCCCGTGGCGCCTTCCTGCGGCACGACACTCGCGATCGGCTGCTTGTTCGCCTCGAGCGTATTTACCTGGAACGGCCACGAACCCGAGGCAACGATGCCTTCGTTGGTGAAGTCCTGCACCTGCACGTTGGCGTCGTGCCAGTAGCGCTGCACCAGCGGGTGCTGCTTGCGCAGCACATCGAGCGCGGCGGCGTACTGCTTCTCATCGAGCTGGTACGGATTCCTGATGTCGAGATCGCGCCGGTTGTAGAGGAGATAGAGCGCGGCGTCGGCGATGTAGATCGGGCCGTCGTAGGCCTGGATGCGGCCCTTGTTGGGCTTTCCATCCGGCAGGTTCTGCGGTTCGAATACCACCGACCACGAAGTCGGCGGGGTGGGGAACACCTTTGTGTTGTACATCAGTACATTCGGGCCCCACTGGTAGGGCACACCGTAGTGCACTTCATCGACGTAATGCCAGAGCGCACGGCGCAGGCGGATATCGATGGCGTTGTAGCTCGGAATGAGCGCGGTATTGATCGGCTGCACAGTGCCGCCGCGGATGAGCCGCAACGACGCATCGCCGGAGGCCGTGACGAGATCGTAGCCGCCCTGGGTCATCAGCGACACCATCTCGTCGGAGGTGCCGGCCGTCTTCACCGAGACCTTGCAGCCCGTGTCCTTCTCGAACTGCGTCACCCAGTCATAGTTCTTGTCGGTATCACCCCGCTCGATGTAGCCGGGCCACGCCACGATGTCGACCGCGCCTTCGAGGGGGCCGATCTCGGTGGGCAACGCGGGACCCTTCGGCGCGGCCCCGGCCGCTGCGGCAGGCTCCGCAGGTTTCTGGCCGCAGGCGGCGAGCGTGAGGGCCAGGGCGCCAGTGAGCAGTAGTCCGTTCCGGAATGCACGAGTGGTCATGGTGAGTCCCCCATCTGGTCCGGCGGATTCTAGGCCTTGCTCCGCTGATACTTCCAGTTGTGGTCGATATCATGCGCCGAAGCTATCGCGGATCTGGGGCGGGTGCAGGCACGAAGAGGCAGGTCTCGCGACCGTCACCATTGAGGTCGATGCGCCGATCGAAAGCAAGACCGATCTTTTCCAGCAGACGGATCGACGCGACGTTGTCCGGCGAGACGATCGCGACGATGCGGGGAATGCCGAGCGCGAGCCGGCCGTGTTCCATCACCGCGGCGGCTGCTTCATGCGCATACCCCTGGCCCCGGTAGGCGGGCAGGTAAGCGAAGCCGATATCGACGTCGTCGAGCGTGTCGCGTTTCAGCAGGCCGCACATTCCTATGGGTGTGCCGCCCTCGCGCAGCTGCACGAGCCAGAGACCGAAGCCGAAGCGCGCGTAACTCGCGGTCGGACCCTTCTCGATGTAGGCGCGGGCGTCATCAAGCGTCCGCACTCCACGATCCCCGATGAAACGCAGGAACGAGGGGTCGTTCAGCAGCTCGAGGATGAACGGCGCATCCCCGGCCACGATGAGACGCAGCGCGAGGCGCCGGGTCTCGAGGATCTTCACGTGGGGCGCTCGGGGCGCAGCCCTCAGCCCTCGAAAAACCCCATCTTCACGCCAGCGAGCTGGATGACGTCGTTGTCCTGCAGCTTGCGGGCCTGCGCGCCGATGGCGGCACCGTTGACCAGCGGATAATCGCCTTCCGTCTCGCTGTCGACGTGCACGATGAAATAGCCGTCGGCGCGGCGGGTGATCGCGGCGACCTGCACGCCCGGGCGACCGAGCGTGGTGAGCGCTTTCGACAGCTCGAGCTCGCGGCCGGCGAAGGCACCTGACAGCACCTGCAGCTTTGCGGGCTTGAAGGCCTGCTGGCCTTCGGCGAGCGCCTTGCGGATGCCCGTGGCGCTGGGGCCGGCAGCACCGTCGGCGGCGACGTTGCGCAGCTTGTCCACGGGGCGTGCCGAGGGCTGGATCACCATCGTCTTCTCGAATTCGTCCTGCTGCTCGTCGTCTTCGACGAAGCGCAGCTGGTGGTGCCCGACCGTCACCACGTCACCGTGTTGCAGCGCGTGCTTCTTGATCAGCTTGCCGTTGACGTAGGTGCCGTTGGTGCTGTTCAGATCCTCGAGGAACGAATCATTGAGGATGTTGATGATCAGCGAGTGATGGCCGCTCACCGCAGGATTGTCGATGCGGATGTCATTGTCAGGGAGGCGCCCGATCGTGTAGCGCTCCTTGTTCATGTTGTATTCCGCAAGTACCTGGCTATCCAGGCTCAAAATCAAGCGTGCCATGTGTCCGCCTTTATCAGCTGAACCAGCCCAATACCCGATCAAAGACGCTGCGACGCGCCGGGAACGCTTCGAGGATCTGGGCCATCACGACCGAGACGTTGTCCCGACCCCCGTTGTCGTTCGCCAGTTGAATCAGATGCTTGGCGACCGTATCCAGATTATCACCAAAGGTATTGACCGTTAAGTGTATATCGCTGTCTTCAACCATGTCGTTCAAGCCGTCGGAGCACAGGACGTAATGATCGCCTTTGTGAACAGGCACTTCCTGCAGCTCGACCTCCACATTGGACTCGACGCCCAGTGCGCGGGTCACGTAGTTCTTGTTGGCGGCCCGCTGGGCCTCCTCGGGCGAATAGAAGCCGCGGTCGACCAGCTCCTGCAGCAGCGAGTGGTCCATCGTGACCTGCTCGAACTTCGAGCCACGCAGGCGGTAGAGGCGCGAATCGCCCACATGGGCGATGGAAATCATGTTGTCGAAGAGGAGAGCGCTCACGACCGTCGTGCCCATGCCCTCGCACTGCGGCTGGGAACGCGCGGTCTGGTAGATGATCTTGTTCGCGCGCGTGATCGCATCGCGCAGGATGATGCTCGGGCGCGTCAGCTTGGTGGATGGGTCGACTGCCGTCATGTCTTCGCGTTCCATCGACTCCCGCACCAGGTTCACGATCGTCTTGACCGCAATGCCGCTCGCCACCTCGCCGGCGTTATACCCGCCCATCCCGTCGGCCAGCACCAGCAGGCCCAGATCAGGATCGACGGCAATCGTATCCTCGTTGTGCTCCCGCACCTTGCCAGTGTCGGACAGCCCTACGAGGCGCACCTTGCCACGCAGGCTGGGAGGAGGACCGTAGCGGCGCGGCACGGCTACCCGAACCTTCCCGGCGCAGGCAGCGGTGTGACGCGCGTCACAGACACGATGTCACCCAGCGCAATCAAGGCCCGCGAACCCCCGGTCATCCGTCCACGATACGTACCTGCGAACACTAGCATCGGAGGGATTGAAGTCCGAGTGCCCGATCACAAATCCCCGCGCCTTGCCCAATGCCGTGCACGCGATCCTAAGACAAGTCGCGAAATCCCGCATGCTAAAGTGAACTGATGGCCCGTCCTGCCGTCGCTTTCCTGTGCAATGTCTGTGCCGCGGAAACGCTCAAGTGGCAGGGTCAATGCCCCCAATGTGGTGAATGGAACTCTCTCGAGCAGCGGCTCATGCCACGCGCGGGTACCGCCGCGCGTCCGGCCGTCACGACAGGCAAGGGTGCGAACATTGCGCCATCCCGGCTGGAAGTGGCCGGGACGGACGCGCGCTTCTCGACGGGTCTCGCGGAGCTCGATCGCGTCCTGGGAGGCGGTGTCGTGCCGGGCTCGGTGAGCCTGATCGGCGGCGATCCCGGCATCGGCAAGTCGACACTCCTCCTGCAGGTCGCGGCAAGCGCTGCGCCCGGCCGCCCGATGCTGTACGCGACCGGCGAGGAGTCCCTTGGGCAGGTCTCGATGCGCGCGCGTCGCCTCGGACTCGAGAGCGCGTCGCTGTCGGTGCTCGCGGAGACCGATCTCGAGGTCATTCTCGAGGCGGCGCAGGCTGCGAAAGCTGCCCTTCTGATCGTGGATTCGATCCAGACCGCGCAGTTCGCCGGACTCGGGGCGAGCGCGGGCGCCGTGACCCAGCTGAAAGAGTGCACAGCCCAGCTCGTGCGCTTCGCCAAGTCGACCGGTATCGCGGTCGTGATCATCGGGCACGTCACCAAGGAAGGGGCGATCGCCGGTCCGCGCGTGCTCGAGCATCTGGTCGATGCCGTGCTCTATTTCGAGAGCGAGGCCGGCAGCCGCTTTCGCATCGTGCGTGCAGTGAAGAACCGTTTCGGTGCGGCCAACGAACTCGCGTTTTTCGTGATGGGCGAAGAGGGACTGAAGGAGGTCCGCAATCCCTCGGCCATCTTCCTCGCACGTGCAGCGGAACCCGCGCCGGGCTCGATCGTGATGGTGGCGCGCGACAGCGGGCGACCGCTCCTGATCGAGTTGCAGGCACTGGTCGATCGCATGCGCTTCGGGGCGCCGAGGCGCGTGGCCCAGGGCCTCGACGCGAATCGCCTCGCGATGCTGCTTGCGATCCTGAGCCGTCACGCGGGAGTGTCACTGCAGGAACACGACGTCTTCGCGAACGTGGTCGGCGGCCTTGCGCTCGCCGAGACCGCAACGGACCTGCCTCTCGTGCTGGCGCTTGCGTCGAGCCTGCGGGATCGGCCGTTGCCGCAGGCGCTCGTCGCCTTCGGCGAGGTCGGCCTGACGGGTGAGGTGCGGCCCGTCGCCTTCGGCGAAGAGCGGCTGCGCGAGGCGGCGAAGCAGGGATTCAAGGTGGCGGTCGTGCCGCAGGGCAACGTGCCGCGCAAGGCAATCGAGGGGCTCATGGTGCGGGGGGTGTCCAGGGTCGCCGAGGCGATCGCTGCCGCCGAGGCGAGCTAGGGGCTACGGGCCACGGGCAACGAGCAAGAGGCGCGCGGCCGCGCGCTCTTGCCCGTCGCTCGTCGCTCGTTGCTCGCCGCCCGCCGTTCGGCGATAGTCCCGCCATGCGCAGGCAGGTCAAGCGGACTCTGGCCGCGATCGGCGTGCTGATCGCCTTCGCGCTGGCAGCACTTGCCGTCGCGATCAGCCACGATACTGCCTGCGGCCCTTCGCCCGGTGTGGGTGGAGGCGGCGCCACCATGAAAGCTGCCGTCCGCCGCTGCTATGGCCCGCCGGACGTGCTCGCCGTCGAGAGTGTCGAGCGACCGACACTCGCTGATGACCAGATGCTCGTCAAAGTGCGTGCCGCGGGCCTCAATCCCCTCGACTGGCATCGCCTGCGCGGCACTCCCTATCTCATGCGCATCGGCGAAGGTTTCGGT
>CAUJHX010000056.1 GCA_963204795.1 Pseudomonadota bacterium | reverse complement strand
GTCGGTCATGCGCGCCGACTTGATGCGCAGGATCGTGATCTTGTCGAGCAATTCACCCGGGGAGATGGGCACCAGAATGTCCTTCATGGCGCAGATGCTAACAGGCGCTGCCCCGTTTTGCCCGCGGCGAGCAGCGCGTCGAGGCGTTCGCACACCGCCTCGACACTGATCAGGTCCATCACGCCGGGTTCCTCGATCTTCTCCGTCCAGGGGAGCGCCCCGACCGGCTTGCCGCGAAAGCGTTGTGCCGCCTCGGCGTAGGCATCGACACACCACTGCCGCGAAAGATAGGGCCCGCTGCGCGCGGGGTTCGTCGCGGCGTACAGCCCGATCACCGGTGTGCCCACCATCGTCGCCATGTGCGCGGGCCCCGAATCGGGGGAAACGAGGGCAGTCGCCGCCCCGATCAGGGCGAGCATCTGTGGCAGCGTGTCGCGGCCAATCTGGTTGACGATCGGCACGTGCGCGGCTGCGACGATGTCGGCGCCCATGTCACGCTCGAGCGCAGACGGTCCGCCGCAGAGGATGACGCGCATGCCGTGGCGTGTGGCGGCATGGTCGGCGACTGCTGCGTAACGCGCGGCCTGCCAATTGCGCAGGGCATGGCTCGAGCATGGGCTCACGAGCAGTGTGGGAGCCGCGTCGGGGATGAGTTGTGCGGCATACGCGCGCGCGTCGTCCGGCAGCGGCAGCGACCAGTCGAGCACTCGGCCTTCGATGCCGAGCGCGGCCGTGAAGCCGAAGAAGCTGTCGAGCACATGTTCGCGCGAGCGCGGCGCGATGCGTGCATCGGTGAACAACCACTGCAGCTCGCGTGCGCGGGGGCGATCGAAGCCGAGCTTCACCTGCGCGCGCACGCAGGACGCGACGAGACTCGCGCGCAGTGCAAGCTGCATGTGGAGGAGTACGTCGAAGTGCCGATCGGCGAGCTGCGCGCGCAACGCGCGCAGTCCGCGCAGTCCGGCGCGCTTGTCCACGGTGATAAACTCGACATCCGGCAGCAGGGACATCAGCCTGGCCTCGAGCCTGCCGATGATCCATGTGAGGCGGGCTTCCGGGTACGCGCGCTGGAGCGTCCGGATCACGGGGACGACATGGCAAGTGTCGCCGATTGCCGAGAGCCGCAGGAGGCAGACGCTGCGTGGCGGTGCGGTGAGTGGCAGCTGATCGATGGGATGGTCGGAAATGGCGCGTACCTGGACGAGCGGGTCGGAAGTGAAGCGCGTGGTGTTCGCCGGCGGCGTGATGCTATATGACGCCTCCAGGGTGAGCAATTTGCGCGTCGACTGGTTCGACCCCGGGTATTGGCGCAAGCGCGGGTCGGTCACCGGCGAGGCGCCGGGCCGGGGTGCGACCCTGTTCTTTGCCGATGGGGGTCGCGAGTACGCGCTGCGTCACTATCGGCGCGGCGGTCTCGCAGCACGCCTGTCCGCCGACCGCTATCTCTGGCGCGGCGAGTTTGCGACGCGGCCGTTCGCGGAATGGCATCTGACCTATCACCTCGCGCACGCGGGCCTGCCGGTGGCGCCGCCCGTCGCGGCCCGCTATACGAGGCTGGGCCTCACCTATCGGGGTGACCTGATTACCGAGAGGCTTGCGGGCACGTTGTCGCTTGCAGCTGCGCTCGCGCAAGGCGGAGTCCCGATCCTCACCTGGGTCGAAATCGGCCGTTGCCTGCGCCGCTTTCACGATCTCGGTGTGTGTCACGCCGATCTGAACGCACACAACATCCTGCTCGGCGCCGAGGGTGCCGTGCATGTGATCGATTTCGACCGCGCCACATTGCGCCGCCCCGGTCTCTGGCGCGATTCCAATCTTGTGCGGCTGCGCCGCTCGCTCGACAAGGTGACCGACGAACTGCCGCCAGGTCGCGCTTCGGAGGCCGATTGGCATTCGCTGCTTGCAGGCTATCGGGAAGGCGCGCCTGCTGCGGCACCGGTCGCCGCCGGCGTGCAGGTGCCGGGTTGACGGAGTTTCGCGAACGCTTTGCGCCGATGCGCCTGCTGTATCTGTGCGTGGTCTATCTCCTTGCGCCGCTGGTCGGTATCGCGATGCTGCTGCGGGGCTTTCGTGATCACAGCTACTGGAGCAACTTCGGCGAGCGGTTCGGCTTTGGTGTGACCCCGTACGCGGGTTCCTGCCTCTGGGTGCACGCCGTGTCGGTTGGCGAAATACAGGCCTCGGCAGCTCTCGTACGCGCGCTGCGCGAGCGGTACCCCGAAGTGCCGCTGGTCGTGACGACCGTGACACCGACGGGGGCGCAGCGCGCGCGTGCGCTGTTTGCCGGGCTCGCGCACGTGCGCTATGTCCCGTACGACCTGCCCGGATCGGTGCGCAGATTCTTCGATCGCGTGCGACCGCGTGTCGCGATCATCCTCGAAACAGAACTGTGGCCGAACCTGTATCACGAATGTGGCCGGCGCGGCGTGCCACTGGTGCTCGCGAGCGCGCGCATCTCGCCACGTTCGATTGGCCGTTACCGGCGCCTCGCCGCGCTCTTTCGGGAGGCGCTCGCGAACGGCATCGTGATCGCGGCGCAGAGCGCCGCGGATGCCGAGCGCTTTCGCTACATCGGGGCGAATCCGCTGCGCACCCACGTCATGGGCAACATCAAGTTCGACTTCGCGCTGCCCGCGACGGTTGCGGCGGATGGCGCGGCATTGCGGGCACTGCACGCCCCGGGCCGCCCGGTCTGGGTTGCAGGCAGCACCCATGCCAGGGAGGAGGACATATTGCTCGACGCCCATCGCCGGGTGCGCGAGCAGCATCCGGGCGCACTCCTGATCCTCGTGCCGCGCCACCCGACGCGCTTTGCGGAAGTGCGGGCTGCGCTCGAAGGGCGGGGGGTGCGTTTCGCTGCGCGATCACGCGACGAGCGCTGCGAACCGGACACCGAGGTCTATCTCGGTGACACGCTCGGTGAGCTGTTGCTGCTCTACGCCGCGGGAGATGTCGCGTTCGTCGGCGGCAGCCTGATACCCATCGGCGGCCACAACCTGCTCGAGCCCGCAGCGCTCGGTTTGCCGATACTGACCGGTCCCTTCACGTTCAACGCCGAGGACATCGCGAAATTGCTGATTGCCGAGGGCGCCGCAGAGGTCGTGAGCACGGGTGAAGCACTGGGGAAGCGCGTGGCGATGCTCTGCGGCGATGCCGGCGAACGGGCGCGTATCGGCGCGCTCGGCAAAGCGGTCGTCGAGGCCAATCGAGGCGCGTTGTCGCGCCTCCTCGCGCTGCTTGCGCCCGTAATCGCTGCTACGGCGCCGATGCGCTCGCCATCGGGGCAGGTTCGGCCGGCGGAGGTGCCGGTACCGTCGTCACCGTCTGGTCGAGCCAGCCATTGATTTCTTCGAGCGCGCTCTGGTCGAGCGTGCCGGCGGCCTGGCGTAGCTGGATCACGTTCAGCAGGTAATCGTATTTGCTGCGCGAGAGGTTCGTGAACGCCTGCACGAGATTGCGGCGCGCTTCGAGCACATCGACGGTGGTCCGGGTGCCGACTTCATAACCGGCTTCGGTCGCCTGCAATGCGGTGCGGCTCGATTCGAGCGCCTGCTTGAGCGCGTTGACGCGCGAGATCTCGCTGGTGACGCCGAGAAAGGCATCGCGGGCCTGGCGTTCGGTCTGCCGGGAAGTGCGCTCGAGCCGCTGGCGCGCCGCCTGCCACTGGTATTCCTGCTGGCGCACGCGTGAGCGCGTGCCGCCGCCGCTGAAGATCGGCACAGTCAGTTGCAGCCCGACCAGCGTTGCGTCACTGTCGTTGTCGAGCGCGATCGACCGTTCGGCGGGGAAGTTTGGCGGAAAAGGCGGGAACGTCTGGTCGGTGGTGGTCTTCTGGTTGCCGTAGCTGGCCGTGAGGTCGATCGAGGGCAGGTGTCCGCCCAGGGCCGAACGTACGTCGTCGCGTGCAATGTCGGCCGCGAGACGGCTCGAAACGAGCGCGAGGTTCTGGTCCATCGCGACCCTGACCCAGTCGTCTTCACTCGCCGGTTCCGGGTTCTTGAGCGGCAGGTCGTCACCCGGCTTGTCGAGTGTTGAATACTCCTCGCCGGTCACCTCGCGCAGACCCTCCTCGGCGCTCGCGAGCTGCCGCTTGGCGTCGATCACGGCGGCCGCGGCGGTGTCGCGGGCGGCGCGCGATTCCTGTACGTCGGTGATTGCGATGAGGCCCACCTCGAAGCGCTTCTCCGCCTGGTCGAGCTGTCGCGAAACGGCTTGCAGGTTCGCCTGCTGCGCTTCGAGCGTGTCGCGCGCGGCCAGCACATCGAAGTAGGCGGTGGAGACCCGCCGGATTAGGTCCTGCTCCGCAGCGGCGTAATCCGCCTCGGCCTGCGCGACTTGCCGGTCGGCCCGTCGTAGCGCCACCCAGTTCTCCCAGCGAAAGACACTCTGGCTCAGATTGAGCGACCAGGACTTCGTCTCCGGCTCGCGCGTACCCGATGTGCCGAAAATCGTGATCTGACCGGCATTGGGCCCGTCGCTGACGATCTGGGCCTGGTCGCTCGTGCCTTCGAACTTGTTCTTGTCGTAGCCTGCCGTACCGTTCAGCTGCGGCAGGAGTGCTGCGATCGCCTGCGGCTTTGCTTCGCGGGCCGCGAGACGCGTGGCGTTGGCTTCACGAATCTGCGGGTCCGCCGTGAGCGCGCGCTGGTAGACGGCCAACAGGTCTTCTGCGGCGGCCGCCTGCGCGAACAACAGCAAGGTGATTGATCCCAGTGCCCCAAAACACCGCATAAAGAAACCTCTTATATAGTGTTGTATATCACTATATCACACGAATTCCATGACGTCATCTGTCAGAAGACGAATCGGGGCGGCTGCGCGGCGTGCAGCAGCGGCGCGACCCAGGTTTCGAACAGATCCCGGCTCATCCAGTTGGTCGGGGAGGTGCGGTGCACCAGCCGGGCCGACATCGCGGGCCCTTCACCTACGACCGCAAAAAGACGCCCACCGACTGCGAGCGCCCGCTGGAAGCGCTCGTCGTATCCCGGAAGGGAGCCCGTCAGCACAATGATGTCGTAGTGCGATTCGAACGAGAGTTCGAAGACATCGGCTGTCCGCACATCGGCATTGGCGATGCCTTCCGCCGCCAGTCTGGCGCGGGCGCTCGCGGCGAGATCCTCGTGGATTTCGATGGAGCGAACCTGTCGCGTGCTGATGGCGAGACAGGCCGTGAGGTAGCCGGACCCGGTGCCGACTTCCAGCACGCTCTCGGTCGGCGTGGCGTCGATCGCCTGCAGAATGCGGCCGATGAGCTGCGGGGTGAGCATGTGCTGCCCATGTGGCAGCGGGATTGGAGCATCTGCATACGCGACCGCACGAAAGTCGCGTGGCACGAAGCGTTCGCGCGGTACCTTGCGCAGCGTGTCGAGCACGCGGTCTTCGAGCACGTCCCATGCCCGCACCTGCTGCATCACCATCTGCTCGAGAGCCACTGTCGTCATGGGCAAATTCACTCCGGATTGGACTTATTCTGCCGTGCGAAACGGCGCGCCAAGGTAAGGGTTTTCCGCGCTGCTGCCAAGTTGCGGTGCACGCTTATCGTGAAATCGGCGCCGCGCTGCGGATGCCGTCCTATATGCTGGCAGCAGTTACGGAAGCGCGTCCCATGCGCATAACAACGACACAGGGGATAGCCGGAAACCGATGTCAATCGTCGGGCTAGTGAGTATCCTTCTCGCGCTGGTGGCGGTGCTGCTGCTCGTGCTGTACCTGTTCCAGCGTC
Organism: Pseudomonadota bacterium; assembly: GCA_963204795.1. GTDB lineage: Bacteria > Pseudomonadota > Gammaproteobacteria > Steroidobacterales > Steroidobacteraceae > CADEFQ01. The sequence continues at coordinate 3,258 of CAUJHX010000056.1, read as the reverse complement.
GTGAACTGCGAACCGTGGCGGCCCTGTCGCGGGAAGTGCAGCGCATCGCAATCGGCGGGCGTCTCTCGGGCCGTCTCGATCTGCAGACCGACCAGCCGGAACTGGCGGCGCTCGCCACCGCGGTCAACCATCTCCTCGCGCGGGTGGGCGCACAGACTGATCGGGAACGGCTGAGTCCCGCGCTGTTCGCCGATCTCGGCGATCGCATCCATGAAGTGGTGATCGTACACCGCGACGTGATCCTCTATGCGAACCGCCAGTTCGCCAACCTCGTGGGCGTCGAGCGCGCGGTGCTCCCCGGCCGCCGCCTCGCCGATATCGTCGCGGCCGACAGCGCGGATCTCGTCGAGGAGAATCTGCGCCGCAAGCTGGCCGGCGAGTCGACCGCTGATCGTTACGAGATCGACATCGTCGGCCTGCAGGGCATCGCGAGCCGCCTCGAGATCGTCACCTCCGTGATCGACTACGAGGGCGGGCCTGCCGTGCTCGTGACCGGCGTCGAGGTGGTGCCGACCCAGACGGTGCCCGCGTTGCGCCTGCCACAGGGCGAAAGCGACCTGATACCGGTCGATGAGGTGCGAGGCTCCACACGTGAAGATGCGCTCGAGTCGCTCGCCGAGGGCGTCGTCGTGACCGACACCCGGGGTCACATCGAGTACATGAACGCCGCGGCGGAATCGCTCGCCGGCGTCTCGCGCATCGAGGCGCAGGGCAGGCGGTTTGACGACATCGTGAGCCTCGTCGATGAAACCGAACGGCGCGCGATTGCCGATCCCGTGCGGCACGCCATCGAGAGCGGAACCGCAGTACATGTGCCGCGACGCGCGCTGCTCGTCAGCCGTGACAGTGGCGAGGAACATGCCATCGAGCCGCTTGCATCGCCGCTGCGCGATGCGAGGGGCGCCGTGACGGGCGCAGTCGTGCTGCTTCACGATGTGACCGAGTTGCGCGGCATGACGCGGCAGATGTCGTACCAGGCGACGCACGACGCCCTGACGGGGCTCGTCAACCGGCGGGAATTCGAGCGGCGACTCGAGGAGGCTGCGGAGGCGGCGCGCCGTGGCGACGGCACGCACATCCTCTGCTATCTCGACCTCGACCGCTTCAAGCTCGTCAACGACACGAGCGGTCATGTCGCAGGCGACAGCCTGCTGCGCGAGGTGGCGAAGATCCTGCGCGATGCGGTGCGCGATTCCGATACCGTCGCGCGCATCGGCGGCGACGAGTTCGGCATGCTGCTGCTCGGCTGTCCGCTCGAGAAGGCCCGGCAGATTGCCGACGATGTGAGCCGCGCCGTCGCCGAGCACCGCTTCGTGTGGCGCGACCGGGTGTTCAGCATCGGAGTCTCGATCGGCATCGTCGAACTGGCGCGCGAATCAGGCACGCTCGACGAGTTGCTCGCTGCGGCTGATTCCGCCTGCTATGTGGCCAAGCGGCAAGGCTCGGGTCACGTGGCGGTGTACTCGGCGCGGGACGAGGCGGCAGCGCGTCACACCGGCGAGTTGCAGGGGCTGCATCGCCTGCAGCTTGCGATCCGGGACAACCGCTTCCAGCTCTACCACCAGCCGATCGTGCCGGCGCTCGGCGCGAACGGCACGGGGCCCGCGCTCGAGGTGCTCGTGCGTCTGCGCGACACGAGCGGCGGCGATCTGGCGCCCGCCGCCTTCATGCATGCCGCCGAGCGCTACCGTCTCACCACCGCCATCGATCGCTGGGTCGTGCAGACGACCCTTGCCGCACTCGGACGCGGCGCGATCCAGACGCCACCCGGACGCACGGTTGCCATCAACATCTCCGGCCAGACGCTCTCCGACGCGCAGTTCCTCGAGTTCGTCGTCGACTGCTTCGATCGCACCGGCGTCGCGCCGTCGCGGGTCTGCTTCGAGTTGAGCGAGGCCGCCGTGGCGGCGAACCTCGAACAGGCGCGCCGCTTCATCCAGGTACTGCACGGCATGGGCTGCCAGTTCGCGCTCGACGATTTCGGAGCTGGCGCGGGCTCGTTCGTGAACCTGAAGACGCTGCCTGTCGACTTCGTGAAAATCGACGGCTCGTTCATGAAGAATCTCGGCACCGACAGCGTGAATCGCGCGATGGTCGATGCGATGGTCAGGCTTGCGCGCACGCTCGATTTCCGTGTCATCGCCGAGGCTGTCGAGGACGAGGCCGCGCTCGAAGCCGCGCGCGGCATGGGCGTCGACTACATCCAGGGTTACGCGATCGCGCGACCGGCACCGCTGCCGATGGCGGCCTGAAGGACGGTTGTGAGCAGGCCGCGCGTGACGCAACGCTGCAGCGCCGCGGCAACGTCGAAGGCCGGATCGACGTCGAGTGCCGCGTCGAATGCTTCGCCGAGCGTATCGCCGCGCTGCAAGGCGACGAGCAGTGTACAGTCGGCGGTCGCGATGCGCTCGAGCGCCGTTCCGTTTGCACCACGTCGCACGAGCACCTGCTCGGCTCCCGCCCCGAGATCCACGCCTCGCACATCGCCATCGACCTGGTGGGCCTCCCAGATCGAAAGCACGGGCCAGCACGACGCGACGAGTCGTACGGCAGGATGGACCGCGAATCGCAGCGCAGGCGTTTCCTCCGGTGTGACCATGCCGAGCGCCGCGAGGTCGGGTGGTGGCGCATCCGCGGCTCGCGTCGATTCCTCACGCGCCCATTCAAGTGCGGCCACATCCGCGAAATACGCGTAGTTGCCACCGCCGAAGCGCTGTCGCAGATATTGCGGGAGCGGCCCGCCAATATGGTGCAGGTCACCCGACACGGAAGGGTGGGCGTGCTGGAAATCGCGCGCGAGCGTGCTGAAGAACTCCGGGCCGCAGAGCGCTGCAATCACCGGAAACTCGAGCGCGAGCGCCTTTTCGAAGCCCGTATGCAGGTTATTGCGATAGATCGCCACGCGGTCTTCGATGCTGATGCCGCCCTCGCTGCGGACCACGTCCTGCAAGTCGACGGGCTCGCCATAGAGACTCGCAACGAAACGTTGCTGCAGCTCAGTGAGTCGCATCGGCCCGCTTCGCTTCGGCCACGAGAGTTTCGAGTGGTGGCAGCGCGGCATCCCATTCGATCAGGGTCGGCACGGGTCCGAAGCGACGTCTGGCGCTTGCGTAGAGTGCCCAGACTTCGTCGCACACCTTGCGGTCATGCGTGTCGATGCGGATCTCCCGGTTGCCGATCCGCACGATGTCGTGGCCCGCGAGATGGATCTCGCGCACGGCTCCGGCCGGCAATTCATCGAACCAGGTCTCGGGATCG
>CAUJHX010000055.1 GCA_963204795.1 Pseudomonadota bacterium | reverse complement strand
CCGACCTGCATCTGGATCGGCACGCCGAGTTCGCAGCACTTGGCGTAGAAGGGGTAGTACTTCGCGTGGTCTGGCGGCAGGTCGAACCAGTGCGGATAGAGGTGCGCGCCGATGAAGCCCATGTTCTTCACGGCGTCCTCGAGTGCGCGCACTCCGCTCATGCCTTCGAAAGGGTCGAGGCCGGCGAGGCCAAAGAAGCGCCCCGGGTGTTTTTCGACGGCGCGCGCGACGATCTCGTACGGCAGGTGGAATGAACCCGGGAGTCCCTTGCGGCCGGCCTTCGGCGCGAAGAGGAACGCGCGCTCGACGCCGGCCTCGGCCATCTGCGCGAGCATGTCGTCGAGCGGCATGCCCTGCATGCTGGTCTTCGATTTCATCTTGCCGGCGAAGAACTCCTCCTGCCAGCCCGGGCGATGCGACAGCGCTTCCTGGGTCCAGATGCCGGCAACGATGTCGATGGCGGCAACGGGTGCACCGGTCAAGCTCATGCCTCGAACTCCAGCTCGAATGGGGAAAGCCGCCAATCGTAGCAGGCCGTGATCTGACTTGCGGGTCGCGGCCGGAGTGTGCGTCCATCTGTCGCACAACTCGTGGCGTGAACACGACACAAATGAAGGGAGGCGGCTGGCAGGTGGCTATCCACGCGACAGACCTTGTTTTCGCGTGCAATTCACATGCTAGGATCAAAGACATCTGCGGCTTGCGGAGCGCAGGACGCGTTTTGGCAACATCGTCCGCACGTGTACCAGGGGAGTCTCGACAGATGTCCACACACAGCAATTTGATTGCAGCCGCACTGGCTGCTGTCCTCGGCGGCGTTGCCGCGCAGGCCCAGGAAACAGGGTCGCCCGCGGGTCTCCAGGAGGTCGTTGTCACGACTGCACGGCAGCGCGCCGAAGTGCTGCTCGACGTGCCGGCAACTGTGGATGCTTTCACGGCGAAGGACATCAAGGCCGCGGGCATCGAGCGACCGCAGGATTTCATCGCGCTGACGCCTGGCCTCTCGCAGGTTCAGACGGCGGAAATCGGCGACATCCAGGTCAATATCCGCGGCATCAACACCGGTCGCGATACCGAAACGAACTTTGCGCTCGTGATCGATGGCGTGTTGCAGACGAACCCCGCCGCATTGAACCAGGAGCTCAACTCGATCTCGCAGATCGAGGTGCTGAAAGGTCCGCAAGGCGCCGTGTACGGGCGCAATGCGGTGGCGGGCGCCATCATCCTCTCGACGCGCAAGCCCACGGATGAGTTCGAACTCGACGTCGGCGCCGGCGCCGGCAGCGACGCGAGCTACAAGGCGAATTTCTGGGCGGGTGGGCCGCTCACCGACTCGGTGAAGGGCAGTCTCTCCGGCTACTACCGCACCACCGACGGCCAGTGGGACAACCGGTTCCTGCGCTGCGACGATTGTGTCGATTACTACGAGGAAACCGGATTCCAGGGCCGGCTCACGTTTGACCTTGGCAGCGGCAAGTATGACCTCAAGGCGAAATACTCCACGGCGGAAGCAGGCGCCATCAATTTCAACGCCGCGCTCGCGCTCGCCGATGCCGCGGCGGGGCTGGGCGTGCCGATCTTCCAGGAGGATGTGAACCAGCATGTCTTCCAGTACATCAACAACGTGAAGCCCGAGAACAAACAGGAAAACTTCAATCTGTCGCTCAGGGGCGAGTGGGGCGTCGGTGCGAATGTGCTGACCGGCTACGTGGCCTACAACAAGCAGGACAACAATTTCGTCACCGACGGCACGAGTGCTGCATTCAATCTCTACAGCACCACGTCTTCATGCATCAGCTCGAATGACGCGCGCAGGGCCGACACGCCGCTGCCGCCGCCGTTCTTCTACGCCCCGAGCGGCACGTTCGTGACGAGCTTCCTGCCGCCCTACAGTCCGGTGACCTGCGACGGTTACCAGTTCCAGCAGCGCGATCAGGAAGACCTGAGCGCTGAATTGCGGCTTTCCTCGCCGGGAGACCAGCGGTTGCGGTGGAGCGCAGGCGTCTATGTCGCCGATATCGATCGTCATGTGGTGGTGTCACAAGGCTCGGACAACGGCGCAGGGGTGTTCCGTCACGAGGCCTTCGTGCCGACGAGCGGGCCGAATCCGACCGATCTGCTGTATGACGACGATTTCAAGAGCAAGGTGATCGCGGGCTTCGGCCAGTTCGCCTGGGACATCACGGAGGGCGTCGAGGTGTCGCTCGCGATGCGCTACGACCAGGAAAAACGCGACGTCGGCAACAACGTGCCGACCGGCGCCGATGCGCGTGCGCAGACACCCGGCTTTGCTGCCGCATTCAATCCGGGCGGCCCTCCGTACATCAACCCCGCGTATACCGCCGATCCTGCGCTTGCGACCACGGGTATTCCGGATCGCGACAGGACCTTCAGCCAGTTCCAGCCAAAGCTGTCGGTCAACTGGCGCGTCACCGACGAATGGTCGCTGTTCGGCTCTTACGGCTACGGCTTCCGTTCCGGGGGCTTCAATTCGAGCGGCAGTGCCGCGACGATCCAGCAGGCCTATGGCGGTCTGTGCCTCGGACCCTCGTTCACTCTGCCGCCCTGCACTCCAGCGTCCGTTCACAACGTCACCAACGTCCGGGACGATTACCGCAAGGAAGTATCGAAGGCGGCCGAAGTCGGGTTCAAGGCCGAACTTCTCGACCGGCGGCTCGCGCTGAACGGTGCGCTGTATCACACGAAGGTCGAAGACATGCTGTTCTTCGATTTCCTCGCCGGGCCCTTCGGCCTGCTGCGCGTCGTCTCGAACATCGACGACGTGACGATTCAGGGCGCCGAGTTCGACGCGCGCTGGCGCGTGAACGACTACATCACGGTGTTCGGCGGCATCGGCTATGTCGACGGCGAGATCGACCGTTTCGACAGCCGGCCGTACACGAAGGGCAATGAAGTTCCCTATGCGCCGAAGTACACCGGCAATGCGGGTGTGGAGCTCACGGTGCCGATCGGCGGTAATGGTCTTGACCTCCTTGCGCGGGTGGACATGAGCGCGCTCGGCGAGACCTGGTTCCACCCCGTGCAGAAGAACCGCATCCCGAACCTGTTCACGGGTTTCGGCTTCGGCCAGGGCGAATTCTCGAAGATGAAACGTGATCCGTACGAGATCTTCAATGCGCGCCTCACACTGCGCCAGGACCGCTGGGGCGTGACCGGCTGGGTGCGCAACCTGACAGACGAGCACTATCTGGCCGAAGTGATCGTGGCGCCCGAGTTCGGCGGAGCGTTCATCCACGACGCGCCGGGTCGATCGTACGGTGTCGACGTGAACTTCCGTTTCTGAGCGAGGCCTGGGGGCCCGGCACCATTCGGCACCGGTTAGAATCGGCGGCTGTGAACCGCCACGACATCGAATTCCCGGCCCGCCATGCCGCGCTGCGCGACGACGTGCACGTGCTCGGCGGCCTCGTGGGGGAGATTCTGCGCGAGCAGGGCGGAGATGCCCTGCTCGACCTCGTCGAGCGGGACCGCGTGCTCGCGATCCGGCACCGGGCGGGCGATGAAGCTGCCGGCCAGGAACTCGAGGTTCGCGTGCGGGGCCGCCCGCCGGCGATGGCGCGTGATCTCGTGCGTGCGTTTTCTGCCTGGTTCCAGGCGGTCAACCTCGCGGAGAAGGTGCATCGGATCAGGCGGCGCAAGGAGTACTTCCTCGCGGACAGTGCGCGTCCGCAACCTGGTGGTGTCGAGGACGCGCTCGCGGCGCTCAAGGCCGAAGGTGCGTCGTTGGAAGACGTGCTCGCCCTGCTCGCGAAGCTGCGCATCGAGCCGGTCTTTACCGCGCACCCCACCGAGTCAACCCGACGCACGATCCTGCGCAAGCAGCAGCGGGTCGCCGAGATGCTCCTCGACCGGCTCGATCCGACGCTGACACCGCAGGAAATGCGCAGTCTCCTCGGGCGCGTGCGCACGGAGATGACGACCGCGTGGCAGACCGAAGACCACCCGCGCGACCGGCTGACCGTTGCCGATGAGCGCGAGCACGTGATGTTCTACATCGCGGAAGTGCTCTACCGCGTTCTGCCCGCCTTCTACGACGAGATATCGCTTGCCCTCGAGAAGCTCTATGGCGTGTCCGCCGAGACGATCGAACTGCCGTTGCTGATCCGCTTTGGCAGCTGGGTCGGCGGCGACATGGATGGCAATCCGGACGTCAACGCCAAGACGATCCGCGAAACGCTCGCGCGCCAGCACCAGGTGATCGTCAACGCGTATTTCGAGGAATGCCAGCACCTCGCCCAGATTCTTTCGCAAAGCGCGAGTCGAATCGGCGTGAGTCCGGCTCTTGCCAAGCATATGGAGCGTTACATGGCACTCGTGCCGGGCGCGCAGGCGGCAACGCCTGCGCGGCACGACCGCATGCCCTACCGCGTGTTCCTCGGACAGATCGGCGAACGGCTGCGCGCCACCTACGACGGTCACGCCAATGCCTACGAGAACCCGCGCCAGCTGCTCGACGATCTCGGCCTCATCGCGGGCAGCCTCGCAGCCAACAAGGGTCGGCACGCGGGCCTCTACCTCGTGCGGCGGCTGATCCGCAGGGTCGAAACCTTCGGCTTTCATTTCGCGACGCTGGATGTGCGTCAGCACGCCGGCGTGCACCACCGGGTACTTGCCCAGGGGCTCGACGATCCGCGGTGGCTCGAGCGACCGGGCGCCGAGCGCCACGACCTGCTGGTTGCGGCTATCGAGCGCGATCTTGGGCCGCGACGCGAGCTCGATGCGCTCGGCAAGCGCGCGGTCGCCGTCTTCGAGGCGATGATGCAGGCGAGACACCGCTATGGGCGTGATGCGATCGGCTACTACATTGTGAGTGCGAGTCGCGCGGCGGACGACGTGCTGGCGCCGCTGCTCATCGCGCGCTGGGCCGAAACCTATGACAAGGCCACCGGTGAAGTAGCGCTCGATCTTGCGCCACTTTTCGAAAGCCTCGATACGCTCGCGGGTTGTGGCGACGTGATGCGCCAGCTGCTCGCCGATCCACTCTATTTTCGCCATCTGGAGGCTCGTGGCCGGCGCCAGTGCGTGATGGTCGGGTACTCCGACACCAACAAGGAAGGAGGGCTCTGCGCCTCGCGCATTGCCGCTTACCGCGCCGAACAGGTGCTCGCGGCCACGCTGACGGGCGCAGAGGAGCGACATGTGATCTTCCACGGTCGCGGCGGCAGTGTCGCCCGCGGTGGTGGACGCATCGACGCCCTCGTGCGCGCTGCGCCGCCCGAGTCGCTGAATGGCGTACTGCGACTCACCGAACAGGGCGAGGTCATCAACCAGAACTACGGCCTGCGCCCGATCGCGTTGCGTACGCTCGAGCGTGCGTTCAACGCGCTGGCACGCGGCACGGCCGCGACCCTGCGTGGCGCGCCGGCACGGGTTGCACCCGGGCACATGGCCGCGGCGCAGCGCCTCGCCGATACGAGCCGTGCCGCGTACCGCTCGCTCGTCCATGACGACCCTGGGTTTTTTGCCTATTTCTGTGCCGCAACCCCGATCGATGCGATCGAACGCATGCAGATCGGATCACGACCGGCGTGGCGCGACGATGTGCAGGCGCTCGAGGCGCTGCGCCCGGTGCCCTGGGTGTTCGCCTGGACGCAGTCGCGTTGCATGCTGCCCGGCTGGTTCGGGGCGGGTGCCGGACTTGCGGCATTGATCGACGAGGCTGGTGCCAGCCTGGTGCGCGACGCTTGCGCACAATGGTTCTTCTTCAGCAACCTGATCGATGATGTCGAGACGATGCTCGCACGCACGGACCTCGGCATCGCCCGTCACTATGATGCGCTCGCAGGCGGCGCACCAGCGTATTTCGCCAGGATCGAGGCCGAATACTGCCGCGCGCGCGACGCGGTGCTCACGATCAAGGGCTGCGGGGAGCTGCTCGACGGTGATCCCACCCTGCAGCGCTCGATCCAGTTGCGCAACCCCTACGTCGATCCGATGAACCTGATGCAGGTGGATCTGCTTGCGCGTTGGCGTGCATCGAAGCGGCAGGACCGCGATCTCTACGAGGCGCTGCTCGCGAGCATCAGCGGCATCGCGCAGGGCCTGCAGAGTACCGGTTAGCGGGGCTGATTCTGCTCGAGGTCGAGCACCATGCGCACGAGCTGCGCGAGCGACGCCGCGTCCATCTTTTCCATGACGCGCGCGCGGTGAATCTCGACCGTGCGCTGGCTCAGGCCGAGGTCGGCCGCGATGACCTTGTTGGCCTTGCCCACCACGACGAGATCGAGCACGTCGCGCTCACGCGGCGTGAGCGTCGCCACCCGCTCGCGCGTGTCACGCCGCGCGGCGAGCTGCGCGCGCTGGCTGGCATCGCGGGCGAGCGCGCGCTGCACGCGGGCGAGGAGATCGTCGTCGCGGAACGGTTTCTGCAGGAAGTCGAACGCGCCCGCCTGCATCGCCTCGACGGCCATCGGCACGTCGCCATGGCCGGTGATGAACACGATCGGGATGGTGGCGCCGAGCGCGTTCAGGCGCTGTTGCAGTTCGGGCCCGCTCAAGCCCGGCATGCGCACGTCAAGTACCAGACAGCCAGGTCGCGAGATGTCGTAGCTCGCGAGGAACTCATCCGCCGAGGCGTGCATGACGGCGTCGAGACCGTACGACTTGAAGAGGAGCCGCAGCGAGCTCCTGACTGCGTCGTCGTCGTCGACGACGAAGACCGTGGGGGTGCCGTTTTTCATGAGGGTTCCGGTGCGGTGGGCAGGTAGAACGTGAAGCGTGCCCCGCGGGGCAGATTCGCCTGGTAGGAAAGCTGGCTGCGGTGTGCCTCGAGGATCGAGCGACTGATCGCAAGACCAAGGCCTGTACCCTCGGTCTTGGTGGTGAAGAAGGGTTCGAAGACCCGCGCTTCGACACCCGGCGCCAGCCCCGGCCCATTGTCCGACACGCTCACCTCGACCTGCCCCGCGTCGTCCAAGGTCGTACGCACGGTGATTTCACCCGCCATCTCGCCTGCGTTGATGAGTGCCTCGGCCGCATTGTGCACCAGGTTGACGATGACCTGCTCGATCTGCACGCCGTCGACCAGCACGAAGGGCAGGCTGGGTGCGAGATCGAGTCGCAGGGCGCTGCGGGATGCCCGCGCGTCCATTTCAAGGAGCGACATCACGTCGCGAATGAGGTCATTGGGGGCGATCACGGTGCGATGGGTCTCGCGATGGCGGATCATGCCGCGCAGGCGGTGGATGATTTCCCCGGCGCGCATCGCCTGTGCAGCGATCTCGCCGAGCGCTGAGGCAACCTCCGGCATGTCGGGGTGCGGCGTCGAGAGCAACCGCTCGCACGCCCGCGCGTAGTTCGAGATGGCGGCGAGCGGCTGGTTCAGCTCGTGCGAAATGCCGGCGGCGATTTCACCGAGTGTCGCGAGGCGCCCGACTTCGTCGAGCCGCGCCTGCGCGCGCCGCGCAGCCTCCTCGGCCGTCTTGCGCTCGGTGACGTCGTGCAGCGTGCCGGCTGCCCGCAGGCTGCCCCCCTCCGCGCGCGAGAGGCGGTAACGGGCCTCGATGTGCCGCACGACACCGTCTGCGCGGACGAAGCGGTAGCTCAGTTCGAGCCGGCCGGTGCCGCGGATCGCCCGTGACCAGGCTATCAGGCAGCGGTCGCGATCCTCGGGGTGCAGGCCCGCGAAGATGCGCACGTGGGACGGCGATTCGGACGGATCGACGCCGAGCATGCGATACACCTGCGGCGACCAGTAGTTGACGCCATTGTCCGGCACGAAGAACTCGGTGTTGCCGAGCTGCGCGATTTCCTGCGCCTCACGCAACAGATCCTGTGCATCGCCGGGAGTGTGGATCACCCTGTCGCAACCTCGTTTGGGATGCGCTAGTGTGTCCGCCGACGATGTCCAAGGGCAACTCCCTGCTCGCGATCAGGCCGGCATGTCTTGCTGCACTGCTGCTCGCGGGCTGTCAGACACTCGATCCCGACTGGCGGCGCGAGGCATCGACGGTGATTCAGGATGGGGGCAGGACAGCCATTCACGAGCTGTTTCCGGGGGTGACGTGGGCCGCCGGCGATTCCGGCTTCCGGCTCTTGCCCGACGGTGTCGGTGCTTTCGTTGCGCGCGTGTGGCTCGCGCGTTCGGCTGGCCGCACACTCGACCTCCAGTATTACATGATCAACGCCGACGACACCGGCCGGTTGCTCACGGGCGAAGTGCTCGCCGCGGCGGACCGTGGCGTACGGGTGCGCGTCCTGCTGGATGATATCTACGCCTCGCCGGCTGATCACGCCATCGCGGTTCTGGACTCGCATCCGCGCATCGAAGTGCGACTCTTCAATCCGTGGACCCGGCGCCGCGGGCCGCTGGCGCGAGCCTTCAATTTCCTGCTTGATCCCCGGCGCCTGAACCACCGCATGCACAACAAGCTGTACGTGGCCGACAATCACGCGGTGATCATCGGCGGTCGCAACATCGGCGACGAATACTTCGACCTCGAAACCCGGATGAACTTCCGTGATCTCGATGTGCTCGCCGCCGGGCCCGTTGCGGCGCAGGCCTCCGCTTCGTTTGACGAATACTGGAACAGTGAGTGGGCGGTGCCCGCCGCGGGACTCATGGACCACGTGCCAACCGCGGCGGATCTCGCGTCCCTCCGTGCTGCGCTCGCCACTCATCGCGAGACCATGCGCGATTCCGCCTACGTGCAGGCGCTCGGCAATTCGGTGATTGCCGGACAGCTGGCGTCGCGGAATCTCGCGCTCGAGACCGGCAAGGCCCGGGTACTGGCGGACAGCCCGGCGAAAGCGGGCAGGGCGGGCGGCGAACCCCGTGCCTTTCTGATCCAGCGCCTGCGGGAGCAGGCCTCGGGGGCTGCGCATGAACTGCTCGTGAGTTCCCCCTATTTCGTGCCGCGTGATCGTGGCGTCGAAGCACTGACAGGGCTCGTGAAGGATGGTGTTGCGGTGTCGGTGCTCACCAATTCGCTCGCCGCGAACGATGTCGGCATCGTGCACAGTGGCTACGCGCGCTATCGCGCGCCGTTGTTGCGCGGCGGCGTGCGCCTGCACGAACTGCGCGCGCTGTCGGAGCTTGCCACCCGACGCGAGGGCCGGCGCAGGTTCGGCTCGGAGTACGTGAGCCTGCACGCGAAGTATCTGGTGATCGACCGCCGCCTGTTGTTCGTCGGCTCGCTGAATCTCGACCCCCGTTCGATCGAGCGTAACACCGAGGTCGGCCTCCTGATAGAAAGCGAAGGTCTCGCGCGCCAGGCAGCCGCGCTCTTCGATCTTGCGAGCGGCAAGGCCTTCAGTTACGCGGTCACGTTGCGCGACGGCATGAACGGGCGTTCCGATGCTCTTGTCTGGACAGGCGAGCAACCGGGGGGGCGCGAGCTGCGCTACGATCGCGAGCCGGATACGGGCTGGTGGCAGCGGTTCACGGTCTGGCTGGCGGGTTTCTTGCCCTTCATGGAAAGTCAGATCTGACATGAATCGTCGCAAGGTGTTGATCGTCACAGGCGCTGCGGCCGCGGCGGGGGTGGCAGCGCTCGTCGCGGAGCGGGCCGTGCGCGACCGCGGCGGGCCCGATCGCCCTGCGGGCGTGCCCGTCGGCCCATTCGGTGCAGACTCGACGGCGGAGGAGGTCACGGCAGGGCTCGACCTGTCCGGCAAGGTCGCGCTTGTCACCGGCGTCAACTCGGGTCTTGGCGCTGAGACCTTGCGCGTGCTGACTTTGCGCGGGGCGCACGTGCTCGGTACGGCGCGCACACTCGAGAAGGCGACCGCGGCCTGCGCGGCGGCGGGCGATCGTGCCACACCGTTCGCGCTCGAGCTGACGGATTTCGACTCGGTCGTCGCCTGCGCGGCAGCGGTGCGACGCGAGGGAGTGGTGCTCGACATGCTCGTCTGCAATGCGGGCATCATGGCACTCCCGCAACTCGAGCAGGTGAACGGGCTCGAGAAGCACTTCGTCACCAATCACCTCGGGCATTTCCTGCTCGTCAACCGCTTGCTGGACAGGGTGGTCGCCGCGCCGCAAGGTCGCGTCGTCGTCGTCTCGAGCCGCGGCTATCTGTGGGCGCCGCCCGGGGGTATCGAGTTCGACAATCTCTCGGGCGAGCGTGGCGAGTACGACCCGAACCGCGCGTACGGGCAAAGCAAGCTCGCCAACGGGCTCTTCTCGCTGGAGCTTGCGCGCCGCCTCGGACGCACGCGCGCGACGTCAAATTCGGTGCATCCCGGCATCATCAGGACGAATCTCGGCCGCCATTTTCCCCGCTGGAAAAAGCTGCTGAGCGAAGTGATAGGCTGGTCGTTCATGAAAAGCATACCTGCCGGCGCTGCGACGCAGTGCTACGTCGCGACGAATCCGCGCCTCGCAGGCGTGAGCGGACGCTACTTCATCAACTGCAACCCGGAGATACCGGGCGGTCGCATGGAGGATGCGGCGCTCGCCGCGAAGCTCTGGGCCGTGTCGGAAGAACTCACCCGGCCTTGGCTGGGTTCCGTCGACGCCAGCTGACATGAGTGACAACCGCACTACGCTCCCGACTCTGGTCGGCGCGCTCGGTGTCGTCTTCGGTGACATCGGCACGAGCCCGCTCTATGCGCTCAAGGTGTCGCTCGATGCGACGGGCGCGCCGGGTGGCGATGTGGGCGCGGTGCTCGGCGTGTTGTCGCTCATCAGCTGGAGCCTCTTTTTTGTCGTTACGCTCAAGTACGTGACCCTGATGCTGCGTGCCGACAACCAGGGGGAGGGCGGCATCCTGGCGCTCTTTGCTCTGGTGCAAAAGCACGTCAATCCGCTGGCACGACAGGCGCCATGGGTGGCCGCGCTGGCGCTCGCTGGCGCCGCGCTCTTCTATTGCGACGCCTTGATCACGCCGGCGATCACGGTGCTGAGCGCCGTCGAGGGCATGGAGCTCCTCGACCCCGGGTTTGCGCGCGCCGTCATACCCGTGACGCTCGCCATACTGATGGTCCTCTTTGCAATCCAGCGTCGTGGTACCGAACGCGTCGGCAGGCTCTTCGGGCCGATCATGTTCCTGTGGTTCGTCGCGCTCGGCGTATCGGGACTCATCGCCATCGTGCGTGGACCTTCGGTTCTTGCGGCACTCGATCCACGTTGGGCGATCTGGCTCCTCACGGGTCACCCCGGTCTCGGGTTTGCGATCCTCGGCGCGGTATTTCTCGCGCTGACCGGCGGGGAGGCGCTCTACGCCGACATGGGCCATTTCGGCAAGCGCCCGGTACGCATTGCATGGTTCGGCTTCGTGTGGCCAGCGCTGATGCTCAACTATTACGGCCAGGGAGCGCAGCTGCTGTCGCATCACGAGTCGATCGCGCACCCGCTCTTCTTCCTCGTGCCGCCACAGCTGCTGCCGCTCTTCGTGCTGCTCGCGACTGCTGCGTCCGTGATTGCCTCGCAGGCGGTCATTACCGGCACCTTCTCGGTCACGCGCCAGGCCGTGCAGCTTGACCTTCTGCCGCGCATGCGCGTGCTGCAGACTTCGGCGCTCGAACTCGGACAGATCTACGTGCCTGTCGTCAACGCGCTGCTCCTCATCGCGGTGGCCCTGTTCGTGCTCGGCTTCGGTTCCTCGGATGCCCTGTCGGGCGCCTACGGTGCGGCAGTCGTCGGCACGATGCTCGTGACGACGCTGCTCGGTGCAGTTGTCGCGCGCACCGAATGGCGCTGGCCCCTTACGCTCACGGGCCTGGTATTCGGTGTGCTGCTGCTCGTGGACCTGGCGTTTGCCTTCGGCAACATGACGAAACTCGACGACGGCGGCTGGGTTCCGGTGGCGCTCGCGGCCTTGCTGTTCGGCGTTTTCTGGACCTGGCGCGAGGGTCGTCAGCGCCTGCGCCAGGCACTCGCGCGGCAGGCCGTGCCGCTCAGCGAACTGCCGAAACTGCTTGCGGGGGCGACGCGTGTGCCCGGCACCGCGATTTTTCTGGCGAGCCACACCGGCGTCGTGCCTTCCGCGCTCATCCGCAATCTCGAGCACAATCGCATCGCACACGAACAGATCGTGATCATGAACATGACGATCACACGCACGCCGCGCCAGGATCCCGCCGACCGTGTCCGGATCGAGACTCTGCAGGAGGGCGTCTACCTGCTGCACGCGCGCTTCGGGTTCATGGAGACGCCCGATGCACGCGAAGCGCTGCGCCGCTGCCGGCCGCGCGGGCTCAAAGTGTTCGCTGACGAAGTCTCATGGTTTCTCGGCTGGCACTTCGTTCGGCCGCGGCCCCGCACGGGGCTCGCGGGATTACGCATGCGCTTCTTCGCGTGGATGCAGCGACGCAGCACGCAGGCTGCGGAGTTCTTCAACATGCCCTCCAGGGGAGTTGTCGTGCTGGGGACAGACGT
>CAUJHX010000054.1 GCA_963204795.1 Pseudomonadota bacterium | reverse complement strand
GGCGCCGACAACGAGATCGTCGCGGGCCGGTGGTGGCGTCCGGAAGATGCAGGCAAGCCGCTCGTGTCGATCGCGACGGAGTATCGGGATTCGATCGGCCTGAAGCTGGGTGACCGACTCACCTTCGATGTTGCGGGCGAGTCGTTCACGGTGCAGGTCGCCAGTGTCCGGCAAGTGAAATGGGACAGCTTTCAGCCGAATTTTTTCCTCGTCTTTCCACCTGGACTGCTGGACGCCACTGCGGGCACCTGGATGACGAGCGCCTACTTCGCGCCTGGCGAACCGCGGCCGATGGCACAGCTCGTCAAGCGCTTCCCCAGCGTGTCGGTATTCGATCTGGACAGCATCCTGGCGCAGGTGCGCGGAGTCATCGACAAGGCCGCTGTCGCCGTGCAGAGCGTGTTCCTCTTCACCTTGCTCGCGGGTTTCACGGTGCTGCTCGCGGCCGTGCAGGCGAGCCGCGACGAGCGCCGCTTCGAGAGCGCAATGCTCCGTACTCTCGGCGCCAGCCGTCGTACCGTGCGCGCGGGCGTGCTCGCTGAGTTCGTCACGCTGGGGCTGCTCGCGGGGACACTTGCCGCGATCGGCGCGAGCCTTGCCGGGTATCTCGTTGCGCGTCATGTTCTCGATGTGACCTACCACTTCGACATCCGGGTCTGGCTCTGGGGACTCGCTGCGGGTGCCGTGTTCGTCGCCGGGGGCGGTTGGCTTGCAACGCGCTCGGTCGTGAACCAATCCCCGCTGCTCACCTTGCGGAGAGGTTGATGGAACCACCACGCAAGCAGGCGAAGATGGTCGGCTGGTTCGACCCGCCTGTGCTCGCACAGACCGCGGTACACATGGCCACCGCGAATGTCTTCGGGCGCCACTCCGACTCGAGGCTCGTCGAGGCGCTTGCGAGCCAGCCGCAAGGTTGCTTCGATTACTCGACGGCAGGCGATGAAGGCCTGTGGATCGACTACGTTGCCGACATCGGCGACGGGTGGAACCCCACGCACGCGATTGCCGACGCCCTCGCTCGCCCGGTTCTCGAGGTGGCGACGAAAGCGGGTGGGGCCATCGAGCCAACTCGCAGTGGGCACGTACTCGTTTTCGGCGGAGACGAGGTGTACCCGTGGCCGTCGCGCGATGCTTACGCGTGGCGCACCGAGTGGCCGTACCGGGTCGCGTTCGAGGCGCACGGCACGCGACCGGACTTGTTCGCGGTGCCCGGCAATCACGACTGGTTCGACAGTCTCGTGGCGTTCTCGCGCACGTTCTGCCGGCCGGAACGCGGGTTCGCAGGCTGCCGCACGCGGCAGACTCGCAGCTATTTCGCCTTGAAGCTGCCTGCCCCATGGTGGCTCGTCGCGATCGACCTGCAGCTCGGTGCCGAACTCGATGAACCGCAGGTGCAATACTTGAGGAGCGTCGCGGCTGCGATGAGTCCCGATGCGCAGGTCGTTCTCTGTGTGCCCGAGCCGCAGTGGCTCCTCGAGGAGTCTTACCCCGCGCACCGGGCCTACGGCGGCGGGATGTTGACGACGCTCGAGCGTGAGATTCTCGAGCGGCCGGTGCGCGCCTTCGTGACCGGGGACTGGCATCACTATCGCAGGCACGAGAATGCCGCGGGCGTGCAGAAGATCGTCTCCGGTGGCGGCGGTGCCTTCCTGCACCCGACTCACGCGCCGCGCACGCGCGACCTGAGAGAGGGCTTCGTCGAGCGCGCAATCTACCCGGACCGGGCCACGTCACGGCGCCTCGCGTGGCGCAACCTGAAGTTCCCGCGGCTCAATCCGCACAGCCTCGTCCTGCCGGCCGTGCTTTACGCGCTCTCGGCGTGGTTTGCGTCGGCGAGCCTCGGGCCCGCCGATCTCGCGAGCTTTGGTGACGCTGCCGCTGCGAGCTTCGGCGCCGCACTGCGCGATCCCGTCAACGGGCTCTGGCTGCTCGCCGTGATGGCCGGCTTCGTGTTCTTCACCGACACACATGAACGCTGGTATCGGGTCATCGGTGGCGTGAGCCACGCCGTGGCACACCTCTTTGCGGCTCTGGTACTCGCCTGGCTCGCGACCCGCATCACGACGGAACTGCTCGGGCTCGAGTATGGCGGCATCGCGCAGCTCCTGATTGCGGGGGCGCTCATTTTCGCGTGTGGAGGCGTGGTCGGAGGCGTGTTGCTCGGCCTCTATCTTCTGATTTCGGTGCAGGTCTTCGGCCGCCATTCGAACGAGGCGTTCTCCTCGCTGCGGATCCAGGACTACAAGCAGTGGCTACGGATGCACTTTGGTCCGGACGGCACCCTGACGATCTTCGCGATCGGCATCGACCGGGTGCCGCGCCGCGCGCCGGATGATCCGCGCGCAACACCGCCGCATCTCATCGAGAAGGTCGTGCTTCAGCGCTGAATGCCGATCGTCGCCCAGGCCTGCGCGACGGGTTCGCCGCGCCAGGTGAGTCCCTGGAACGTCAGGTCGTAGTTGCCCGGGCCGAGTGCCGACGTGTTGAATGCAAAGCGCACGTGGCCATTGGAGTCCTTCTCGACATTGTGCAGCACCAGGGCCCGGCCCTGATCCTCGCGGTCGATCGTGATGCGGAAATTCGCGAACTTCGACCACGAGAGGTCCACCTTGATATCCGCGAATTGCACCGGGCCGCCCCCGACGATGACTGCAGGTGCCTTGGTCGGACCGCCGCGCGCGGGCACGAGCTGGATCGTGCGTGTCGAGGTGGCCGGTGACAGAGGTTGTTCGGCGATGCGCTTCTCGAGCGCTGCGATCCGGGTGTCGCGCCCGCCGATCTTCATCGCGAGCACGGCTGAGGTCACGAGCAGCACCACGGCGAAAGCGGCGAAGCTGATCAGGACGGGCGGCTTCTCCCAGACGGGCCGCTTCTTCTCGGCCCAGGGTTCCGGCTTGCCACCCGCTTCGAGCAGCCGCAGCCCGGCGTGCACGCGGGCCGGCAGGCCGATGGAGTCGAGCAGGTCCGGGTGCTGTGCACAGAAGCGCTCGAATTCGAGCGCGCCGCGCGGCGGCAGGCGCCCTGCGAGATAGCGCTCGACGATCTGGTTGCGCTCAATGAACTCCCGGTCCATGGTGGGCGACGCCGTGGGCATTGCGGGTGACGTGGGCGCGGGGGGAGCCCGCGTGGGCTGGGCGTCGGTGAGGGGAACGTCCGGCAGGAGCTGGGAAGCGGCATCCATAACCCCATCCTGCCCGCACAGCCGTTCATACGCCGGGTACTGCTCACACTTCTGTCAAACCCGCCCGGAAAGCGCGACACGCGTCGCATTTTCGGGAACCATATCGCACCGGACCCAAGGAGCTCTCGATGCCTCGTACTTTCCTGACCCCTTCGTTGCTCGCCGCAGGTCTCGCGTTGGCGGCGGGCGCGCAGGCCGCTGATCCGGGCGGCACGGCTCTCACGATCTACAGTTCGGCACGGCCGGGCGCGGTGCCAGTCGAGCTCTACCGGCCCATTCCGGGCGGCGGCGTACCGAACGGCATGGCCGTGCCCGGATACGCGATGGTGCGCGACACGCGCACGATGAAGCTCGCGGCGGGCCGCTCGACGGTGCGCTTCACGGACGTCGCGGCGCTGATCGACCCCACGACCGTGAGCTTCCAGTCGCTCACCGATCCCGTGACACGCGTGCTCGAGCAGAACTACCAGTTCGATCTCATCGGCATGGACAAGCTCCTGCAGCGCTACATCGACCGGCCGGTCACGGTCGATCGAACGGGACGCGATGCCGGCCCCGCGACGAGCGGCACGCTGCTCTCGGCGGGCGATGGTCTCGTCATACGCGGGGCTGACGGCTCGATCCACGCTTTGCGCGAGTACGGCGCCGTGCACTTTGCGGAACTGCCGGGCGGACTCATCACGCGTCCGACCCTCGTGTGGGACCTCACCACGGCGCGCGCCGGCGAGCACCGCACGCGCGTGACCTATCAGACGGGCGGCATTACCTGGTGGGCCGATTACAACCTCGTCTTCAAGGAAGGCAAGGATGCGAACCACGGCACGGTCGACCTCGGCGCCTGGGTCAGCATCGTCAACCAGTCGGGTGCGAGCTATGAGGACGCGCGCCTCAAGCTCATTGCGGGTGACGTGCATCGCGCCGAGCCGCCGCAGCGTGTCTACCTGCAAAAGCGCGCGATGGAGATGGCGGCGGCCGATGCCGGTGGGGGCTTTGAGGAAAAAGCGTTCTTCGAGTTCCACCTCTACACGCTCGGGCGCCGCACCACGCTGCCGGACAATTCGACCAAGCAGATCGAGTTGTTCGACGAAGCGCGGGCGGTGCCAGCGAAGAAGGTGCTCGTGTACTACGGCGCGCCGGAGGTGGGTCCCTGGGGCGGCCCGTACACCGATCGCGATTACGGCACAGCGGCCAACAGGAAGGTCGACGTCTACCTTGAGTTTCGCAATGACCAGGCGCGTGGCCTCGGCATGCCCCTGCCCGCCGGCCGCGTGCGGGTCGCCAAGCTCGACAGCGCCGATGACAGCCTCGAGTTCATCGGCGAAGACGTGATCGACCATACGCCGAAGGACGAGGACGTGCGCA
>CAUJHX010000053.1 GCA_963204795.1 Pseudomonadota bacterium | reverse complement strand
TCGAGCTTCGATCTGGCGGATCCGGCGCGCCCCTTCAGCCGGCTCGGCGAAGCCGACCCGGCGCGCATCGAGTCGGTGATGGACCGGATCAGCGGTTTCATGATCCACAACAACTGCGAGAACGGTGACTTCGGCCTGTTCGATCGCATGCTCGCGCAGATCGAGACGCGTTATGGTGCGCTGCTCGGCCGGCTCGAGTGGGTGAGCCTCGGCGGCGGCATCGCATTCACCGACGCGAACTATCCGCTCGACGCCTTCTGCCGCCGGCTGCGCGAATTCGCGGCGCGCCACGGTGTGCAGGTCTATCTCGAGCCCGGCGAGGCTGCCGTCACCGGCAGCACGACGCTCGAGGTGAGCGTCCTCGACACGCTGTACAACGGCAAGCACATCGCGATTGTCGACAGCTCGATCGAGGCGCACATGCTTGACCTGCTCATCTATCGCGAAAGTGCGCGCATCGAGCCCGATGCCGGTCCGCATGTCTACATGATCTGCGGCAAGTCGTGCCTCGCCGGTGATGTTTTCGGCGAGTTCCGTTTCGCGCAGCCACTCGCCGTGGGCGACCGGCTGTCAATCGCCAATGCTGCCGGCTACACGATGGTGAAGAAGAACTGGTTCAACGGCGTGCGCATGCCCTCGATCGCGGTGCGCGAACCCGACGGGCGCATCACGCTGCAGCGCAGTTTCTCGTATGACGATTTCAGGGCGAGCCTGTCCTGAGGCATCGCCCTCGCCTGGTAGTCACCACTGGAGGTTCACGCAGGAAATGAAGAGCAATGTCCTGATCATCGGCGCTGGCGGAGTCGCCCGCGTGGTGGCGCACAAGTGCGCACAGCACAATCGTCTGCTGGGTGGCATCCATCTCGCCTCACGCACTGTCGTGAAATGCCGGGAGATCGTCGATTCGGTACGCGAGAAGGGCAGCATGGAGGTCGATGGCGTCATCGAAGCGCACGCGCTCGATGCGATGGACGTTGCGGCGACCAGCGCGCTGATCAGGGCGACGGGTAGCCGGATCGTGATCAATGTCGGCGCGTCATTCGTCAACATGTCGGTGCTGTCGGCCTGTATCGAGACCGGGGCAGCCTATATAGACACGGCGATTCACGAGGACCCGCTCAAGATCTGCGAGACCCCGCCGTGGTACGGGAACTACGAATGGAAGCGCCGCGAGGAGTGCGCGCGTGCCGGCGTCACCGCGATCCTCGGCGCCGGCTTCGATCCGGGTGTCGTCAACGCCTATGCGGCACTCGCGCGCGACGAGTATTTCGACCGGATCGACTCGATCGACATCATCGATATCAACGCCGGCAGCCACGGACGCTATTTCGCGACCAACTTCGATCCGGAGATCAATTTCCGCGAGTTCACGGGACAGGTCTGGTCCTGGCAGCGTGGTCAATGGACGTCGAACCGCATGTTCGAGGTGAAGAAGGTCTGGGACCTGCCGGTAGTCGGCGCGAGCGCGGCCTACCTGACCGGTCATGACGAGATCCACTCGCTGTCGCGCAACCTCGACGCGCCGGACATCCGCTTCTGGATGGGTTTCGGCGACCATTACATCAACGTCTTCACCGTGCTGAAGAACCTCGGCCTGCTGTCGGAGCAGCCCATCACGACGGCGGAAGGCCAGAAGGTCGTGCCGCTCAAGGTCGTCAAGGCGGTGCTCCCCGATCCTTCGTCCCTCGCGCCGGGCTACGCCGGCAAGACCTGCATCGGCGATCTGGTCAAAGGCGTGAAGTGCGGCGAGCCGCGCGAGGTGTTCATCTACAACATCTCCGATCACGAGGCGAGCTTCGCGGAAGTCGGCAGCCAGGCGATCTCTTACACCGCCGGCGTACCCGCGGCGGCCGCAGCGATGCTGATCGCGGACGGCACATGGGACGTGAAGAAGATGGTCAACGTCGAAGAATTGCCGCCGAAGCCATTTCTCGGGCTGCTGAACCGGATCGGGCTGCCGACCCGGATCCGGGACGGGCAGGGCGACCGCGCGCTGCACTTCCCGTAGGGCGGTTATCTGACCGGCAAGAGCTCCACGGGACTGGTGCGAGTCCATTCCACGACGAGGCGACGATAGGCGATGCGCCACTCCGGTCCGCGGCGTGCGAAGCGGTCCTGGTAGCGGATCGCCCAGTCGAGGGTCATCGGGCGGCCGTCTTCGCCGCGGATGCCGTGATAGGCGATGCAGTACGTCTCGCCTTGTGCCGTGTCGCCCGCAATTTCGACGGTCTGGTTGAACACGCAGTGCATCGTGCCGTTGAATTTCTGCACGAGGCTGCCGGGTATCGCACGGATCTCATCGAGCCCGGCGGCACGAAATCCGGGCCCCTCGAGCAAGGCGTCCTCGACGAAAAGCGACTCGAAGAGTGCCGGATCGTTGCGGTCCACGGCGCGCGCATACAGCAGCACCAGGTTGCGCAGCGCCCTTTCGTCGGCGAACACCTCCGGCAGCGTGCTCATGCCGCAGCGTCGCCTCTCGCCGCCACCAGGCGTTGGCAGAAGGCGTCGAAGTCCTCGGGGCCGCGGCAGAATACGAGTGGCAGGACCTCCACCATGGTGACCCCGGCGGTGACCAGCGCCGGAACCGCAGCGAGCGTCGCATCGAGGTCCGGTGTGCCGTCGGCGCGAAATACCGCGCCCAGCACGACCCGCACTGCGAGGCCCTGCGGGTCGCGACCGCGCGCCACGAAGGCCTTGCGCAGTCGGCCGATGTGCCCGGCGAGCAGCTCGGGATCCCTCTCCATCGGAATCCAGCCGTCGCCCAGCTCCGCGATGCGCTCGATGTTGCGCTCGCTCGGTGCAAGGCCGAGCCAGACGGGTACGCCGCCCTTCTGCACCGGGCGCGGCCAGGCATGGATGCGCTCGAAATTCACGGTGCTGCCCTTGAAGCTTGCTGGGGCTTCGCTCCAGAGGAGCTTGCAGACACGTATCTGCTCTTCGAGGCGCGTGTAGCGGCCTTCCCAGGGCACGCCCGCGGCATCGTACTCCTCCTTCTGCCACCCGAGCCCGAGCCCGATGCTCACGCGCCCGCGCGACATCACATCGAGCGTCGCGAGCTGCTTGGCGAGCAGCACGGCGGGTCGCAGCGGTGCGATCAGCACGCCGGTCGAGAGCCGGATCCTCGCGGTCGCTCCGGCGATTGCCGCGAGCACGGTGAGCGGCTCGAACCAGGGGAAATCGAGCCCGGAAGGAAACCGCCCGTAGGGATACTTGCCGAGATTCTCGCCCATCACCACGTGATCGGTGAGGCTCACCTGATCGACGCCCGCCTCGTCGGCACGGCGCGCGAGATCCACAACCGGCGCGAAATCACCGCCGAACCACTTCTGCAGGCCATAGAGGCCGATTGCTACCTGTACCATGATGGTAAAGATAGCTTACTTCGGGGTCAGAGTTTGTAGGTTGACAGCAGAAGGCTGGTCTCCGTGCTCGAGATGCCTTCGACCAGACGGATTCTCGCGAGGACGCGGTCGAAGGCTTCGAGGCTGTCGGCGCGCAGCTCGACCACGATATCCCAGCGACCGTTGGTGGTGTAAAGCGCACTCACGGCCGGATCGCCCCGCAGCGTCCGGATCACCGCCTCGGTCCGATTGCCTTCGACGAGCACCGTCATGAGCGCACGGATGTGCTGCTCTTCGACCTGGGGACGCAGGCGCAGCGTATAGCCGACGATGACGCCGCTCTTTTCGAGTCGCGCCAGGCGATTGCTCACTGTGCCGCGCGCGACCCGCAATGCCTTGGCAAGGGACGCGATCGAGGCGCGGGCGTTGTCGCGTAGCAGGGCAATGAGTTTGCGATCGGTATCGTCCATGGGTGCTCCGCGTCGCAGCTGAGGCATGTTACACAAAATGACAGTTCAATCTCACTAAATGATCAAGCAATCATCATATTTGAGCAATTATCTGTCTTTTCAATGACACGTCATGAGCCAAGACTTGCGCCTGGACGGTCCCCGGAGAAGCCCTCATGGTCGATTACATCGGTGTCGAGCGTATCCAGGCACTCATGGCTCGCGTGGGAGTGGCGCGGTTGCTCACCGGACTCGCCAAGGAGATCGAAGCTGATTTCCTGCGCTGGAGTCAGTTCGAGAAATCAGCCCGGCACGCGATCCATTCCAATGTCGGTGTCATCGAGCTGATGCCGACCGCCGACGGCAAGCTGTACTCTTTCAAGTATGTCAATGGGCACCCGAAGAACACGGCCGAGGGTCTGCTCACCGTCACGGCTTTTGGCGTGCTGGCGGATGTGAACACCGGCTACCCGCTGTTGCTGTCAGAGATGACCTATGCGACGGCGCTGCGTACGGCTGCAACTTCGGCGCTTGCGGCGCGCACACTGGCTCGACCTTCCTGCCGGTCGATGGCCCTGATCGGCAATGGTGCCCAGAGCGAGTTCCAGGCGATTGCGTTTCACGCGATGCTCGGCATCCGGGAACTGCGCGTCCATGACACCGATCCACGCGCGACCGACAAGCTCATGCGTAATCTCCGCGCACAGCGGCTGCCGGGCTTGCACATCGTGCGCTGCGATTCGGCCGCTGCCGCGGCGCGCGGGGCCGACATCGTGACCACGGTAACCGCTGACAAGCGCAATGCAGTCATCCTCACGCCGGACTCGATCGAGCCAGGCATGCACGTGAATGCGCTGGGCGGTGACTGCCCCGGCAAGACCGAACTGCATGCGGACATCCTGCGTCGTGCCGACGCGCGTGTCTTCGTCGAGTTCGAGCCGCAGGCACGCATCGAGGGCGAGATCCAGCAGGTGGAGCCAGGGCTTGCGGTCACCGAGCTGAGCGCCGTGCTCACCGGCCGTGCGCGGGGCCGCATCACGGCGCAGGACGTGACGATCTTCGATTCGGTGGGGTTCGCGCTCGAGGACTTCGCGACACTTCGCTACCTGTATCGGCTCAATCGCGAGCAGGGGGGTGTGCGACCCCGAATCGACCTGGTGCCGGAGCTCGCCGACCCCAAGGATCTCTTCTCGGGTCGGCAGGCAATGGCGCAGCGGGCAAGGGCATGATCGCGCGCGTGCCGGTCCGCACCGCGAGCTTGATCGGCGTGCCGACCGATGTTGGCGCGAGCGCGCGCGGCGCGTCGATGGGTCCCGAGGCGTTGCGGGTGGCCGGCATCCGCGAGGCAATTCTCCACCGCGGCATGCAGGTGATCGATCGCGGGAACCTGAGTGGGCCCGGCAATCCCTGCGGGTTGCGCAACGGCGGCTATCGTCACCTGCAGGAGGTCATCGAGTGGAATCGCAGCCTGCACGATGCTGTGCTGGCGGAGCTCGCCTCGAATCGCCTGCCAATCGTGCTCGGCGGTGATCACTCCATCGGCATCGGTTCGATCAGCGCGGTCGCACGGCATTGCCGGGAGAGAGGCAGGAAGCTGCGCGTGCTGTGGCTCGATGCGCACGCGGATTTCAATACGGCAGCCATCTCCCCCAGCGGCAATCTGCACGGCATGCCGGTGGCCTGTCTGTGCGGGTTCGGTCCGCCGGAACTCGTGGCGATCGGAGGCGGGATGCCTGCGATCCGGCCGGAGTGGTTACGTCTCGTCGGTGTCCGCAGCGTCGATGCGGAGGAAGCCCGCTTCGTGCACGAGCAGGGCCTCGAAGTTTTCGACATGCGCTGCATCGACGAGATCGGCATGCGCGAGACGATGTCGCAGGCCCTTGCCGGGATCGACGGGCAGACCCACCTGCACGTGAGCTTCGACGTCGACTTCCTCGACCCGCAGATCGCACCGGGCGTCGGCACCACCGTGATGGGCGGACCGTCCTGGCGCGAGGCGCAGCTGTGCATGGAAATGATCGCCGATACCGGGCAACTCGGCTCACTCGACATAGTGGAACTCAATCCGGCGCTCGACGTGCGCAACCAGACGGCCGCGTTTGCCGTCGAGCTGATCGAGTCGCTGCTCGGCAAGGCAACGCTGGTGCGGCGTCGGGCAATGGGGCGCCGTCATGCGCGCGGTCCGGCGAAGTCGCCGGAACTATCGCGCGTGCAACGGATCGATCACCCTGACGCCGGACTTTTCGAAGTGGGTCCGGTTGCGGGTCGCCATTCCCAGCCCATGGACGAGGGCCGTGGCAGCCATCATGCTGTCCTTGATCGGCTGTAAATCGCCCTGTCTCAGCCCTTCTTCCAGAGGCTCCGGTCGCCGAGATAGCGCGCCGCATCGCGGCCGTCGAGCGGCTGGTAGTGCGTATAGAGGTTCGGCGGAAAGGCCTCCGCGTAGTTCGCGTAGAGATCCCTGTACAGCGACGGATGGATGTTCGGCAGGCGCCGCTTGTCGCGGAAGGCCTTGATCGGAATGCGCGCAAGAACGGGGCCCTCGGCGGGCGAGTTGGCTTTCGCGAGCTGCGCGCCATCGGGGCCGTAAATCGCACTGCCGCCGGAGCTGATGTCGTCGAACGACCCGGGATTGCCGGGCGAGATCGCATTGTTCGCGATTGCGGTGTACATCTGGTTGTAGCGTGCGTTGGCGCGAATGTCGTACTCGTCGAAACCGCCCGTCGCGGTGCGCAGCATGATCTCCCCACCTCTGAGCGCAAACGCCCGGATGATCTCCGGCTCGAGCTGTGTCGAGGTGGTGCAGAGATTGCCGATCGGCGTGCGCGTCACCGGCACCACCTCGTCGTGGCCGTACATCCCGACGTACTGGTCGAGCACGTCGTAAATCGTCGTCGTGAAGATTTCGAACGCGCCGCCGAAGAGTCCCTTGATGTTGCGCGCCTTCCAGTGGCGGCCGACGATCTTGCCTTCGCCGTCGATGATCGTCGTGATCGACAAAACGTGGTTGGGCCACGCGGCATCGCGCGCATACGAGCCGAACACGACGTAGCACCCGTAACGCTTCGCACGGGCGGCGATCGCCTCGGTCTCGGGGCCGGGAATCTCGATGGCGACCTTCAGCAACTCATCGCGACGCCAGCGCGCGTCGAATCCCGTGAGCGGAAACTCGTGGAACATCACGAGGTTTTTCGGTCCGAGCCAGCCGTTGGCCGCGTCGAGAAGTTCGAGCATGTGTGCGAGATTCTCGCCGAGGCTCGCGTCCCGGTTCCCTGCATCGACCGCGCGCACGCGCGACTGGACCACACACAGGGAGATCTCGTCGCGCGCGAGCGGTACCGTCTCGTATTGCGGGTGACTCATCGGGGCAGGGCGCCGGCCACTATTTCGCCGGCGCCTTGTTCCCGCTGCCCGCCGCCATCTGCTGGCGTGACAGTTCGGCCTTCACGTGCGCCGGCGTGCGTACCGCGAGCCAGGCCGCAATGATGAGGCCGCCGGTGAAAAGGCCCATCTCGAGGCCGTATTCCCAGGGTTTTTCCCAGAACTCGGTGAACAGATGCCAGCGCCCGGCGATTTCGACCGCGTTCCAGCCGATGATCGCGGTCGGGATGCCGTAGCGGATCGCGGTGGTCACCTTCCAGAACTTCATCAGGCGCAGGAACAGGTAGGCCGCCCATATCACCATCAGGAAGAAGATGACGTAGGTCACCGGATGGTGGTCACCGAGAATGTTTTCGTCGTAGATGAACAGCAGCATCAGGTAACAGAACCAGAGCACGTAGATCGTTTCGAGCGAGGTGATCGCCGCGAAATTGCGCTGGTGCGCCGGGTTCGGCTTGCCGGTCTTCAGGTGACCGTGACGCTGGATCCACAGGAACATGTTGCACTTCGTCTCCTTGTTGAGGAGGAAGTACACCAGCGTCGACATCATCACGCCGACCGAGGACATCATCACGAGATACTCGGCCTTGGTCGCGATCTCGCCCGGCACACGCGGGTCCATCAGGTCCGGCACGCCGAGGGTGTGCGCCGACCAGACGAAGGAAAACTCGATCCAGCCGGTCCACATGAATGTGCCGGCCCAGAACCCGAGCCAGGTGGCCGAGACTTCGTTGGTCCTGCGCATGCCGATGATCAGCAGCACGGCGCCGAAGAGGCCCATCGCGAATGCTGAATGGAAGACATACTTCTCACCGAAAATGTCTTCCATCAGGATCATGACCGTGTGCCCGAGGGCCTGCACGACGAACACGATCACAAAGGCGAGGAGGCCGATGTAGGGCGGCCGGTACAGCAACCGCTTCAGGGCGCTCTGCGGGGCGGTGCTTTCATTCGGCACGGCGTTCATACTCTCTCCTCAGGCATCTCGAGATATTGCAGTTTGGCTGCCACGTTGTCCCACTCGGCGGCGATGGCATTCACGGGACATTCCGGCACGCAGAGCGTGCAGTCAATACATTCGGCCGGTTCCGGTCACGACATGCGTCATCGGGGCTCTCCATGGCACGCAAGTCTAGGCAGGGTGTCTCGCCGGGTGTGTCAACCGTGTGTCAACGGCCGCCGGAATGCCTGCCCGAGGCCGGTGTGTCCGCCTGTCGGCTGTCTCAACTGATCTGCGCCGCGGGCAGGCGTACTTCGAGCACGAGACCGCCCCCGGGGCGGTTTCCTGCCACCACGCGTCCGCCGTGCAATGCAAAGACACGGCGCGCGATGGCGAGGCCGAGACCTGTGCCGGCCGGGGCATCTGTTGCAGCGCCGGGGCGCGGGACCCGAAACCAGGGCTCGAAGATGCGCTCGAGGTATTCCGCAGGAACACCCGGGCCCGTATCGAGGACTTCGACCTGGATCTCCCCGCCGGCCGTGGCAATGATCTCGACGAGTCCAGCCGCGCCGCTGTGCCTGACGGCGTTGCGCACCAGGTTCTCGAAAGCGCTGTGCAGCAGCTCCGGGTCGCCGACTACGAGCAGTCCGGGTGCGCAGCGCAAAGCGAGCCTGACACCGCCGCCGGCGGCCTCGATCCTGGCATCCTGTTCGATCTCACGCAGCAGTTCATCGAGGCGCACGAGGCGTCGCGACATCGCAGCCGCGTCATCGAGGCGTGAATAACGCAGGATGTCGCCGATCAGCACGTCCATGCGATGTATCTCGCGCTCGATGCGCTCGCGGTCGGGCTCGCTGACAGTCTTGCGGTGCGCCGAGAGGACCGTGGCTGCCTGCAGGCGGGTCAGCGGCGAGCGCAACTCGTGCGAGACGTCGCGCAGCAACCGCTGCCGATACTCGAGCAGGTTCGCGAGTCGGTCCGCCATCGCGTTGAAATCCGTCGCGAGCGCGCCGATTTCATCCGCACGCCCGGCGATACGCGTCGGCACGCGCGCATCGACCCGTCCCGAGGCAAGTCCGCGCACGGCGAGCTGCAGCTCCATGAGGGGTCGCGTCAGTGCGCGTGCGACCAGCCATGCGGCCACGGCGATCACGAGCAACGCGACCGCGAGCAGCGCGAGCGTGGTCGTGCTGCTGCCCCAGGGGCCGACATTGCGCGGCATCACGAACATCGACAGTACCTCGCCGTCGCGTCCGATCAGTTGCGGCGCAAGCACCGTGGGGCGGTAGTTGTCGGGATGTGCGTCGGGACCGTGCGCCGCGATGGCGCGCATCGTGCGTGCAGCCCATCCCGGCAGCTCGCGGCCGCGAATCTCGGAGCCGTCAGGAGCGACCACGTAGATCGTGACGTCGCCCGGAATGCCCGTGTCGCTGCGCTCGAGCCAGGCACGCAGACCCCCGGTGCCGCCATTCGTGAAGGCATTGGCCGCGTCGCGACCGAGGGGACTCTGCCGGGCGTGTACATAGCCTTCGAGTTCGTGCGAAACGAGGAAGGCGGTCGTCGCGAGTGCAAGCACGATGAACAGCACGATCGCTGCCGCGACCGTGAGAAAGAGACGCCAGTAGAGTGGCGAGCCGGGCGGGCGCAGCGTCAAGAGGGCACCCCGGCGACGTCGAGTACATAGCCGTGACTGCGTACGCCGCGGATGCGCGGATTGTCGACATGGGCGTCAGCGAGTTTGCGGCGCAGCTTGCTCATGATGGTGTCGATGCTGCGATCGTAGGGTTCGAGCGGACGCTGCAGCGCGAACTCCGTGAGTTCGTTGCGTGACAGCACTTCGCCGGTGTGGCGCATGAGGACTTCGATGACGCGCATTTCCGCCGGCGTGAGTGCGATCACGCCACCGTCTGATGAAAGCTCGAAGCGTTTGAGATCGAGGCGCAGCGACCCCGACCTGAGTTCGTTGCGGGTGGCCGTGGCGGGAGCGCGCGTCGGCACGCGCTTGAGGATCGCGCGGATGCGGGCCACGAGCTCGAGCGGATTGAACGGCTTGGCGAGATAGTCGTCGGCACCGCCCGTGAGCCCGGCGATGCGTTCCGCTTCTGCACCGCGCGCGGTGAGCATGATCACGGGCACGTCGGAGGTGCGGCGCATGCGGGCCAGTACCTCGAAGCCGCTGATTCCCGGCAGCATGACGTCGAGCACGACGAGATCCGGCGGGTTCGATGCGACCTGTCCGAGCGCCGCTTCGCCGCTCGTGGCATCTGCGACTTCAAAGCCGTGCAATTGCAGGATCTCGCCGAGCATCGACGCGAGGCTCGCATCATCGTCGACGAGCAGGATGCGTGGGGATTGAAGCTGCGTCATGGTCGCCGCGAAGGATAAGGTATCTTGCATGCCTTTCGTGCCAAAGGTGTGCAGACATGACAGACGACAGCGCGGTCAGCGCCCCCTCGAACGCAGCGCAGATGGCATCGGCCTCGTATCGCCTGCCGGCACTGGACCAGGGTTACCTGCTGGGCGACTCGATGCGCGGCGTGCGTTTCCTGCTCGAATACTCGAAGGCGGAGGAGGTGCTGCGCAGCTGGCATGTGCGATCGACCATTGTCGTGTTCGGCACGGCGCGTGCGCACGAGCACGATCGCGGCCAGGCGGGGGTCTGGTACGCCGAGGCGCGTCGCTTCGCGCGCATCGCCTCCGAACAGGGTGGGGCGTTGCGCACCGATGGTTGCCAGCGCGACAACGTGATCGCGACCGGCGGCGGGCCCGGCATCATGGCGGCGGCCAACCGCGGCGCGACCGAGGCGGGCGCGCCCTCCATCGGCTTCAACATCACCCTGCCGCAGGAACAGGAGCCGAATCCCTGGTCGACACCCGAGCTCACCTTCCGCTTCCACTATTTCGCGATGCGCAAGATGCACCTTGCAATGCGCGCGAACGCACTCGTGGTGTTCCCGGGCGGCTTTGGCACGCTCGACGAGCTGTTCGAGATCCTGACCCTGCAGCAGACGAACAAGGCCCCGCGCATCCCGACCGTGCTCGTCGATGAGGCTTACTGGACTTCGGTGATCAATTTTCGCGCCCTCGCCGATCATCGCGTGGTGGGGGATGAGGATCTCGCATTGTTCCGGTTTGCGGCGAATGCCGAAGAGGCCTGGGAGCGGCTGCAGGTGAGCAGCGCGATCAACGGCCGTGGCGCGACTCCGGTAACATAGCGTCGTGTCGTTCTTCCTGATTGCCTTTCCGGCGCTCTTCTCGATCATCAATCCGCTCGGCGGCAGCTTCATTTTCCTGCTGGCGACCGATCACTACACGCCGGCAGTCCGGGCGCAACTGGCGCGCTGGGTGGCGATCTACAGTTTTGCGATCGTGACCGGCTCGGTCTACATCGGGGCGTATGTGCTCGGGTTCTTCGGCATCTCCATTCCGGTGCTGCGCGTGGCAGGTGGCATCGTGATCGCTCTTGCCGCCTGGAAGATGCTGAACGCTCCCGATGATGTTGCGCCGCTGCAGGAGCGCGCGGCCGAGAGCGCGGCGGCCGCGCTCGTCGAGCGCGAGACGGTGCGCCGCATCGCCTTCTATCCGCTCGCGATGCCGTTCACCACGGGGCCCGGCACGATCGCGGTCGCGATATCGCTCGGTACGAGCCGCCCGCGCGATATCGGCCACCTGCATTTCCTGGCGTTCGTCGTCGAGGTGGCGGCGACGGCCCTGTGCATCGCCATGCTGGTCTATCTGCTCTATCGCTGGTCGGATCGCGTTGCGCGGTGGCTCGGTCGCACCGGCACCAACATCATCATGCGCCTGTCGGCGTTCCTGCTCTTCTGCATCGGGGTGCAGGTGTTGTGGAGCGGAGTGAGCGAATTGCTGACGCTGCAGGCGCAGTCAGTTCCGTGATGTGCTGCCATCGCGCCTGGCGCGACGTGCCTCGCCATAGGCCCGCGCAAAGGCCTCGACGAACACATGCGGCAGCTGATTCGCCGGCATTTCGGTGATGTTGCGATAGAAATCGCCATACAGGTCCCAGTACTGCGCACGCTGGCCACCGGTGAGCTTGCTCTTCTTCAGAGCGCGATCGAAGCGGCTCTCGAGCTCGGCGGGATCGAGTCGGTCGATGAATTCGACGAAGGCGGCCCGCAATGCGGCTGCGGCTGCCCGCTCATGGCTGCGGCTGTCCTCGAATCGCTCCCGCAGCCACTGCACCGCGTCGATGCGCCGGCTGTCGTGACTCGCGAGAACACTCGTGACGAGATCATCGACAGCGCCGCGGTCGAGCGGAAACGGCTCGTCGGCAGCGGCGGCGGGCAACTCGATGCGGTAGCTGTTGCGCACTTCGTGGTGGTGGCGGCTCAGATCCTTGAGGCCGAGCAGCGCCTCGCGAAACACCTGTCCAGCCAGATGCAGCATGCGCGTCTGCGCGTCCGCGGGAAGGCGCTCGGGGTCGATGCCCGCACCACGGCAGAAAGCCGCGAGCCCCGTCTGCACGTCGTAGAGCGCTGCCGGCTGGGCGGCCTCCTGGGCGCGCGCCGCGCGCGCAAGGCGTGCCATGCGCCGTGAAACCACGTCGGCTTCCGCCTGGCGCGCGTTGTTCGCTTCGCGCGCGGCATCGAGCGGTGTTACCACCGCCTGCCCGAACGCGTTGACCGCCCGAAAGCTGTCGCTCGGCGACACATCGGAGCCGAGGAGTGAGGCCATGTTGAGGGAGGCACCGAGGTCGCCATGTGTGGCGACCGGGTCGGCCTGCGCAGCACCGAGCACATCGAGCGCCACTCGCGCGCTGTCGGTGGGCGGAAAATCGGTGGCGGAATCGACGGCGACCAGCAGCTCATACTCGCCGAGGCGGATCATGTCGCCATTGGCGAGCACGTGTGTCCCGTGTTTGCCGATCGGCCGCTCCGCGTCGTTCACATAAGCGCCATTCGTGGACAGGTCCTCGAGGAGCCACTGGCCCTTCCTGAAATGCACGCGCAGGTGGCAGCTCGAGACATAGCGCAGCGGATCCGGCAGCACCCAGTCGTTGTCGGCCGCACGGCCGATCGTGCCGCCGCCCACGCCGAAGACGATCGTGGCACGCTCTCCGAGAGAGCGACGCTGGGAGCTGACGACACGCAGTCTGAGCGCCATGAAACGACCGTTGGTACGGACCCACGAGGAGGGCCGTACAGACATATAATGGGAAGTCTAAATTAACAAGTGCAGCCCCCTTCTCGATGGCAACCAGTCACATTTTCAAAGTCATGTTCGTGAATCAGGGCAAGGTCTACGAGGTGTACGCCCGCAAGGTGCATCATGGAAACCTGTTTGGATTCATAGAGATAGAGGAACTGGTGTTCGGCGAACGCAGCTCCGTCGTGCTCGACCCCTCCGAAGAGCGGGTGAAGGGCGAGTTCGAGGGGGTCAAGCGCAGCTGGTTGCCGCTGCATTCGGTTCTGCGGATCGATGAGGTGAGGAAGCAGGGCGTCAGCAAGATCACGGCCCTCGAGGGCGGAAATGTCACGCAGTTTCCCGGCCCCATTTATTCACCGCCCCCGGGCAGCGAGGGACCGCGAAAGTAGTCGCTCGCACGATGCTGGTACTCAAGGGCGCTCCCGCACTCTCCCCGTTTCGACTCACGAAGCTGCTCGAACGCCTGCGCGCGCTCGAGGCTGGCGTGTGCGCGCTCGACGCGCGCTTCATCCACCTCGTCGACGTTGCCCGGGAACTCGTGCCTTCCGAGCGCGACCTGCTCGCAACGCTCCTGACCTACGGACCGCGGGCGCCATTGACGGGCGAGCCGGTGTCGGGTGGTCGCGTCGTGGTCGTTGCGCCCCGGCCGGGCACCGTTTCGCCGTGGGCCAGCAAGGCCACCGACATCGCGCGGGTGTGCGGGCTCGCCGCCGTGCGCCGGATCGAGCGGGCGATCGAGTACCGGATCGCGGGTGTCGAGGCGCTCGATACAGTCACACTCGAGCGGCTCGCCACGCCGCTCCACGACCGGATGACCGAGGCGGCGTTCTTCGCAGCCGCGGATCTCGAGGCGCTGTTCGTCCGCGCGGCACCGGGGCAGCTGCGCACCGTGCCGCGCGCCGGCGGCCGGGCCGCGCTCGCACGCGCGAACCGGGAGCTCGCGCTGGCGCTGTCGGATGACGAGATCGACTATCTCGTTGCAGCCTTCGAGCGCCTCGGGCGCGATGCGACCGATGTCGAACTGATGATGTTCGCACAGGCGAACTCGGAGCATTGCCGCCACAAGATCTTCAATGCCGACTGGATCATCGACGGCGCGCCCGCACCGAAGTCGCTCTTCGCGATGATCCGCAATACGCACGCGCGCAGCCCGCGCGGTGTGCTCTCGGCGTATCGCGACAATGCCTCCGTGATCGAGGGCACGGTGGGCGCGCGCTGGTTTGCCGATCCGCGTGGCGGCGCCTACCAGCGCAGCGTCGAGCCGATCGACATCCTGATGAAAGTCGAGACGCACAACCATCCCACGGCCATTTCGCCGTTCCCGGGCGCAGCAACCGGAGCAGGTGGAGAAATCCGCGACGAGGGCGCGACCGGGCTCGGTGCGAAGCCGAAGGCAGGGCTCGCTGGATTCTCGGTGTCGCACTTGCGCATACCCCGCCTGCCGCAGCCCTGGGAAACGCCCTTTGGCAAGCCCGACCGGATCGCCTCGGCGCTCGACATCATGATCGAAGGTCCGATCGGCGCGGCGGCATTCAACAACGAATTCGGGCGCCCGAACATATGCGGCTACTTCCGCAACTTCGAACTGCGCGCCGCCGGCGATCCGCCGCAGCGCGTACGCGGCTACCACAAGCCGATCATGATCGCCGGCGGCGTCGGCAACGTGCGTCGCATGCATGTGCAGAAGGGTGCGGTACCCGTCGGCGCGAAGATCGTGGTGCTCGGTGGCCCGGCGATGCTGATCGGCCTCGGCGGCGGCGCGGCCTCCTCGGTCGGCAGCGGCACGACGAGTGAAGCACTCGATTTCGCCTCCGTGCAGCGGGGCAACCCGGAGATGCAGCGGCGCGCGCAGGAAGTGATCGACCGCTGCTGGGCGCTCGGCGATGCCAACCCGATTCTCCTCATCCACGACGTCGGCGCGGGCGGTCTGTCGAACGCGGTCCCCGAGGTGGTCGCGCACAGCGGGCGCGGCGCGCGCATCGAACTGCGCGACGTGCCGAGCGACGAACCCGGCATGACGCCGATGGAGGTCTGGTGCAACGAAGCGCAGGAGCGCTACGTGCTGACGATCGCGCCGCACGATCTCGCGCTCTTCGAGGCACTGTGCGCGCGCGAGCGCACGCCGTACGCAGTGATCGGCGACATCGACGACAGCGGGCAACTCATCGTGCACGATCGGCTCACCGGGGTGAACGTGGTCGATATGCCGATCGAGGTGCTGCTCGGCAAGCCGCCGCGGATGCTGCGCAACGTGCGCTCGCTCGCGCCGACGCGTGCGCCACTCGCAGGGGCGGCGCAGATCACGAACGCAACCGCGCTGCGCGAGGCGGCACTGCGCGTATTGCAGTTTCCGGCGGTGGCGGACAAGACCTTCCTCATCTCGATCGGTGATCGTACGGTCGGTGGCCTCGTGAGCCGCGACCAGTTGGTCGGGCCCTGGCAGGTGCCGGTTGCCGATGTCGCGGTGACGCTCGCGGACTACGAGGGATACGCGGGCGAGGCGATGGCGATGGGCGAACGCACACCCGTGGCGGTGCTCGATGCGCCGGCCTCCGGGCGCCTCGCGGTCTGCGAGGCGGTGCTCAATATCCTGGCGGCGGACATCGCGGCGCTTCGGGACATTCGCCTCTCGGCGAACTGGATGGCGGCGTGCGGCGAGCCGGGCGAAGATGCGGCGCTTTACGCCACCGTGCACGCAGTGGGCGAAGAGCTCTGCCCCGCGCTCGGCATCGCGATCCCCGTCGGCAAGGATTCGCTGTCGATGAGGACGGCATGGCATGACCCGGCGTCAGGCGCCGACCACAGCGTCGTCGCGCCTGTCTCGCTGATCGTGTCGGCATTCGCGCCGGTGCAGGACGCGCGGCGCACCTGGACGCCGCAACTTCGCACCGACGCCGGTGCGACGCGACTGCTGCACGTCTCGCTCAATGGGCTGCGCCACCGGCTCGGCGGATCGGTCTTCGCGCAAGTTCACGGCGAGCTGGGTGACGAATGCCCGGATCTCGACAAGCCCGCGCGCCTCGTGAGTTTCGCGGCTGCCCTGTGCACTCTGCGGGACGCCGGCCACGTGCTCGCGTACCACGATGTGTCGGACGGCGGCCTCTTCGCAACGCTTGCCGAGATGGCGTTCGCGGGTCACTGCGGCCTCGACGTGAGCCTGCCCGGGCAGGACGGTACGGCCGTCGAGCAACTTTTCGCCGAAGAGCCGGGCGTGGTGCTGCAGGTGCGTGCCGCGGCGCTCGAAGCGCTGCGTGTCACATGGCGCCTGCACGGCCTCGAGCACTGTGTGCGCGAGATCGGTGCACCAGCGGCCGACATGCGGGTACGCATCGATGTGGGTAGCGCGAGGCTCGATCTCGCATGGCGCGAGCTGCGGGAAGCGTGGTCACGGACCTCCTTCGAGATGCGCCGGCTGCGCGATGAGCCCGCGTGCGCGGAGGAGGAGTTCGCCGCGAGCTGCGACGACGCCGACCCGGGGCTCACGGTGGCGCTCACTTTCAACCCCGACGATGACGTCGCGGCGCCGCACATTGCGCACGGTGCGCGTCCGCGCGTCGCGGTGCTGCGCGAGCAGGGGGTGAACAGCGAAGTCGAAATGGCCGCGGCGCTCGACCGGGCCGGCTTCGAGCCACACGACGTGCACATGACCGACCTGTTGAGCGGCGCGCGCACGCTCGGGGAATTCCGCGGGCTCATTGCCTGCGGGGGTTTCTCCTATGGTGATGTGCTCGGCGCGGGTGAAGGCTGGGCGAAGTCGATCCTCTTCCACTCCCGCATGCGAGATGAGTTCACGGCGTATTTCACGCGGCCGGACACCTTCACGCTCGGCGTCTGCAACGGCTGCCAGATGCTCTCCGCGCTCAAGGCACTCGTCCCGGGCGCCGAACACTGGCCGCGCTTCATCAGGAACCGCAGCGAGCAGTTCGAAGGGCGCTTCTCGCTCGTCGAAATCGTACCGTCACCCTCGGTGCTGCTGGCGGGTATGGCGGGGTCGCGTCTGCCCGTGGCCGTGTCGCACGGCGAAGGGCGCGCGGAGTTCGCATCGGCCGAAGCCGAGAGCAACTTCGCTGCTGCCGGCCTGACCGCATTTCATTACGTCGACAACCACGGCGCCGTCGCGTCGCGTTACCCTGCCAACCCGAACGGCTCGCCACGCGGCATTGCGGCGGTGACGAGCACCGACGGCCGCGTGACGCTCACGATGCCGCATCCGGAGCGGTCGTTCCGCTACGTGCAGAATTCCTGGCGCCCGGACGATGCGGGTGACGTAAGCGGCTGGATGCGGCTATTCCGGAACGCGCGGGTGTGGGTGGGCTGATCGCAGCCGGGCTCTGCTCAGGCGGCGAGCGCGCCGCTGCGTACGAGCTCGCTGACCGCGGCGATGTCGCGGTCGAGGCGGTGGTCCTCGCGGCGGAACGGCACGCGCTCGCGGATGCGAGCGTGCAGGGCCTCGAGCTTGCCGCTCGTGTGCAGCGGACGCATCACGTCGATCGCATGCGCGGCGGCGAGGAACTCGATCGCGAGCACCGCGGCCGCGCGCTCGCAGATCGTGAGCAGCTTCTCGCCGGCCCAGGGCGCCATGCTGACGTGATCTTCCTGACCCGCCGAGGTCGGAATCGAATCGACCGACGCCGGGTGCGCGAGTGTCTTCACGCTCGACGCGAGCGCGGCGGCGGAGACGTGCGCGATCATGAAACCCGATTCGAGCCCGGGATGATCCGCCATGAACATCGTGAGGCGCGGATTCACGCGGCGATCGAGGAGGTCGATGCGCCGCTCCGACATCGACACGGCGTCCGCTGCCGCGATCGCCATGAAGTCCGCGACATAGCCGAGCGGCGCGGCGTGGAAATTGCCACCCGAGAGGATGTCGGCGCCGAACACGAGTGGATTGTCGGTGGCGGCATTCGCCTCGCGCTCGAGTACCGAGCGGGCGTGCGCGAGCGTGTCGGCACACGCGCCGAGTACCTGCGGCATGCAACGCACCGCGTACGGGTCCTGCACACGGTCGCAGTCGGCATGACTGCGGTGGATCTCGCTGTCGGCGAGCCAGGTGCGAAAGCGGTGCGCAACTTCGATCTGTCCCGGCAGGCCGCGCGCGTCGTGGATGCGGGCGTCGAAAGGCGCGTGACTGCCCGCGAGTGCCTCGACCGTGAGGGCGCCTGCCGCAATCGATGAAGCGAGCAGGTTCTGCACGGCGAAGAGCCCCTCGATCGCCAGCGCGCAGGAGAGCTGTGTCCCGTTCAGGATCGCGAGACCCTCCTTCGCTTCGAGTACGAGAGGCTCGATGCCGGCGGCGTGCAGCACATCGACGCCGCTCAGCGTGCGGCCGCGATGGTGTGCCTCGCCTTCGCCGATCAGCGCGAGCGCAAGGTGCGCGAGCGGGGCCAGATCGCCCGAGGCGCCCACCGAACCGAGGCTCGGCACGACCGGAATGACCTTCCTGTCGACCAGCGCCAGGATTGCATCGATCACTTCCGGGCGCACACCGGAATACCCGGTCGCGAGGCTGTTCGCTTTGAGGATCAGCATGCGGCGCACGACGCACTCGGGCAGCGGCTCGCCGACGCCGCAGGCATGGCTGCGCACGAGATTGACTTGCAGCTGGGCAACCGCGCCGCGCTCGATGCGTCGATTCGCGAAGGCGCCGAAGCCGGTGTTGATGCCGTATACGGCGGCTTCGCCTTGCGCGGCGCTGGCAACCTGCCGTGCGGACTCACCCAGCCGCACGCGCGCATCGGGCGCGAGGACGAACGGCTGCGCCTTGCGGGCGTCGTTGGCGAGAATCTGGAGGGTGAGGGAGCGGCCGTCGAGTGTGATCGTTGACATCGCGGAATGATACGCGGCAGCGCCGCAGGCCGCGAGCAGGGTGGCGGTGGGCTGCGGCCGCCGTAGTGATCAATCCTTGTCCAGGCTTGCGAAGCGGGTGGTGAGGTAGTCGAGCAGACTGCGCACCGAAGGGAGCAGCCCCCGCCTCGATGGAAATACGGCGTGCACGATGACACTGCGGGGGGCCCAGTCGGGCACGATCCTGACGAGACTGCCGTGCTTCAGTTCGTCGACCACCATCATGGTCGGCAACTGCGCAATACCCACGCCGCGCACCGCCGCCGCACGCAGCGCGAGCATGTTGTCGGTGACGAGTCTCGGCTCGTGCGGGATCGAAACCGCCGCACCGTCCGGGCCCCGCAGGGCCCAGACGTACTGCGGCCGCGGCGGGCCCAGGTCCACGCTGGGGAGCAATGACAGGTCGGCCGGCATCAGCGGCAGGGTGCGGCCGGCGAGCAAGACCGGACTGCCCACGAGGCAGGAAGTGCGCTCGGCCAGCACCCGCAACACGAGATCGCTGTCTTCCAGCGGTGGTGTGCGCGCACGGATGGCCACATCGACTCCCTCATTGATCACGTCGACGCGGCGGTTGGTAGCCTCCAGGTGCACGGTGACGGCGCGGTTCCCGATCATGTAATCGGCCAGCATGGTGCCGATGCCGGTATCGAGCAGCGTGATCGGGCAGGTCACGCGGACGATGCCGCACGGTTCGGAGCGTGTACGGTCGATGGCCTCCTGCGCGGCCTCCGCCTCGACCAGCATCGCCCTGCAATGACCCAGGTAGATCTGGCCGATTTCGGTGACCGAAAAGCGCCGCGTGGAACGCTGGATCAGGCGTACGCCCAGACGCTCTTCGAGCAAGCCGATGCGTCGGCTCAGCTTCGACTTGGGGATCCCGAGCGCACGTCCCGCTGGCGCGAATCCCTGATGCTCGACCACCCGCACAAACCAGGCAAGGTCATTGAGGTCCTGCACGGCACTCTCACCATCGTTCCAATATCAGGACGATGATGCCATGAAATGCCATCTACCGGGTTGATCGTCATGAAGATAGTGTGTCTGTCAAAGGAGATTGCCATGAAGAAAGTCCTCGGTACCTACAGCGCCCCCCGGCCGCACTGGGTGGGCGACGGTTTCCCGGTCCGCTCCATGTTTTCCTATCAGAGCCACGGTGCGCACCTGAGCCCGTTCCTGCTGCTCGATTACGCCGGGCCGATGAAGTTCGAGCCGGCTGACCGGCCACGTGGTGTCGGTGAGCACCCGCACCGCGGCTTCGAGACCGTCACCATCGTGTACGAGGGCGAGGTCGAGCATCGTGATTCCACGGGAGCGGGCGGCAGGATCGGGCCCGGTGATGTGCAGTGGATGACCGCGGCGTCCGGGATCCTGCATGAGGAATTTCATTCGAAGGACTTCACCCGCACAGGCGGTACGCTGGAAATGGTGCAACTGTGGGTCAACCTGCCGGCGCGCGACAAGATGGTCCCACCGGCCTATCAGACTCTGCTCGATACCGACATTCCGTCGGTGGCCTTGCCCGCAGGTGGCGGCAGGGTGCGCGTGATTGCAGGCGAGTACGACGGTCATGTCGGGCCGGCACGCACCTTCACCTCCCTGAATGTCTGGGATGTGCGCCTCGGGCAGGGGCATGCCGCGCGCTTCCAGGTGCCCGAAGGTCACACCACGGCGCTCGTCGTGCTGCACGGCACGGTTGAAGTCAACGGCAGCGAGATCGCGCGTGAAGCGCAGATGGTGCTGCTCGAGCGCACCGGCAGCGACGTGCTGCTCGAGGCGAACAACGATGTCACCGTGCTGCTGCTCAGCGGTGCGCCGATCGATGAGCCGATCGTCGGCCACGGCCCGTTCGTGATGAACACCGAAGAGGAGATCCGCGAGGCCATCACCGATTTCAACGCCGGCCGCTTCGGCCGGATGCCGAACACCCACACCCGCCAGCATTGAAGGAGCGATGAATTGAAGCCACAACTGCATATCGTCATTGCCAGCACCCGCCCGGGTCGCGTCGGTCCCGCCGTGGCACACTGGTTTCATGACTTCAGCCGGCGCCACGGTCACTTCGACGCGCGCCTCGTGGACCTGAAGGACTTCGGCTTGCCGGTCTACGACGAGCCCCGACACCCTGCCATGCAGCAGTACGAGCACGCCCACACCAAGGCCTGGTCGGCGAGCGTGGCCGCGGCCGATGCATACGTCTTCGTGACGCCGGAGTACAACTACAACCCGCCGCCGTCTTTCGTGAACGCGCTGAACTATGTCTATCGCGAGTGGAACTACAAGGCTTGCGGCTTCGTCAGCTACGGCGGCGTATCGGGTGGCTTGCGCGCAGTGCAGGTGGCCAAGCAGCTGGTCACTACATTGAAGATGATGCCGATGGTCGAAGGGGTCATGGTGCCGATGGTGGCCGAGACGCTGGACGGCCAGGGGGCCTTCGTATCCAACGAACTGATCGACCACTCCGCGCAGCAGATGCTGGACGAACTGGGCAAGTGGACGGGTGCATTGAGGAGCCTGCGGCCCCGCGTGGCTGCATTGGCAGATGCGACATCGGGCGATCGGAGGGCAAAACTGGCCTGAACCGCAATGCGTGGCTGCGGCGCGAATTGCCCGAGGTGGGCGAGGGTCTCCTTTGTCGCCGGGTCGGGATGCCGCACGGCAAGATCGCGAAAATGACTGCAACGCGGAGGGAACTCACCGCACCGACCAGCGGCCCTGCCCGCGCGCCCGCGCCGCGTCAGCGCGTCAGCGGCTTGTAGCGGATGCGGTGCGGCTGCGCGGCCTCGGCGCCCTTGCGGCGCTTGAAGTCCTCGACGTATTCCTGATAGTTGCCTTCGAAGTACACGACCTGCGAGTCACCCTCGAACGCGAGGATGTGCGTCGCGATGCGGTCGAGGAACCAGCGGTCGTGCGAAATGACGACTGCGCAGCCGGGGAAATTCAGCAGCGCTTCCTCGAGCGCGCGCAGTGTCTCGATGTCGAGATCGTTGGTCGGCTCGTCGAGGAGCAGCACGTTGCCGCCCGAGCGCAGCACTTTCGCGAGGTGCACGCGGTTGCGCTCGCCACCCGATAGCTCGCCGATCAGCTGCTGCTGCTGCGTACCGCGGAAATTGAAGCGCCCCACGTAGCCGCGCGCGGCAGTCTCGTAATTGCCGACGCGAATGATGTCCTGGCCACCCGAGATTTCGTCGAACACGCTCTTCCGGTCGTCGAGCGAGTGCCGCGACTGGTCGACGTAGGCGAGCTTCACCGAGGGCCCGAGGCGGATCTCGCCCGCATCCGGTGCCTCGCCGCCCGTCAGCATGCGAAAGAGCGTGGTCTTGCCGGCGCCGTTCGGACCGATGATGCCGACGATGCCGCCTTTCGGCAGGCTGAAGGACAGATTGTCGATCAGCAGCCGATCGCCGTAGGCCTTGCGGAGGTTCTTCGCCTCGATCACGAGATCGCCGAGCCGCTCGCCGGGCGGGATGTAGATCTCGTTCGTCTCGTTGCGCTCCTGGAATTCCTTCGATGCGAGCTCCTCGTAGCGCGCGAGGCGGGCCTTGCTCTTCGCCTGGCGCGCCTTCGGGTTCTGGCGTACCCACTCGAGCTCACGCGCGAGCGTCTTGCGCAGCGCCTCGCGTTCGCGCTCCTCGAGCGCGAGCCGCTTCTCCTTCTGCTCGAGCCAGGAAGAATAGTTGCCTTGCCACGGAATGCCGTGGCCGCGGTCGAGCTCGAGGATCCACTGCGCCACGTTGTCGAGGAAGTAGCGGTCGTGGGTCACCGCAATGACGGTGCTCGGATACTCCTCGAGGTAGCGCTCGAGCCAGGCGATCGATTCGGCGTCGAGGTGGTTCGTCGGCTCGTCGAGCAGCAGCATGTCGGGT
Source organism: Pseudomonadota bacterium (assembly GCA_963204795.1). Taxonomy (GTDB): domain Bacteria; phylum Pseudomonadota; class Gammaproteobacteria; order Steroidobacterales; family Steroidobacteraceae; genus CADEFQ01. Next base: position 9,576 of record CAUJHX010000053.1, on the reverse strand, counting down.
GCGGACAGCAGCAGCTTGCACAGCGCCACGCGGCGCTTCTCGCCGCCGGAGAGCTTGTCGATCCGTGCGTCCCACGGCGGCAGGCGCAACGCGTCGGCGGCGATCTCGAGCTTGCGCTCGATCTCCCAGCCGCCCGCGGAGTCGATGGCATCCTGCAGCTTCGCCTGCTCGGCGAGCAGCGCCGTCATTTCATCGTCCGACATCGGCTCGGCGAACTGCTCGCTGATTTCATTGAAGCGTGTGAGCTGGGCGAACGCCTCGCCGAGGCCCAGCACAGCTTCCTCACGCACCGTTTTCGAGGCGTCGAGTTGCGGCTCCTGAGGCAAGTAACCCACTTTGATGCCGGGCTGCGGGCGAGCCTCGCCCTCGAAGTTCGTGTCGATGCCGCCCATGATCCTGAGCAGCGTCGATTTGCCCGCGCCGTTGAGGCCGAGCACGCCGATCTTGGCGCCCGGGAAGAAGGAGAGACTGATGTCCCGCAGGATCGTGCGCTTGGGCGGCACGACCTTCGAGACGCGATTCATCGTGTAGATGTACTGCGCCATGAAATCCGGTCGGGTGGGGTGGAGCGGCGCGCATTATGGGGTAGACGCGCGGCCCTGTGCTAGGCTTCGCCGCCGTGGCATCGGTGCTCGTCGTCATGGGCGAATCCATCGCCCGATATGGGTTCCCGGAGGGTCACCCGTTCGGCGTCGATCGCCATGAGGCTTTCGCACGGCAGTTCGAGGCGCGTGGCTTCGATGGCCGGGTGCGTGTCGCGCCGCCGGTGCCAGCGCAAGCGGACGAGCTCCTCCTGTTCCACGCGCCGCTCTACGTCGATTTCGTGCGCGAGCGTTCGGCCTCGGGTCAGGGCTGCCTCGATGGCGGCGATACGCCTGCGTTTCGCGGGGTCTACGAGGCTTCAGCCAGCGTCGTCGGTGCGACGCTCGTCGCTGCGCGCGCGCTGATGGCGGGCACCGCGAGTCGCGCGTTCGTGCCGATTGCCGGCCTGCACCATGCCGCACGCGATCATGCGGCGGGCTTCTGCGTCTTCAACGACATCGGAGTCGCAATCGAGGTGCTGCGCAGGGAACACGGCCTCGGTCGCATCGCGTACGTCGACATCGATGCGCACCATGGCGATGGTGTCTTCTATGCGTTCGAGGCCGATCCACAGGTGATAGTTGCGGACATTCACGAGGACGGCCGCACGCTCTATCCGGGCACTGGCGCCGCCAGCGAAGTCGGCAAGGGCGCGGCAGTCGGCACCAAGCTCAATATTCCGGTTCCCGCGGGCGCGGACGATGCGACCTTCGACGCAGTCTGGTCGCAGGTGCTCGCTTTCGTCGCAGCCGCAAGACCTGAGTTCATCATCCTGCAGTGTGGCGCCGACAGCATCGCCGGCGATCCGATCACGCACCTTTGCTTCACGCCGGCCGCGCACGGCCGCGCCGCGCGCGATCTCGCCGGACTGGCGGACCGCCTCGGGCATGGCCGAGTGCTCGCGCTCGGCGGCGGCGGCTACAATCGCGCGAATCTTGCCGCGGCCTGGAACAACGTGATCGAGGGCCTGGCAGGGGAGGGCTGAGGCGAGGCCCCCCGCGCGTATCGGTGTTCGGGTAGAATCGCATATTCCCCGGGGTTCCCGCTGCACCGAAAGCACCTGCCCATGTTCCGGACCTCCATGGTCATCGCGAATTTCGATCCCGAACTCGCCGCTGCGATCGAGAACGAGCGCCGCCGACAGGAAGAGCACATCGAGCTGATCGCCTCGGAAAACTATGCGAGCCCGCGCGTCCTCGAGGCGCAGGGGTCGGTGCTGACGAACAAGTACGCGGAAGGGTATCCGGGCAAGCGCTACTACGGGGGTTGCGAATACGTCGACATCGCAGAGCAACTCGCCATCGATCGCGCGAAGCAGCTTTTCGGCGCGGCCTACGCCAACGTGCAGCCGCATTCCGGCTCACAGGCGAACGCGGCGGTGTATCTGGCGTTGTGCAACCCCGGGGACACCATTCTCGGCATGAGCCTCGATCATGGAGGTCACCTGACACACGGTGCCAGGGTCAACTTCTCCGGCAAGCTGTTCCGTTCCGTGCAGTACGGCATCCGCCCGGACAACGGCGAGATCGATTACGACGATGTCGCACGCCTGGCGCGCGCGGAGAAGCCGCGCATGATCGTGGCCGGCTTCTCGGCCTATTCGCGCGTCATAGACTGGGCGAAGTTCCGCGCGATTGCCGATGAGGTGGGTGCATATTTCTTCGTCGACATGGCGCACGTGGCCGGGCTCGTCGCGGCGGGCCTCTACCCGAATCCGTTGCCGTACGCCGATGCGGTGACCACGACTACGCACAAGACACTGCGTGGCCCGCGCGGCGGCCTGATCCTTGCGCGCGAGAATCCCGAGCTTGCGAAGAAGTTCAACTCGCTCGTGTTTCCGGGCACCCAGGGCGGACCGCTGATGCACGTGATCGCTGCCAAGGCCGTGGCGTTGCTCGAGGCATTGCAACCCGAGTTCGCCCAGTACCAGCAGCAAGTGCTCGCCAATGCACGCGCGATGTGTGCGCAGCTGGCCGCACGCGGCTATCGCATCGTTTCGGGCGGCACCGACAATCATCTTTTCCTCGTGGACCTGTCGGACAAGGCGATCACGGGCAAGGAAGCGGACGCCGCGCTTGGTCGCGCCAATATCACGGTCAACAAGAATGCCGTGCCGAATGATCCCCGTCCGCCCATGGTGACGAGCGGCCTGCGCATTGGCACGCCCGCTGCGACCACGCGCGGTTTCAGGCAGGCCGAAGTCGAATCTGTCGCCGGCTGGATTGCCGATGTGCTCGATGCGAACGGCGGCGACGCCGTGATCGAGCGTGTGCGGGGAGAGGTGCTCGCGCTCTGCCGCCGGTTCCCCGTCTACGGCCCCTGACGCGGGCGCGCGGGGAGCGCCGTGCATTGCCCTTTCTGCGGCCACGAGGAGACGAAGGTGATCGACTCGCGGCTTGCCGGTGAGGGTCGGCAGATCCGCCGCCGGCGCGAGTGCCTCGCCTGTGCCGAGCGCTTCACCACGTTCGAGACCGCCGAACTCGTGATGCCGCTCGTGGTGAAGGCGGACCGCAGTCGCGAGCCGTTCGACGAACAGAAGATGCGTCATGGCATCGTCAAGGCGCTGGAGAAGCGCCCGGTGTCGCAGGAGGCGATCGAAGCGGCCGTCACGCACATCTGCAACAGGCTGCGCAGTCTCGGCGAGCGCGAGGTGCCCTCACGCAGCATCGGCGAGTTCGTGATGGAGGAGCTGCGGCACCTCGACGAAGTGGCCTACGTGCGCTTTGCCTCCGTGTACCGCAGTTTCCAGGATGTCGAGGCCTTTCGGGACGAAATCGAGAAACTGCGCCATCATCGCCGCAGACGCGAAGAGAGCCGCGATCAGCTGCCGCTGCTGCCGGGTGGTGATCCGGCGGATGCGAAAGACGGCAAGCCATGAGCGTCACGGCATTTGAAGAAGCAGCGATGCGTCGCGCGCTGGCGCTCGCCGCACGCGGCCTCGAGACGGCGGACCCCAATCCGCGCGTGGGTTGCGTGATTGCGCACGGTGAGAAGATCGTCGGCGAGGGATGGCACGCGCGCGCGGGCGAAGCCCACGCGGAGGTGAGCGCGCTGCGTCAGGCGGGCGCGAAGGCGGCAGGCGCCACAGCTTTCGTGACGCTCGAACCCTGCTGTCACCACGGCCGCACGCCGCCCTGCACGGACGCGCTCATCGAGGCGCGACTGGCGCGCGTGGTATTCGCGGTGCGCGACCCGAATCCACGCGTCGATGGCGAGGGCGCTGCCCGGCTTGCCGCTGCCGGCATCCAGGTGGCAAGCGGGCTCCTCGAAAGCGAAGCGGCCGCGCTCAACGCCGGCTTCCTGCAACGGATGCGCATCGGCCGCCCGTGGGTGCGATTGAAGACGGCTGCGAGCCTCGATGGGCGCACGGCGCTCGCCAACGGGCAGAGCCGCTGGATCACGGGAGAAGCGGCGCGTGCCGACGTGCACGACTGGCGCGCCCGCAGCTCCGCGGTGGCGACCGGCATCGGAACACTCCTGGCCGACGACCCGAAGCTCGATGTGCGGCGCCCGCGGCCGCTCGGGCGCGCACCCGCGCGCGTGATTTTCGATACGCAGCTGCGCACGCCGGTGACGGCGCGCGTTTTCGATGCTCCGGGGGACGTCGTCGTACTGCACGCCGCGGAACGGGCCGCCGTGGCCAGCGCTGGCGCGCAGCTCGCAGCACGCGGCGCGCGGCTCGTGCCGCTGCCGGCGAAGGGGTCGCGCCTCGATCTCGTGGCGGGCATGCGCCACCTCGGGGAACTCACGATGAACGAGCTGTGGGTGGAGGCGGGGCCCACGCTGGCGGGAGCGCTGCTCGAGGCGAGGCTCGTCGACGAGTGGCTGCACTATCTTGCGCCGCGGCTCCTCGGCCCCGACGCCCGGCCGCTCGCGACATTGCCGCGGCTCGAGCGTCTCGAGGCGGCACACGCATTTTCGGTCGCCGAGGTGACCCATTTTGGCGCGGATATGCGTATCCGCCTCATTCCGGAGAGAATCTGAGGATGTTCACAGGCATAGTCCAGGATGTCGGCGTGGTGCGCGCCGTGACGGCGCGCGGCGGTGATGTCGAGTTTGTGGTGGCGGTGGCGCGGCTGCCGCTGGCCGCGACGCGACCGGGGGACAGCATCGCGGTGAATGGTGTCTGCCTCACGGCGACGCGCGTCGGCGCGGACGAGTTCGCCGCGGACGTGTCGCGCGAAACGCTCGCGGTGACGACGCTGGCGTCGCTCGCGCCGGGAGCGCGCGTGAACCTCGAGCCGGCGCTGCGCGCGGGCGAGTCCCTCGGCGGCCATCTCGTCTCGGGTCACGTCGATGGAGTCGCCGAAGTGTTGTCGCTCACGCCGGACGCCCGCTCAGTACGTGTTGCATTTCGCGTACCGTCGCCGCTTGCGCGCTATGTCGCCCGCAAGGGCTCGGTGGCGGTCGATGGTGTGAGCCTCACCGTGAACAACGTCGACGGCGAGGTGTTCGAGGTGAATCTCGTGCCGCATACGCAGGAAGTGACGATAGCGGGCGATTGGGTGCCGGGGCGGCACGTGAATCTCGAAGTGGACCAGGTCGCGCGCTATGTCGAGCGCCTCGCGGGGATCTGATCGATGGAACTGCACAGCATTGCCGAGATCCTGACCGACCTGCGCGCCGGACGCATGGTCCTCATCATGGACGACGAAGACCGCGAGAATGAGGGCGATCTCGTGATGGTGGCGGAGAAAGTGCGCCCGGAAGACATCAATTTCATGGCCCGCTTCGGCCGTGGCCTCATCTGCCTCACACTCACCGCCGAACACTGCCGGCAACTGCGCCTGCCGCTGATGGTGAGCAGCACGCAGCGTGACCACCGCACCAATTTCACGCTGTCGATCGAGGCGGCGGAGGGCGTGACCACCGGCATTTCGGCCTACGATCGCGCGCACACGGTGCTCACCGCGGTGAAACCGGATGCGCGGCCCGAAGACCTGCGCCAGCCGGGACACATCTTCCCGATCATGGCGCAGCCGGGCGGCGTGCTGACGCGCGCCGGGCACACGGAGGCGGGCTGCGACCTCGCCCGTCTCGCCGGCTTCGGAGCGGCTGCCGTGATCGTCGAAGTGATGAACGACGACGGCACGATGGCGCGGCGGCCACAGCTCGAGGCCTTCGCGCGCCATCACGGACTGAAGATCGGCACGATCGCGGAACTCATCCGTTATCGTCTGCGCAACGAACGCTCGGTCGAGCGTATCGCCGAGCGCGTGGTCGGGACCGAATTCGGCGAGTTCCGCCTCCATGCGTACGAGGATCACGTGCAGCGTGACGTGCATCTTGCGCTCGTGCATGGCGACGTGACCGGCCAGCGCGTGCCACTCGTGCGCGTGCACCTGGCTGACACGCTTCGGGATGTGCTCGGCGCCGAGGTGGGCGCGCCACGCGCCTGGACCCTGCGCGCGGCGCTCGCGCGCATCGCGAGGGAGGGTTGCGGCGTGGTCGTGGTGCTGCGCCGGCACGAGACGCCGCGCGAGCTGATCGCGGCGATCCGCGACGAGGAGACGCCGCCACCGCCCGCGCAGGGCGAGGTGCTGCGCACCTTCGGCGTGGGCGCGCAGATCCTGAAGGATCTCGGCGTGCGACGCATGCAGGTGCTGTCGGCGCCCAAGTACATGCACGGCATCTCCGCTTTCGACCTCGAGATCGAGGGCTACGTCGACAACGACGACCAGGGCTCCTGAGTCGCCCGGCTATACTGCGCGCATGTCCCCCGTGCAAACCGGCGAGCTCAATGCGGCCCATCTCTCGGTCGCGATCGTCGCCGCCCGTTTCAACGACTTCATCGTCACGAGTCTGTTGCGTGGTGCGGTCGAAGCCTGGGAGTCGCACGGCGGAGCGGCGGATCGGCTCGTGATTGCGCGTGTGCCGGGCGCCTTCGAGCTGCCGGTGGCGGCGCGCCAATGCGCTGCGAGCGGGCGTTTCGCCGCGGTCATCGCCTTCGGGTGCGTGATCCGGGGCGACACGGCGCATTTCGATTTTGTCGCGGGCGAGTGCGCGCGCGGCCTCGCACGCGTGGCGCTCGACACGGGCGTGCCGGTGATGTTCGGCGTGCTGACCGTCGAAACCGCCGAGCAGGCCATACAGCGTGCTGCCGTGCGCGCCGGCAACAAGGGTGGCGAGGCGATGCTCGGCGCAATCGAGATGGCGAATCTCCTGCCGAGGCTCGCATGAGCGAGCTGACTGCCCGTCGCGCGGCGTCGAACCGCCGCGCCGTCGCGCGCAAGATCGCCGTGCAGGCACTCTACCGCTGGCAGGTCAATGCGGGCTCCTGGCAGGACCTGCTGCTCGAGTTCGCGGATGCGCAGGACATGCCGAAGGCCGACAGGGAGTACTTCGACGCCCTCGTACGCGGGATCGTCGCAGACGGCGCGAGCTGGGATGTCGCGCTCGCGCGCTACACCGACCGGGCGCCTTCCGGCCTCGATCCCGTGGAGCATGCCGTGCTTCTGATCGGTCTGTACGAACTCAGCTCGCGGCCCGATGTGCCGTACCGGGTCGTGATCAACGAGGGCGTCGGCCTTGCGCGCCGCTTCGGCGCGACCGACGGCCACAAGTACGTCAACGCCGTGCTCGACCGGGCGGCCCGGGACCTGCGGCGCGACGAGCACTGAGGGAACCGGCCCATGCCGCTTGGCGAGTTCGCGCTGATCGACCGCTTTTTCCGCAACTGCGGTTCACGGCGGGACACGCGCGTCGGCATTGGCGACGACGGCGCGGTGCTCACGCCGCCTGCGGGTCACGAGCTTGTCGCCGTGGTCGATACGCTCGTCGAAGGCGTGCATTTTCCGCCGCAGTCGCCCGCGCGCCCGATCGGGCATCGCGCGCTCGCGGTGAATCTGAGCGACATCGCCGCGATGGGTGCAACTCCAGCCTGGGCGCTGCTCGCGATCACCTTGCCGCGGGCCGACGAGGACTGGCTCGGCGAATTCGCCGCAGGGTTCGGTGAGCTCGCGCGCGCGCACGATGTGCAGCTGGTCGGCGGCGACACGACATCCGGGCCTCTCACGGTCACGGTGCAGGTGCTCGGCGTCGTGCCGCGTGGTGAGGCGCTGCTGCGCCGGGGCGGGCAAGCCGGTGACGTCGTGTATGTAACCGGCACGCCGGGCGATGCGGCGTGCGGCCTTGCGCTGCTGCAGGGTCGGTTGCGAACGCCCGCGACAGCACGTGCCACCGAGCTTGATACATTGCGCAATCGTTTCCTTTTTCCCGAGCCGCGCCTCGCGGCAGGAGTGCGGCTGCGCGGCGTCGCGAGTGCGTGCATCGACGTCTCCGACGGCCTCGCCGGGGACCTCGGCAAGCTCGCCACCGCGAGCGGCTGCGGTGCGCGCGTCGAAATCACGCAGCTGCCGCTGTCGGAATCGCTGCTGGCGGTGGCGGGGCGCGCCGCCGCCGAGCACTTCGCGCTCACCGGCGGCGACGACTACGAGCTGTGCTTCACGGTGCCGCCCGCCCTGGCGCCCGCGCTCGGGGGCTTGCCGTGCACGGCCATCGGACGCCTCACCACGGGTCGCGGCGTGGCAGTGCTGCGCGGCGACAGTGTGATCGAGTTCTCGCATTCGGGGTTCGATCACTTCGCCGCTTGATGCTGCGCATCACACCCGGGCGGGGCCCCCGGCGATCCGCGAGGCGCATCACAGATCGCCTGTGGCGCCGCACATATTCTGCCCCGCGATGTCCACGCCGGCCCACAATGTCCTGCCGAACGGGAGGATTCCCGACAAGATCGGCAAGTATGTGATCGTCAACGAGGTCGGCAAGGGCAGTACCGGCACCGTCTACCTCTCGCACGACCCGTACTACGGCCGCGACGTCGCGATCAAGGTCTATAACATCGACGCCGGCGGCGACGAGGAGCGCGCGCGCATCTCGCGCAAGATGTTCCTCTCGGAAGCGCACATGGTGGGCATGCTGCAGCATCCGCACATCCTGCCCATCTATGACGCGGGCGAGGAGAACGGCCACTGCTACATCGTGACCGAGCACGTGCACGGCGCGCGCACGCTGGCAGCGTACTGCAAGGCCGACAACCTGCTGCGCATCGACGATGTCGTGGAAATCGTCTACAAGTGCGCGAAGGCGCTCAACTACGCGCACTCGCGCGGCGTGATCCACCGCGATATCAAGCCCTCGAACATCATGCTGACGCAGGACAGTGATGTCCGCATCATCGATTTCGGCATCGCGCTGGTCGCCGATTCCGACATCTCGCGCATCGAGGGCATCGCCGGCAGTCCCTCCTACATGTCACCCGAGCAGGTGCAGAGCCTCGAGCTGACGAACCGCTCGGACCTCTATTCGCTCGGTGCGGTGATGTACGAAATGCTGTCCGGAGTGCGGCCGTTCCGCGCCGGCAACCTCGCGAAGCTCCTGCACCAGATCGTCTACGCGACGCCAGCGCCGATCCACACGCTCGCGCCCGACGTGCCGGAAGAGCTCGAGACCGTGGTCGCGATGGCGCTGCAGAAAAATCCGGAGAAGCGCTACAAGAGCGGCCTCGACCTCGCGGCGGAGCTCACGCGCGTGCACCAGAAGCTGCGCCAGCGCTACGCGCGCATCGATCAGCAGGAGCAGTTCGCCACGCTGCGGCGGCTGAAGTTCTTCCACGAGTTCTCCCACGCCGAGATCTGGGAAGTGCTGCGCGCGAGCAACTGGCAGGATTACGCAGGCGCGGAGGAGATCGTCAAGGAAGGCGAGATGGACGACCGGTTCTACGTGGTCGTGGCCGGCGAGTGCGTCGTGGAGCGCCATGGACGGCGCCTCGGCGTGCTCGAGAGCGGCGACTGCTTCGGCGAGACGAGCTATGTGCAGGGCGCGAAGCGCACCGCCACGGTGAAGGCGAATGGCGCAGTCACGGTGCTCAAGGTGAGCTCGACGCTGCTCGAGCAGGTCTCCGCCTCCTGCCAGCTGCGTTTCAACCGCGTGTTCCTGCGCGGCATGATCAGTCGCCTGCAGAACGCGGAGCAGCGGGTGGCGGCAGAAGCCGCG
>CAUJHX010000052.1 GCA_963204795.1 Pseudomonadota bacterium | reverse complement strand
GGCGGGTTTTGGGGTCCGGTTTCATCCGTTCCGACCCATCACGCAGTCTGCCGCCGCAGGCGGCAGAAGCTCCGGGTTCGATGTCGTTCATGCTCGCGCCTGCTTGCGCATCGAGTCGCCGTGCATCGCGAGCGGGATGCGGTGGCTGTGATGCACGAGCCGATCGAGGATCGCATCGGCGAGCGTGGGCTCCCCGAGGTAGGCGTGCCAGGTGTCGACGGGCAGCTGGCTGATGAGGATCGTCGAGCGAGCGGGTACGCGATCGTCGAGGATCTCGAGCAGGTCGGCGCGGTCCTGGGCGCCGAGGGCGCTGAGGCCCCAGTCGTCGAGCACCAGGATCGAGGCCTTCTCGATGCGCTTCAGGAGGCGCAGGTAGCTGCCGTCGCCGTGCGCGATCCGCAGTTCCTCGAAGAGGCGCGGCACGCGCCAGTAGAGCGCCGAGAGCCCCTCGCGGCAGGCGTGCTGCGCGAGCGCGCAGGCGAGCCAGGTCTTGCCCGAGCCGGTGGGGCCGGTGATCAACACGTTCTGCCCCCGCCGCACCCACTCGCAGCTCGCGAGGCTCGCGATCTGGCGCTTGTCGAGACCGCGGGCGGCCTTGTAGTCGAGGTCCTCGAGGCAGGCCTGCGCGACCTTCAGGCGCGCCTGCTGCAGGAGGCGCGTGCGGCGGGTGTTGTCGCGGTACAGCCGCTCCCGGTCCACGAGCAGCGCCAGGCGCTCCTCGAACGAGAGATCATGGGTCGAGGGCATGCTCTGCTGCTCCTCGAGCGCCGCGGCCATACCGTGCAACTTCAGCGCTCGCAGCGTTTCCAGGGTGTTGTGGGTCAGCATCGTCGGTCGTCTCCTTCGGTGGGGTTCAGGTCAGTGGTAATAGCCGGGGCCGCGCACGTTGCCGTGCGTCGGCAGGTCGAGCTCCACGGTCTCGTCCGGGCGACGCCGGTCGCGACCGCTCTCGAGGATCGACTTCACGGTCGCGCGTCGCGGGCTCTGCAGCGCGAGCGCGAGCCGGCTCGCCGCTTCCAGCCGCGCCTCGCCGTAACTGCGCGCCAGCGCCAGCAGCCCGAGGCAGGCCCGGTAGCCCTGCTCGGGATGCGGCTTCGTCACCAGCAGGTGCTCGACCACCGCGCCCGTGGCCGCCCCGATCGAGACGCCCCAGTCGATGAGGCGCTTCGGCGTCCACTCGGCATGCGCCCGATGCGCGGCGGGCATGTGCGCCGCATCGGTCGTGTAGCCGCCGCGCTGGTAGGAGCGCAGGTGGCTCGCCACCCGCACGCCGCGGTGCAGGATCTCGACGGTGCGCGCCCCATAGCGCGCCCACACCTCGTGGCCGGCCAGGGCATGCGGCACGCTGTAGTAGTGCCGTTCGATCTCGATGTGGTAGTCGAACGCCACCCGCACCGCCTTCCACTCGGCGTACACGTACGGCGTCGTCGGCAACGCGCGCATCGCCGGCCGATCCAGCGCCTCGAACACGCTCAGGCGGCTCCCGGGGAGCTTCTGGAACGGCCGGGCGTTCAGGTCCGAGAGCAGCGGCACGATCGCCGCATTGAGCTCCTCGAGGCTGAAGAAGCGTTGGTGACGCAGCCGCGCGAGGATCCAGCGCTCCACCAGCTGCACCGTCAGCTCCGCCTTCGCCTTGTCCTTCGGCCGGTACGGCCGCGCCGGGATCACCACCGCGCCGTAGTGCCCCGCGAGCTCCTCGTACGAGCGCTGCAGCTGCGGCTCGTACCGGTCCGCCTTCGTCACCCCCACACGCGGGTTGTCGGGCACCAGGATCTGCGGCACCGCCCCGTAGTACTCGAACGCCCGCACGTGCGCGCCCAGCCAGTCCGGCAGCGCCTCGCCGCGCGTCGCCTCGGCGTACGCGTAGCCGCTCGCGCCGAGTGCCCCGACGAACAGGTGCGCCCGCAGCACCTCATCTCCCGACCGTCCGTAGATCGGCACCGTCGGCCCCGCATAGTCGACGAACAGCTTCTCGCCCGCGAAGTGCCGCTGGCGCATCGAGCGCTTCAGCCGCTTCTCCCACCGCCGGTACGTGTCGCAGAACGCGCTGTAGCGGTAGGCCGCCTCGCCGTGGCGTTCGCGGTACTCCTCCCAGAGCAGCCGCAGCGTCACGTGACGGTGGCGCTTGAGCTCCCCGTGTACCCAGCCGCAGTCCACCGGCGCGAAGCGCGCCGGCGCCGCCGGCGTCTTCTCGCCAAAGACCCGCCGTTCGAGCTCCGCCTCGCTCAAGGACGCGGCCGCCTGCGCCGTCAGACCCGCCGCCCGGATCGCCGTCAGGTACTTCGACACCGCGCCGCTCGACATCGACAGCGCCGCGGCCATCTCCCGTACCGTGAGGTTGCTCGACTGCAGCTCGATCAGCCGCTTCAGGTTCGTCATGGAGATCCTCGAGTTCGGCATCGGCGCGCGCTCCTCATCTGCAAAAAGCGCGCAGCCTACGGCCTGTTCAAGTCATCTCCAGCCACCTCCCGATCCGTCGGCCACGATCGTGAACAGCGTTCCACGCCATCGTGAACAACATTCCACGCCGGCCCGAAAGGCGTTCACGATCCCGTGGAATCGTGTTCACCTTCCCCTGGAATCGGTGTTCACGATCCCGTGGAATCCTTGTTCACCATCGCGTGGAATACGCACGCGCCCCGGCGGCCGGTGCGACCGGGCATGGCGGCACGGCGCTGTTCCTGGCCGTGCGGCGCGCGGCGCAGCAGCGGGTGCAGGACGGTACGGCGCCGCAGACCCTGCTCGCGGAGCTGCGCGTGGATGCCGTGGCGGCGCGGGCCGGCCGAGGGCGACGCGGCGGTGTACCGTCTCGCACCGATGCCGATGCGGGCGCAGGGTGAGCACGATTCCGGTGGGAGCGTCGGGCGTGGCACATCGCATCGATGCCGATGCTGCCGGCGCCGCCGGTGCGGAATGCTCAGCGTTCGAGCGCGACGCGCAGCAGGTGGAACTCCCGTCCGGGCAGCGGACCGACGTGGAAGACCACGAGCTTGTCGATCTCGGCGAGGTTCATGTGCCGCCCGCTCGGCGCGACCTCGATCGCCTCGAGCGCGTACTCGATGCGGCGTCGCGCTCGCGGCGCCAGCTCGATCGCGGCATTGAAGCGATCTTCGTAGCGGTTGTCGTGCACGCGGTCGTTGACGCGGATGCCGAGCTCGAGCGGCTCCGGACCTGGGTTCGCGAGCTCGACGACGAGCCGCCGATAGCCGCGCCAGTCGGGTGCGGGCTCGATGAGCGTTGCGCCAGGCCAGTTGCCGCGGTCGAGCTTCAGGCGCAGCGCAGGCGGCCGGGCGTCGCTCGC
>CAUJHX010000051.1 GCA_963204795.1 Pseudomonadota bacterium | reverse complement strand
TCTTCGCCGCCGCCACAGAACATCACGTCCTGGTTGCCCCAGCGGATCTGCTCGGCCCCGGCGCCGATGCAGTGCGCGCTCGTCGCGCAGGCGGAAGTCAGGGAATAGCTGACGCCCTTCACGTGGTAGGTCGTCGCGAGGCAGGCGGCGATCGTGCTGCACATCGTGCGGGGCACGCGGGTCGCGCCGACCTTGCGCAGGCCGCGCGCGCGCAGCGTGTCGGCGGCTTCGACGATGTTGGCGGGCGACCCGCCACCCGTGCCGGCGATCAGGCCGGTGCGGGGGTTGCTGATCTGCTCGGGAGTCAGGCCGCTCGCCTCGATTGCGCGCGCCATCGCGATCGCGGCGAACGCCGCGGCATCGCCCATGAAGCGCAGGTCGCGCCGGTCGAGGTGATCGGCGACGACGATCTCCGGAATGCCGGCGATGTGGCTGCGCAGTCCCATGGTCGGGTAATCCGGCATCGCCCGTATGCCCGAGCGCCCTTCGGCGAGTGCCGCGGCAACCGAATCTGGGTCATTGCCGAGGCAGGACACGATCCCCATGCCTGTGACGACCACGCGACGCATCACGCGCTTCCTTCGTTGTTGAAGAGGCCGACACGCAGCCCCTTCGCCGTGTAGATCTGTTCACCGTCTGCCGACAGCGAGGCATCACCCACGATCATGACCAGCTTGCGATCGATGATGCGCTTGATGTCGATCTGGTAGCTCACGCGCTTGACCGAGGGCAGCACCTGCCCTGTGAACCGGACCTCGTCGACGCCGAGGGCGCGGCCGCGACCCTCGTGGCCGCCCCATGCCAGATGAAATCCGATCAGCTGCCACATCGCGTCGAGGCCGAGGCAGCCCGGCATCACCGGGTCGCCGATGAAGTGGCATCCAAAGAACCAGAGCGAGGGGTCGATGTCGAGTTCCGCACGGATTTCGCCGGCGCCATATGCACCGCCCTCGTCCGAGATCCAGGTAACCCGGTCGATCATCAGCATCTGCCCGACCGGCAGCCGTGGCGTGCGCGGTCCGAAGAGCGTGCCTGCGCCACAGGCGAGCAGCTCTTCCCTGGTAAAGCTGTGTTGCCTGTGCGGATCGTGGGTCACGGATCGGGCCATTATACTCGTATCGGGCATCGGGGCATTACAGCCCGGTGCCCCGGCTGCCGCCTTGACGCCGGTCAAGCAATGCCGCCCACATGGCGTCCGTGCGCTGCACGACCTCCGGGCTCATCGCGAGGGGGCGGCCCCAGACGCGGCGCGTCTCGCCCGGCCATTTGTTGGTCGCATCGATGCCGAGCTTCGAGCCGAGGCCGGCAACGGGGCTCGCGAAGTCGAGGTAGTCGATCGGGCTGCGGCGCACGAGCAGCGTGTCGCGCGCCGGGTCGACCCGGGTCGCGACCGCCCAGATGACTTCCTGCCAGTTGCGTACGTCGATGTCATCGTCGGTGATGATCACGAACTTCGTGTAGAGGAACTGGCGCAGGCTCGACCATACAGCCTGCATGATCTGCCGCGGGTGCCCCGGGTAGGCCTTGCGGATGCTGACCACCGCGACCCGGTAGGAGCACGCTTCGGGCGGCAGGTGGAAATCCACGATTTCCGGGTGGCTCCGCTGCAGCATCGGCACGAACATCTCATTGAGCGACATCGCGAGCAGGGAGGGCTCGTCCCACGGCGAGCGGCCCATGTAGCCGCCGTGATAGAAGGCCTGCCTCCTCATCGACAGGCGCTCGACCGTGAGGACCGGGAATTTCGCCTGGCTGTTGTAATACCCGGTATGGTCCCCGAAGGGCCCTTCGAGGGCCTCGTCTCCCGGTGCGATGTGACCCTCGAGCACGATCTCGGCGCTGGCGCAGACATCGAGCCCCACGCCGCTGCGAAACACCACGCTACGCCGGCGACGCAGCAAGCCCGCGAACTGATACTCGGAGACGCTGTCCGGGACCGGTGTCGTCGCGGCGATGAGGATGGCCGGGTCCGCGCCGATCATGACGACCACCGGAAAGGGTTTGCCGGGGTGATCGCGCTGCCAGTCACGAAAATCGAGTGCCCCGCCGCGGTGCGACAGCCAGCGCATGATCACGCGGTTCCTGCCGATCACCTGTTGCCGGTACGGCGCAATGTTCTGCCGCGACTTGCGCGTGCCGCGCGTCACGACGAGACCCCAGGTGATCAGCGGGCCGGCGTCCTCCGGCCAGCAGGTCCACACGGGCAGGCGCGAGAGGTCGACTTCGGCACCGGTCTGCACTATTTCATAGTCGAGGGGGCGCGGTACGCTGCGCGGCGAGGCCTTCAGCAGCGGCAGGAATGCGGGCAGGCGGCCCAGCGCTTCAGTGGGCCGGTCGGGCCAATGCGGCTCGCGCAGGAAGGCAAGTGTCTCGCCGATCTCGCGAAACTGCTGCACGCTCTCGTAGCCGAGGGCGGCTGCCACGCGCCGCTGTGTGCCGAAGAGGTTGCCGAGCACCGGGATGGTCGATCCGCGCGGCTGCTCGAACCACAGCGCAGGTCCCCCTGCCTTGAGGCTGCGCTGGCAGAGGTCCGTCATCTCGAAGCGCGGGTCGACCGGGAAAGGCACGCGCTGCAGATCGCCCGCACGCTCGAGCGTCTGCACGAAATCGCGAAGACTCGCGTGCGTCATCGCTTCACCCCGCAGCGGGCCGCCGCGTTGACGGATATCAAGCCGCGCGGGCGCGCAGCATGGCAAGAATGCCTGCCTGTCATTCCCGGGAGTTCGTCATGCCGGATCCGGTCATCCTGTTTCAGCGCCTGCTTCGCCATGCGCCCGCGACGCTGCACGCGCGGGTGGTGACGCTGGCGGTCAATCATCTGCTGCGCGGCCAGCTTCTCGCGGAAAGGCTCGACGAACTCGCCGGCAAGTGTTTCAGGCTCAGCATCGAAGACGTGCCGCTCGCTCTCACGTTCGAGGTGGTCGACGGAGGGTTGCGACGCTCGACCCGGGCGCCGCATGTCACGATTCGCGGGACGCTGCAGGATTTCGTCGACCTCGCGCGCCGTCGCGAGGATCCCGACACCCTTTTCTTCCAGCGACGCCTCGCCGTTGAAGGAGAGACCGAGACCGGTCTTTGCCTGAAGAACCTGCTCGATGGCTGGGAGTACGATCTTCCGGGGCACCTGCGCGCAGTCCTGCCGGGGCCCGTCGCCGGGCTCACCCTGCATGGTCTATCCCTGCTTCGCCGCGCAGGTAGCCATCGCAATAGCCGCCCGGCAGCGAGGGCTCAGGGAAGCTGGTAGCCGCGTCCCCTGAATCCAGGGCAGTGCGGAACGCACGAATCACCGCCGGAAAGTCCTGCGACTGCGGCGAGAGGCGCAGGATATCGACCCCGGCCGAACGCAGTGCCCCGATATGCGGCAGGAGATTCTGCACGGCCGCCGATTGGGTCTGGATGCCGTTCAAGGTCAGAAACGGCTGGTCCTCGCGCGAATAGAGCGTGATGCCATCGGGATAGTCGCCACAGATGAAGCCGCATTCGTCTTTCGGACGGTTCTGCGCGCGTGCCGTGAAGCAGCGCGCCGAGAACGCGAGCGGCAAGCGTCCGTAGGCGAACACTTCGATCTCGAGTCCCGGCGGACGCGCCGCGCCGAGCGTCGCAATCGTCGCGAGCGGCATCTCCACTGGGGCCACCCAGCGTCGCGCGCCGTGCGCCGCCATCATTGCGAGGGTCGCCGCGTTGTAGATGTTCAGGTGTGGGCCAGCCACGAACGGACGCCCGGCGCTGTACTGCACCGCCGCCATGTCGTTGGCTTCGACGTGACCACCTGCGCTGTCGGCGATGCGGGCCATCGTGGCGAGCTCGGATTCGGCCTCGATGAGCGCGAGCGTCGAGAACACGACTTCCTTGCCGGCGTCCCGCAGCGCCTGCGCGACCCCCGGCCAGTCTTCCCGCTGCAGCACCCGCCGCTTGCTGCAGACTACTTCGCCGAGGTAGACGATATCGACCGGCGCATCGCAGAGCGCTGCGTAGAAATCGAGCGCGATGGTGCGGTCCCAGAGATAGAGAACGGGTCCGACCGCGAGCTTCATCGTGCGCGCGCTCACTGCCACGGCCGGTGGTAGGCACCGAGTGTGTGCGTGCGCCCTTCGGCCAGCGCATCGAGCGCACTCAAGAGGTCGGCGGGCGGCGTCCAGCTCGCGGGCGAACCGGCACGATCGTCGCCATGGCCCTCAGTGCGGCCGGGGTATGCCGCCGCGCACAGGTCCAGGGCCCGTCGCAGCAGGCCCGTGACCTGCGCAACGTAGGCGGGCGAGCGCTGCCGGCCCTCCACCTTGATCGCTTTCACGCCGGCAGCCATCAGCGCGGGCAGTACATCGAGCGCGTTGAGGCTCGTGGGTTCCTCGAGCGCATGAAATACCGAGTCGTTCACGCGAAAGCGCCCTTTGCACAGGGTCGGGTAGCCGGCGGCCTCGCCTGGCGAATAGCGATCGATCAGGATGCCGTTCAGGCGTGACTGGCGCCCGGCAGGCGTTTCCTCCCAGCGCACCGCATGCGCCGGCGAGCAGACTCCCTGGGTGTTCGGCGAGTGGCCGGTGGCAAAGGAGGAGAGCGCGCAGCGACCCTCGACCATCACGCAGAGGCTGCCAAAGCCGAAGACTTCGATCTCGACCTCGGTGCGCTCGATCAGGCGTGCGACCTGCGTGACGGACAGGACCCGCGGCAGCACCGCGCGCCGCACGCCGAACTCCCGCCGGTAAAACTCGATCGCGCGCCAGTTGGTTGCGGAGCCCTGCACGCTCAGATGCAGGCGCAGCGCCGGATGCCGGTTCGTCGCGTAGTGCATCAGGCCGGGGTCTGCGAGGATCAGCGCATCGACGCCGAGACGGGCGGCGGTGTCGATCACCGCCGTGGCGGCGTCCCATGTGGCCGGCGAGGGATAGACATTGAGCGCGACGAAAACGCGGGTGCCGCGCTCATGCGCATAGGCGATGCCCGCAGCGGCTTCCTTCTCGCTGAAATTCAGGCCGGGAAAGTTGCGTGCATTGGTCGCCCCGCGAAATCCGATGTAGACCGCATCGGCACCGTGATCGACTGCGGCGCGCAATGCCGGCAGTGTGCCGGCAGGGCACACGAGCTCGAGTTTCATCGGCGCATGGTCGCCGCATGCGCGCCGGGGTGCGTTGACAACCGTCAACCGGGTGGAGCGAGGGACAGCAACGTCACCTGCTGACCTTCGATCTCGATCTCCCTGGCGCGACGCATCTTCTGGATCATCCGGCTCACCGTTTCGATGCGCGTGTCGAGGAGGTTCGCGATTTCCTGGCGTGTCATGCCGAGGGAGAATCGCCTGCTTTCGAGTCCGCGCCGCTCGAGCCTGCGCGCCAGCTCGACGATGAAACCCGCGACCCTTTCACGGCTCGAGCCGCGGGCCAGCGGAGCCTGGGGTGCCGAGGCCCGGCTCAGCAGGTTGATCAGTGCCGCTGCCAGCTCACGCACACGCGAGTACTGATCACTCAGCAGCGACAGGGGCAGTTCGCAGCAGACGACCGGCTGCAATGCGATGACGTCGTGGGCATAGATACGTGTGCCGAAAGCCTCGGAGCCGAGCATGTCGCCCGGCGTGCTGACCGCAACGATGCGTTCCTCGCCCTCCGCGCCGACCTCGACGGTCTTGAGCATGCCTTGACGCACCGCAAAGAGCGAATGCGCCGGCTCGCCGGCACGGAAGAGACGGGTGCCCGGGCGCAGCGTGCGCAGGGCGCCGGTGCGCTGCAGGCCACGGTTCTCGCCGATGGCGATCATGCCGCAGAGGCGGCAGACCTCGTGCAGGTCGCAGGAGCGGCAGGCGATGGGACCAGCGGGTTCGTTGGACATGCGCGTATCCCCGGACATTGAGGATTATCAACCCGATTGTCGGCGAGGCGGGCCGTCGGTTCCTTGATCCAGATCAACCGAGCCCAATCGCAGCGCATTGCCGACGACCGATACCGACGAGAGGCTCATCGCGAGGGCGGCGATCATCGGGGAGAGCAGCAATCCCGTGACCGGGTAGAGGATGCCGGCCGCGATCGGCACACCGAGCGCGTTGTAGAGGAAGGCGAAAGCGAGGTTCTGCCTCATGTTCGCGACCGCGGCGCCAGAGATTGCGCGCGCACGGACGATGCCGCGCAGGTCGCCCTTGACCAGGGTCACCTGCGCGCTCGACATGGCGACGTCGGTGCCGGTTCCCATCGCGATGCCGACATCCGCACCCGCGAGCGCGGGGGCGTCGTTGATACCATCGCCCGCCATGGCGACCCGATGGCCTTGCGCCTTGAGTCGCTGTACCAGCGCGATCTTGTCCTGCGGGCGCACCTCGCCGTGCACCTCGTCGATGCCGAGTCGGCGCGCGACCGCGTTCGCCGTCGTGACTCCGTCGCCGGTCGCCATCACGATGCGAAGGCCCGCGGCGTGCAGTGCCCCGATCGCCTCGGGGGTCGAGGCCTTGACCGGATCGGCGACCGCGAGCAGGCCCGCGAGAGCGCCGTCGGCCGCAACATACATCACGCTCGCGCCGTCCCGTCGCAGGGTTTCCGCTTCGGCGGCGAGCGTTGCCGTGTCGATGCCGAGCTGCTGCATGAGTGCCGTGTTGCCGATGGCGAGAGCTTTTCCATGGACACGACCGCGTACGCCGATGCCGGTCGAGGACTCGAAGCCTTCCGGCTTGTCGAGCGGGAGGTTGCGCCGCCGCGCTTCGGCGACGATCGCCTCGGCGAGCGGGTGCTCGCTCGCCTGATCGAGGCTCGCCGCGAGGCGCAGCAATTCATCCTCCGTGACCCCGCCGGTCGGGCGGACTGCGCGAAACGCGGGCTTGCCCTCCGTCAGCGTCCCCGTCTTGTCGACGATCAGTGTATCGATGCGGCGCAGGTTCTCGATCGCCTCCGCGTCGCGGAACAGCACACCCGCGTGCGCGGCGCGCCCGGTCGCCACCATGATCGACATGGGCGTGGCGAGTCCGAGCGCGCAGGGACAGGCGATGATGAGCACCGATACGGCATTCAATACCGCGTAGGTCCACGAGGGTTCGGGACCCGTGTAGCCCCAGACGAAGAACGTGCCGATGGCGACGGCGAAGACCGCGAGCACGAACCAGTAGGCCACGCGGTCGGCCATGCGTTGCATCGGCGCGCGCGAACGCTGCGCCTGCACGACGAGTTGCACGATCTGGGCGAGCACCGTCGCCGAGCCCACCTTCGCTGCACGGATCACGAGGCTGCCGTTGCTGTTCTGCGTCGCGCCGATCACGGTGTCGCCTGTCGCCTTCGCCACCGGCAGCGGTTCGCCCGTGAGCATCGATTCGTCCACGTGTGAACGACCCTCGAGGACGATGCCGTCGACGGGTACCTTCTCGCCGGGCCGCACTCGCAGGCGATCGCCGACATGGACGTGCGAGAGGTCGATGTCCTCCTCCGTCCCGTCGTCGCGCAGGCGTCGAGCCGTCTTCGGCGCGAGCCCGAGCAACGCCCGGATCGCGGCCGAGGTCTTCGTGCGCGCGCGCAGTTCGAGCAGCTGGCCGAGGAGCGTCAGCGAAATGATCACTGCCGCAGCCTCGAAGTACACGCCCACGCGCCCATGCTCGTGGAAGGACGCCGGAAAGAGGCCGGGTGCGAGCGTTGCGACAGCGCTGTAGCCATAGGCCGCGAGCACGCCGACACCGATCAGTGTCCACATGTTGGGGCTGCGGTTCGCAATCGACTGCACGCAACGCACGAAGAACGGCCAGCCTGCCCACAGCACGACCGGTGTCGTGAGCGCGAACTCGGCCCAGGTGCGCGCGTCGACCGACAGTCCATCGAGGTGCTGCCCGAACATCGCCAGCACGAAAACGACCGCCGTGAGTGGCAGTGTCCACCAGAAGCGCCGGGTGAAATCGCGCAGTTCGGGGTTCTCTTCCTCGTCGAGGCTTGGCATCTCCGGTTCGAGCGCCATGCCGCAGAACGGGCAATTGCCGGGACCGGCCTGGCGCACCTCGGGATGCATCGGGCAGGTGTAGATGGCCCCGGGCACCGCAGCTGGCGCGGGAGTCGCACCGGTTTCTGGTGCCAGGAACTGCAGCGGATCGGCCAGGAAACGCTCGCGGCAGCGTGCGGCGCAGAAGTGATAGTCGGTGCCGCCGTGCGTGGCGTGATGCGGCGTCCTGCCGGGGTCGACCTTCATGCCGCATACGGGATCGATGGCGGTCTTCGTGTCCTGCGTGTGGCCGTGGTCGGCGTGATTCTGGCAACAGCTCATGATTCTTCTCCGGACAGGGCGGTCACGATGGGGCATTGCGCGAGGTCGCCGTGCCCGGGGCAGGCTGCCACCAGCGTGCGCAGGCCATCCCGCACGCGCGTGAGCTCGGAGAGCTTGTGTTCGACGGCCCCCAGCTTCTCCGTTGCGGCCCGCTTTACACGCGCCATGTCCCGGCCGCGGCGCGTGGTGAGCGCGAGCAGGTCGTGGATTTCCCCGAGTGTGAAGCCGAGCGCCTTGGCGCGGCGGATGAAGCGCAGCCGGGCCACGTCGTCCGCATCGTAGCTGCGGTAGCCGGACGGCCGGCGATGCGGGGCCGGGAGGATGCCGTGGCGCTCGTAGTAGCGCACCGTGTCGATCGGCACGCCGGCCGATTTCGCGAGTTCACCGATCTGCATGCGTGCAGTATGCACTCTGGACCCGGGTCCAGAGTCAAGGCTGCGCCCGGGTGCGGCCCCGTCAGGGCGGTGGCTCGCCCGGCTTCTCTGCCTTCGTCTTGTCCGCGTCCTCGGCCGCCGGTGGTGACGGCGTCTGCGTGGGCCGCACGACCACGTTGCCCGCGGGTTCCGGAAGGTACAGTGGTCCCTTCTGCCCGCACGCGGACAGCAGCAGAGCCGCGATCAGGGCCAGGGACTTCACGAATACATGGTGCGCTGGTCGCGCAGCGCGAGCCAGCCGCGTGCCACGCGGTAGACGATCCAGACCGCGACGATCAGTGCGGCGAGGAAGAATGTGAGTATCCCGAGGCCGAGGAGCAGCACGAGGGGCGCGGAGATGACCCCGGCCACCACGATCCAGAGGAATGCGAACCAGAAGGTGCGGATCTGCCAGCGAAAGTGCGACTCGAGCCAGGTGCCGCGGACTGCGGACTGGCGCGCGTAGTTCATGATCACCGCGATGATGGACGGCAGCCCGAAAACGAAATTGCCGATCACGGTTGCGGGGCCCGTGATGCCGATGAGCACCGAGAGCGCGTGCAACGCATAAATGATGTGGGTATAGGTGACGAGGCCCGGATCGAGGCCGGCGGTGGATTGGGTGTTCTCGCTCATTGCTCGCCTCCGGCACCCATCATACGCGCCGCTCGACGGTGGCGAGCGTGATGCGTGAGATGCAGGTGAGATGGCCCCGGTCGTCGTGGATTTCGATGCCCCAGACCTGGCTGCGCGCGCCGATGTGAAACGGACGGGCCGTGCCGGTCACGAGCCCGCTCGATACCGGGCGCAGGTGGTTGGCATTGATCTCCTGCCCGAAGCACTGGTATCGACTCCGGTCCAGACAGGCGGCGGCTCCTGTGCTGCCCATCGTTTCCGCAAGCGCCACCGACGCGCCGCCGTGCAATACGCCGTACGGCTGCTGCGTGCGTGCATCGACCGGCATCGTGGCCCGCAGGAAATCGTCGCCCACTTCGATGAAGCTGATGGCGAGGTGGGCCACGAGCGTGTTCGCCCGGAATGCGTTCAGGGACTCGGGGGTGGGGCGCTCGAACCAGATCGCCATGTCTACTCCTTGCGCAGTCGCGTGGCCACGCGACGGTAGGCTTCCCGAAACGGAATGCCTTCCGCAACGACCAGCGCGTTGGCTTCCTCGGCGGCGTGTATGGCCGGATCGAGCGTGATGTGCTCGCGCCTGAAACGTACAGTGCCGAGTGCCGCCGCCACGATATCGAGGGTCTGCAGCGCGATGTCGATGCCGCGAAAGAGTGGAGCCTTGAGCAGCTGCAGGTCACGCTGGTAGCCGGAGGGCAGCTTCGCGAATATGCCGAGTGCCTCGACGAGGCACGCGTGCGCCGTCGCGGTGCGAGCGCGCACCAGCTCGAAGACATCGGGATTGCGCTTCTGCGGCATGATCGAGGAGCCGGTCGTGAAGGCGTCGGGCAGCTCGACGAATGCGAACTCCTGTGTATAGAAAAGGAGCAGGTCGGCGGCGAGCCGTCCGAGGTCCTGCATCGTGAGTGCGATCTCGAAGAGCACCTGGGCTTCGGCCTTGCCACGCGAGAGCTGCACCGCAGTCACCGGCTCGTGCACGATCGCGAAGCCGAGCGCCGCGCGGGTTGCATCGCGGTCGAGCGGCAGGCCGGGCGTGCCATAGCCCGCGGCGGAGCCGAGCGGACTCTTCGCCGCGCGCCGGTGCGCGAGGCGCAGGCCTTCCGCATCGTCGCGCAGCTCGGCGGCGAAGCCGCCCGCCCACAGTGCGACCGAGCTCGGCATGGCCTGCTGCATGTGGGTGTAGCCGGGCAGCGGGATGGTGCCGTCGCGCGCGGCGAGCGCATCGAGCGCGTCGGCAACCGCACCCGCGCCGGCGCGCAACTGCTCGATCGCATCGCGCAGGTAGAGGCGCAGCGCCGCGAGCACCTGATCGTTGCGCGAGCGGCCGAGATGCACGCGACCGCCGGCCTCGCCGACCCGCGCGGTCAGCCGTTTTTCGAGCGCGGTCTGACCGTCCTCGTCGGCGAGCTCGACCCGCCACTCGCCGCGCGCGTGCGCGGCGCCGATGGCGACGAGGCCGCTCTCGATCGCTTCGTAGTCCGCGTCGGAGAGGAGTTGCTGCGCCCGCAGCATCGCGGCATGCGCGATCGAGGCCGCGACGTCGTAGCGCACGAGACGTTCATCGAGCGCGAAATCCTCCCCCGCGGTATAGGCGAGCACGCGTGCGTCGAGCGGCGCTCCCTTGTCCCAGAGCCGCGTCATGTTCCGCCGCTCTGCTGCTCCGCGCTGCTGAGCGCATTGATATCAGCAACGATCAGCGTGCCCGTGCCCTCGTTCGTGAACACTTCCGCGAGGATGCTTTCCGGGGACGTGTACGCAATGACATGCACCCGCCGCACGCCGCCGCGGATGGCGTCTTCGATCGCCTTGGCCTTCGGCAGCATGCCACCCTCGATGGCACCGCTGTCGCGCAGGCGCTTGAGTCCCGGCAGGTCGGTATAGGAGACGACCGAGCCCGGATCTGCGACGTCCTCGAGGATCCCGGGCGCGCCGGTACAGAGGATGAGCTTCTCGGCGTTGAGCGCCGCGCCGATCGCGGATGCAACGGTGTCGGCGTTGATGTTGAGCAACATGCCGTTCGCGTCGGCCGACAGCGGGCTCACCACCGGCATCAGTCCGTTGTCGAGGAGTTTCCTGAGTACGGCGGTATCGACGGCATCGATATCGCCGACAAAGCCGAAGTCGACGGTTTCGCCGTCGCTCATCTTCACCGCCGGGCGCTTGTGCGCCGTGATCAGGCCCGCATCGACACCGCTCACGCCGACCGCATCGATGTCGAGTTCCCGGCACATGCCGAGTACCCGCGTATTGATGAGGCCGTTCAGCACCATCGCGGTCACATCGATTGACTTCTGGTCGGTGATACGGCGGCCCTGCACCATGCGGGTCGGTACACCGAGCGCCTCGGTGAGCTCCGTGAGCTGCGGCCCGCCGCCGTGCACGAAGACGACGCGCACGCCGAAATAGTGCAGGATCGCGATCTGCTCGATCAGCGCCCGGGTGGCTTGTGTGTCGCCGAACACGGCGCCGCCCGCCTTGATCACGAAGGTCTTGCCCTTGTACATGCGGATGTACGGCGCTGCGCTGCGCAGCGAGCGCACGGCGAGGGCCTGGTCGTCACGGTGCTTGATCATGTTGGTTGTCACACTCCCCGGGAAAGCATGCGGTAGAGGACCGCCATCTGCGCGGTCATGCGGTTATGGGCCTCGCGCTGCACGACGCTGCGCGCACTGTCGAGTACTGCGTCTGCCACCGCGACGTTGCGGCGTACGGGCAGGCAGTGCATGAACTTGCACTCTGCGTCCGTCAGGTCGAACCACTCCGGCGTCACGCACCAGTCACCGAGACCCGCGCGCAGGCCGGCGTCGCCTTCGGCATCGCCGTAGTGCGCGGTCGAACCCCATTCCTTGGCGTAGAGCACCTGCGCGCCGGCGAGCGCTTCCGCACGGCTCGCGGTCTCGCGCACCGAACCGCCCGAAGCGGCGGCCGCGGCGCGTGCCTTGTCCATGACTGCGGGTGGCAGGCCGTAGCCTTCCGGGCGCAGCACGACCACCTCCATGCCGCGCATCGCCGCCATGTGCACGGTGGCAGCCGGTACGGCGAGTGGCAGCGCGCGCGGGTGCTGTGCCCAGGACAGGACGAATTTCGCGTGCTGCGGCACCGCGAGATCATCCAGGGTCTTCCAGTCGGCGAGTGACTGACAGGGATGATTCATCGCCGATTCGAGGTTGATGAGCGGCTTGTCGATGACCCCGGCCATCGCGCTGAACTGCATCTCGGCGAGGTCCCGCGCGAGATCCTTGCCTTCCGCAAACGCGCGGATGCCGAGCGCGTCGCAGTAGGAGGCAAGGACCGGGAGGCCCTCGCGCACGTGCTCCGCGGCAGCACCATTCATCACGGCGCCGAGGCGTGTTTCGAGTTGCCAGGTGCCCTGGCCGGGCGTGATCACGAATGAGGTGCCGCCGAGGCGCGCCATGCCGGCCTGGAAGGAGGCGAGCGTGCGCAGCGAAGGATTGAAGAACACGAGCCCGAGTATGCGGCCCGCGAGCGCGCGCGGTTCAGGGTGTTGCTCGAGGCGGCGCGCAAGTTCGATCAGCGCGCCAATCTCGTCGCGACTGAAATCGGCAAGGTCGAGAAAACGATGCATGCGTGACTCGCGCGCCTCACAGCGTCGCGAGCGCCCCTTTCAGAAGATCCACGTGCTCTTCCCGCAGGATGTAGGGCGGCAGCAGGCGCAGCACCTGCGGATCGCCGCTCGTGCCCGTGAGGATGTCGCGCGCCAGCAGCGCAGCCTGCACCTCCTTCGCGGGCCGGTTCATGCGCAGCCCGAGCAGAAAGCCCTCACCCTGAAAGCCGGTCACCGGGCCGACATGGCAGGTTGCGCGAATGTACTGCGACACGCGCCGCACGTTCGCGAGCAGGTCTTCGCTTTCAATCGCCTCGATCACCGCCTCGATCACGGCACAGGCCATCGGCCCGCCGCCGAAGGTGGTGCCGAGTGTTTCCAACCTGATGGCCCCGGTCACCCCGGGTGACATGAGGAGCGCGGCGCAGGGAAAGCCGTTGCCGAGCGCCTTGGCGGTCGTGATCATGTCCGGCCGCACCCCGTACAGGTCGGCCGCGAAGGCTTGCCCCGTGCGACCCATGCCGCACTGGACCTCGTCGAATACAAGGAGCGCACCCACTTCGTCGCAGCGCCGGCGTAGCGCCTGCAGGAACGTCGCGCCCATGTCGAACGCGCCACCGACACCCTGGACCGGTTCGACGATGACCGCGGCCGTATCACGCGTGACATGCTGCGCGATCGCGCCGGGCTCGCGCCGCGGCATCCACGATACGTCAAAGGGCGTGCGCGGAAACGCGTGCCACTTCTCGCGCGCACCCCAGGTGATCGCGCCCGCGGCGGCGGTGCGGCCGTGGAAGCTGCCTTCGACGGCGGCGACATGCGCTCGCCCCGTCATCCGGAACGCCATCTTGAGTGCGTTCTCGTTCGCCTCCGCGCCGCTGTTGACGAAGAACACGCTGTCGTACGCACTGCCCGCGAAGCGCAGCAGGCGCGCGGCTGCGCGCTCGCGCACCGCCATCGGCACGGCGTTGCTCTGAAAATTGCACGAGGCGGACTGCGCCTGCAGGGCGCGGGTCCAGCCCGGGTGCCCGTAGCCGAGCGCCGCGACCGCGTGGCCGCCGTAGAGATCCAGCACGCGTCGCCCGCCGCGCGCGTGCAGCCACACGCCATCGGCGTGCTCCACCTCGAGCGGATACTGCGAGAAGACGGGCGCGAGGGCACTCATGTCCAGCCTGCTGCGGGTGCCGTGAGACCTGCGGTTTCGGGCAGGTCGAAGAGACGGTTCATCCATTGCACGGCGCCACCTGCCGCGCCCTTGTTCAGGTTGTCGACGACACAGGTCACCGCAACGCTGCGCCCGTTCGTCGTCGCCGACAGCCGCGCGTAGTTGCTCGCGGCGATGTCTTTGACATGCGGCGCCTCGGCCGAGACGCTGACGAACGGCGCGTCGCGGTAGTAATCGGTGAGCGCCGCGAGCAATGCCGCCGTGTCGGGTGCGGTACGGCCGCCCGGCGCCTTGAGCGTCGCCTGGATGGTCACATGAATGCCACGCGCGAACGGCCCGGAATGCGGCACGAAGGCGAAGTCCGCGTGGACGCCACTCGCTGCCGCCGCGCAGGCTGCGATCTCCGGCGTATGCCGGTGCGCGAGTGCATTGTAGGAGTAGAAGTCGCTGTGACGCTGCGGATGATGCGTGCCCTCCACGGGCTTCCTCCCGGAGCCGGTGCTGCCCGTCACGCCTGCGACGAAGAGGCTCGGCGTCACGAGATCGAGCGCCAGCAGCGGCACGCTCGCAAGCAGAGTCGCAGTAGAAAAACATCCCGGATGCGCGACGTGCCTGGTGGGCGCGCGCGCGAGCTGCTCGGGCACGGCACAGGTGAACTCACGAATGCGTGCCGGTGCGCCGTGCGGGTGCTTGTAGACGGCTTCGTAGGCCGCTGCGCTCGCGTAGCGGAAGTCGGCCGAGATATCGACGACATGCGCATCGGTGCCGGCCGCTGCGGCGCGCGCCAGGAGTGCGTCGATCAGCGCGGCCGAAACGCCGTGCGGCGCCGCGCCGAAGATCGCGGCGCGCGGCAGGCTTGCAACGAGCGACTCGATCCCGGCCTGGCTCTGGAAGCAGAGTTCGCCGAGCGCGGGCGCAAGGTGGCGGAACGACTTCGCGACCGGCTCTCCCGGCTGGCTGTCGGAGAGAATCCCGGCGATCACGAAGTGCGGATGCGGGGCGAGCAGGCGCAGCAGCTCGCCCGAAACGTAACCGGTACCCCCGAGCACGATCGCCGGGATGCGTGCCGCGCCGCTCATCCCGCGAGCGCCTTGACGGCTTTCGCCGCAAGGCCGAGCGTCTCGATGACGCGATCACCGAGGGCGGCGCCCGAGGAGAGCGCATTGAATGCCGGGACATTCATCTGCTGTTCGATGATCTCGACGCCGACCGCGTTGTCGGTCGCAGGACCCGTGACGACGCAGGGCTCGATGCTGAAACGCTCGCGCAGCAGTCGCACGCCGCCCCAGGCCGCGACCGGGTCGTTGGCCGAAAGCACGACGCCGGTGAGCGCCCTCCTGATGTCGTCGCACGAGAGGATCGAATCGACGCCATAGGTACCCATCAGACCGTCGCCCAGCTCGAACACGATCACGTCGGGCTTCGCCGCCGCAAGCTCGGTGAGCATCGTGCGGGTGAGCGCGGGACCGGTCTTCGGAGTGGTCGTGATGACGCCGAGATCGGTGAAGATCATCGTGTTGCGTGCGCCGGCGTCCGCCATCGCGAGAATGTCACGGCGCAGGGACACGCCGGTCGCCTTGAACGCATCGACCACAAGGCCACGGTGGCGCATGCGCGCGACGATCGCGCAGGCTGCGGCGGTCTTGCCGGCCTCCATGCAGGTGCCGGCGAGCGCGACGACGGGTACGCCCTTCGCATCGAGCGGCGCGTCGTAGTCGAGACGACGGTAACCGGCGCGAGCCGGCACGCCGATGCGCTCGCCGAGATAGGGGAATTGCAGCACGACGCCCAGCACACGGCAGTCGAACGGTTTGCCCTTGTCGGGATTGACCGAATCGCAGATGCCGAGCACGCCACCGATATTGAGCATCTGGATCACGTCACCTGCCCTGAGCGATTCGGGTACGTGCCCCGAATAGCCGAACAGTGCCTTGCGATGCCCGAGCGCGCCCACGACGATGTCGCCCTTGCCGACTTTCGCCATGCGCCCGCTCGTCAGCTCGAGCGTGTTGTACGTCGACTTGTTGGTCAGCACCTCGACGACGACGATCACGCCTTCCTCGGCGGGAATGTCCGTGGAGATGCGCACTTCATGCGACAGGCCCACCGCCTGCGTGACCGAGGCAATCTTGTCGACGACGACGGACTTCATCATGAGCGGGCACTCCCGGCGAGCTCGCCGGCACGCGTGTGGAACACGCCCGGCAGGGCGACGAGTTTCGAGAAGCCGAGCGCATCGGCGGCCGACCACTCCCCGACGGACTCGCCGTACACACCTTTCGAGGCTGCCATGAGCGAGAACGGCGAAGTGACACCCTCGACGAAGAGGCTCCCGGGCCGGAACAGCAGGTTCACGGTGCCCGTGACGCGCGCCTGCGACGATACGAGCAGCGCCTCGATGTCGCGACACACCGGGTCGAGAAGTTGCCCCTCGTGCACGAGATCGCCATAGGGCTGCGCGACCGACTCCTTGATGCGTTGCTGGCGTGCCGTGAGCACGAGCTTCTCGAGCTCGCGGTGCGCGACCAGCAGCGTCTCGGCGGCGGGCGCTTCGAACGCGACGCGACCCTTCGTGCCGATGATCGTGTCGCCGAGGTGGATACCCCGGCCAATGCCAAATGGCGCCGCGATGACCTCGAGGGTCTCGATGACAGCCACGGGTGAGAGCCTGCGCCCATCAACGCCAACGGGAAGCCCGCCGGCAAACTCGACTGTGTGGCGCTCGGGTGCACGCGGCGTCGCAAACGCGCCTTTCGACAGCACCCATTGTTCTTCCGGAATGCTCCCCGCGGATGTGAGTGTTTCCTTGCCGCCGATCGTCACGCCCCAGAGCCCGCGATTGATCGAGTACGCCGCGCCGAAAGGTGGCACCGGGAGCTGGCGCGCCTGCAGGTATTCGAGCTCTTCCTGGCGCTTGAAGGCCTGGTCGCGCACCGGCGCGATGATCTCGAGTTCGGGCGCGAGTGTGCGCAGGGCGACCTCGAAGCGCACCTGGTCGTTGCCGGCGGCGGTGCAGCCATGCGCAATGCTGTTCGTACCAAGCTTGCGCGCCATGTGCGCGATGGTCTGCGCCTGCATCACGCGCTCCGCGCCGACGCACAGCGGATAGAGCTGGCCGCGGCGCACGTTGCCCATGATCAGGAAGCGCAACACCTGGTCGAAATATTCTGTGCGCGCATCGATCTGATGGTGCGCGACGGCGCCGAGTGCGAGCGCCCGCTCCTCGAGCGTGCGGGCCGCGGCGGCGTCGATGCCACCGGTGTCCACGGTCACCGTGATCACCGGGCGTTGATAGTGCTCGGCCACCCAGGGCACGAGGAATGAAGTGTCGAGTCCGCCCGAATAGGCGAGGACGATGGGTTGGGTCATGGCGAGAGGTCAGATGTTGAAAAGGGAACGGAGACGCCTGACGAGCGCTGCCTGGTCACGGCCGCTCGAGGTGGCGATGAAAATGGTGTCGTCGCCCGAGAGGGTGCCGACGACATCCGGCCAGCCGGCCCGGTCGATGGCGAGCGCCACACTCTGCGCGGCGCCGATGTTGGTTTTCACGACCGTCAGCGACGGGCCCGCGACACGCAGGTCACTCACGAACTGCGCGAGCGCACCGAAATCCCCGGTTGCGCGCGCTGCCTCATCGCCGGGCAGCACATAGCCGTCGGCGGCCTTGAGCACGCCGATCTCGCGCAGGTCGCGGCTGACCGAGGATTGCGTGACCGCGTGCCCCTCGGCCTTCAGCAGCCGCACGAGGTCGGCCTGCTTGCGCACGCCGCCGCTGCGCAGCAGGCGGGTGATGGCGTGGTGGCGGGCCGTGGCGTGCATAATTAGCCGACAGTCTGCATAAACATGCGAATGCCGTCAAGAGTCCCGGGGTACGGGCGATGGGCAGCAGGCGGCGGGCTGCGGGCTGCGAGCTGTGGGCGGCGGGCTTCGGGCCAGAAGCGCTGCGCGCTGCGGGCAACGGGCCAGACGCACAGGTTTGGCCTCGCCTCTCTCTGTGATGCCTCACCGTCGTCAACCGGGCGAATCGGCCTGCATATGGCCGACATGC
>CAUJHX010000050.1 GCA_963204795.1 Pseudomonadota bacterium | reverse complement strand
CGCAGCGGAATATCGGGATCGCAAGTGAGATGCACGAACGAGCCGGGCGTCGCGCTTGCTGCGCACTTCGGCGCCTCGATGCGCAGGATGAATTGCTCGCCGGCGAAGGGTTCCTTGCGAAGGAGTCGCCCGTCTTCGAGATGGATGCTGCCGCGATGCGCCTTGCTCATGCGTCCGCCCCGCTCCTGCCGCGTGCAACGGTGGCGAGCACCGCCATGCGTACAGCGACGCCGTTTCTCACCTGGTCGCGGATCGCAGACTGCGGTCCGTCGGCGACGTCGGAGGCGATCTCGACGCCACGGTTCATCGGCTGCGGGTGCATCACGATCGCGTCCGGCTTTGCGCGCCTGAGGCGCGCCGTCGTGAGGCCGAATGCGCGAAAGTAGTCCGCGGAATCGAGCTGAGCCTCGTCCTGAATGCGTTCGCGCTGAATCCTGAGCATCATCACGACGTCGGCGCCACGCAGGCCGGCGTCGATGTCCGCGTGCCGCACGCAGCCGTGGAACTCATCGTCGCCAGGCAGCAGCGCGGGCGGCGCGACGATACGCAACTGCGCGACCCCGAGCGTCGTGAGCGCGTGATACGCGGAGCGCGCGACGCGCGAGTGACGGATGTCGCCCACGATCGCGACGGTCAGCCCCTCGATGCGTCCCTTGCGCTGGCGGATCGTGAGAGCGTCGAGCAGGCCCTGGGTCGGGTGCGACACGCTGCCTTCGCCGGCAGACAGCACCGACACGTGCGGCGCGACATTCGCGGCGACAAGCCCCGGCACGCCGGCCTCGGCATCGCGGATCACGAAGACGTCGACATGCAGCGCTTCGAGCGTGAAGATCGTGTCGAGCATGCTCTCGCCCTTGGCGCGCGAGGAGAGCTGGACTTCGAGGTTGACGACGTCGGCACCGAGGCGCTTGGCAGCGAGTTCGAAGGATACGCGCGTGCGGGTGGAGGGTTCAGTGAAGAGGTTCGCGACGGTCACGCCGGCGAGGAGCCGGCTCGAGGGTGGGCGGGCGCCGGGCGCGCACACGAACTCCTGGGCACGATCGAGCAGGCGCTCGAGCGCGGTGCGCGGCAGGCCTTCGAGCGTCAGCAGGTGGCGCAACGAGCCGTCTGCGCGCGTCTGTCCCGTCATCGTTCCCCTTCCAGCCATCTTTCCAGAATCACGACCGCTGCAGCGCTGTCGATATCTTCCTTGCGCAGACGCCTGCGGCGTTCGCCACTCGCGCGCTGCGCCTTGAGGCGCTCCGTCGCCTCGATCGAGGAGTAGCGTTCGTCCACTTGTTCAACCGGCAGTGCATGGCGTGCCGCGAGTTCGGCGGCGAACTGGCGCGCGCGGACGGTCATCCCGTTCGCCTCGCCGTCGACATTATAAGGGGCGCCCACCACGAGTACGTGCGGCGCGCAGTCCTGCACGGCGCGCAGGATGGCTGTCCAGTCGGGGCCGCTCGCGGAGACGGCGATCGCCCCGCGTGCGGCGGCGCTGCGTGTGAGCGTGTCGCCCACTGCGAGGCCGATGCGCTTCAATCCGAAGTCGAAGGCGAGCGCGATGCGTACGGGATCAGGCGTGCCCGGCAAAGGGGGTCATCTTCCCGAGGTCGACGCCGAGTTGGCGCCACACGGCGGGCCAGCGCTCTTCGTAAGGCAGCCCGAACACGATGCCCTCGTCGGCCGGTATCGAGAGCCAGGCGTTTTCAAGCATTTCGCGTTCGAGCTGACCTGATTCCCATCCTGCATAGCCGAGGGCGATGAAGGCGTCCTCCGGGCCCTGGCCGTTCGCCATTGCCGCGAGCACGTCGCGCGAGGTCGTCACCTGGATGAGCCCCGAGACCTGATGGCTCGAATCCCAGTTGCCGCCCGGGCGATGCAGCACGAAACCCCGATCAGTGTGCACCGGGCCACCCCGCAGCACCGGCCGATCGCCGATGCTTTCATCGAGGGGATCGAGTTTCATCTGCGACAGCACATCCGCGAGCTTCATCGGCAGCGGCTTGTTGACGACGATGCCGAGCGCGCCGCGGTCCGTGCTGTGCTCGCAGATCAACGTGACGGTCTGGGCGAAGTTGGGGTCCGCCAGCGAGGGCATCGCAACCAGCAGTTGATTCGTGAGTGACGACCCGGTGCCCATGCGCAGGAGTATGGGCACTTGGGCGCCATCGCGCTAGCGTGAATCGGCGGGTGCCGTCACGGTGCCGCGCGCGGTATGACCCTCTGCGAACTCCCAGGCGTAGGCAAAACGCAACACGCGGTAGTTGATCGCGAGCTCGCGCGGAAACGGCTCGAACGGGCTGGCGAGCTTCAGTATCGAGATGGCCGCCGCATCGAGCGCCGGCGAGCCGCTTGAGCGCCGCACGACAGCCGACGCCAGCTGACCATCGGCGCTGATCGCCACTTCCAGCACCGGGCTTGTGGTGCCGGGCGCCTGCCGTGCCGCGGCAGGGTAGTTCAGCGTGCCGAGGCGCTCGACCTTGCGACGCCAGGCGTCGAGGTATGGCGCGAGGCTCGATTCCCGCGTGTCGGGCGTGATCCAGAGCTCTGCGCGCTTCTTGCCGGCAAGTTCGCTCGAGTCGGCGTCTTCGCCGGTCACGGCATCCGGAGCCTCGGTGGGCAGCGGAGCGGGCGCAGATTTCGGCTGCTGCCGCAGTGCCTGCTCCGTTCCGAGATAACGCATGGTGCCGGAATGCGCGTTCGCAGTCAGGACGCGCTCCTCTGCATCCGGGCGTTCCACCGTCCGCAGGTCAGGTTGCGGAGTGCCTGCGCGCGCCTGGCTGCGTGGCGTGCGGGCGCTTGCAGACGTGCCCGAGCCGAGCTGGGTGCGCTGTGCGAGGTAGGTGGCGTCGTCGTTGCGGTCAGCCTCCGGCACTTCGTCCGACACGAGCAGGACCTGCAGGCCGGGAGCAGCGCCACTGCCGCTCGCCGCGCCGAAGGTGATGCCGAGGATGACGACGCCATGGAAGAGGGCCGCGAGAAATGCGGTGGTCACCAGCCGGTCGCGAACCGGGGCGATGCCTTCCTTCACTGCCAGTGCTGCGCCAGCCACGCGCGGATTATAGGCGCCGCTCGATCGCGTCCATGAGAACTGCGCCGATATTCAGGCCGAACTGCTGGTCGAGCTCGCGAATACCCGTCGGACTCGTCACGTTGATCTCGGTGACAAAGCCGCCGATCACATCGAGACCGACAAACAGCATGCCCAGCGCGGCGAGCTTCGGGCCGATCTCGGCGGCAAGCCAGCGGTCGCGGTCGTTGAGCGGCCGACCCTGGCCGCGGGCGCCGGCCGCGAGGTTGCCCCGATGGTCGTGCGCGTCAGGGATGCGCGCAAGTGCGAAGGGAATCGGCTCGCCATCGACCAGCAGCACGCGTGAATCGCCGGTTGCGACGATTTCGGGCAGGTAGCGCTGCACGATCGCGAAGCGGCTGCCGTAGTCCGTGAGGGTCTCGAAGATCACGTTTGCGTTCTTGTCACCGGATTCGATCACGAAAATCGAGCGCCCGCCCATGCCGTGCAGTGGCTTTGCGACGATCTTGCCGTGCCCGACCAGAAATTTCCCCATCTGGTCCATGTCGCGCGTAATGAGCGTTGGCGCACAGCATTGGGGGAACCACGCCGTGTACACCTTCTCATTCATGTCGCGCAGCCCCCGGGGCCGGTTGACCACCAGCGCGCCGGCCATTTCGGCCCGCTCGAGGATGTATGAGGTGTAGATGTACTCGGTGTCGAAGGGGGGATCCTTGCGCATGAGGATGCAGTCGAGATCGCCGAGCGCGAGATCGCGGGTCTCGCCGAATGTGAACCAGTTCACGGGATCGGCGCGTACCGTGAGCGACCGTGCGCGGCCCCGGGCGACCCCGTCGCGCAGCGAGAGGTCGGCTTGCTCCAGGTACCAGAGCCGCCAGCCGCGGCTCGCGGCCGCCAGCAGCATCGCCAGAGTCGAGTCTTTTGCGTACTTGATGCCGGCGATGGGGTCCATCACGACGGCGAGGTCTCGCACCACGGTCATCCAGGGCTCCTTGTCGCCCGCGGCTTGCCGGAAACGTGACGCGACCGGCATGGCGGGGGGTACACCGATATGTTAAAACGCGCGGCAGATCAGCGGTCGATTCTGCGCGAAAACGCGCCGGGAGTAGTGCTCAAGTGAATGGCGCCAATTCGAAGCTCGGGGGCTTGAAGGTGCTCGTCATCGATGACAGCAAGACCATCCGCCGCACGGCCGAGACCCTGCTGACGAAGGAGGGTTGCGAGGTCTACACCGCCATCGACGGCTTCGACGCCCTCGCGAAGATTGCCGACCATCAGCCCGACATCGTCTTCGTCGACATCATGATGCCGCGGCTCGATGGCTACCAGACCTGCTCGCTGATCAAGCACAACAAGGTTTACAAGTCGATCCCGGTGATCATGCTTTCCTCGAAGGACGGGCTCTTCGACCGCGCCCGGGGCCGCATCGTCGGCTCCGAGCACTATCTCACCAAGCCCTTCACGAAGGACGAACTGCTGGCTGCAATCGAGTCGCATGTCGGGAGATGATTGTGATGGCGCTCATACTGATCGTGGACGATTCGCCGACCGAAGTGCACGTCTTCCAGAAAGCGCTCGAGCGGCATGGCTACAAGACCGCCACCGCCACCGACGGAGTCGAGGGGGTGCGCATGGCAAAGGAGATCCGCCCCGATCTCATCTTCATGGACATCGTCATGCCGAACATGAACGGCTACCAGGCGACCCGCGCGCTCTCGAACGATCCGCACACGCGCACGATTCCGATCGTGATGGTGACCTCCAAGGGGCAGGAGACCGACAAGATCTGGGGGCTGCGGCAGGGCGCTGTCGACTACATGGTCAAGCCCGTGTCGCCCGACCAGCTCGTCGCGAAGGCGCAGGCGACGCTTGCAGCCTGACATGACTGACGCAGTCTCACTCAGGAGCCTGCGCGACCGGCCCTACGAGCTGCTGTCGGAGCTCGAGCGGCGCGGGCGGGCGGTTTCGGCCCAGGTGGCGCAGGAAGGTGCTGCCGGGCGCGAGTGGGTCGGGGTCGCTCTGCGAATGGCGGGAGAGCTGTTTCTGGTCGCACGCGAGGAGACGCGCGAAGTGCTCGGCGTGCCGGGCGCGCTCACGCGTGTGCCGGGCGCGAAAGGCTGGGTCAAGGGGCTCGCGAATGTCCGTGGACAGTTGCTGCCGGTACTCGACCTGCGGCAGTTCCTCGGCAGCGGCGTGACGCCGGTGACGCGCAATGCCCGCATCGTCGTCGCGCACCACCGCGAGATTCCCGCGGGCCTGCTGGTTGATGAAGTGCTCGGCTTCCGGCGCTTTGCGGAAGCGGAGTTTTCCGGGGATGTGCCGCCCACGGTGGTGCGGTGCGAACGTTATCTCGCCGGAACCTTCCGGCGAAGCCAGGAGCAATGGCCGGTGCTCAGCCTGCGAACGCTGATCGAGAGCGCAGCGTTCCTGGATGCAGCGGCCTGACAAGACAAACAGGATGGCAACTCACGACAACCAGTCGCTGACTCGGGCGGCGAAGCGCCTCGGCGCCCTGGCCGCCGCGGCAGCGGCGCTCGCGCTTGCCGCAGTCATTGCGTATTGGTGGCACAGTCAGGGGGCGACTGCATCGGGCGGGGGCACTGTGGCTGCGGCCCTGCACAGCCTCGCGCAGGACGCCGCGGCTGCTGCGCGCGGTGATGTTGCGGCGATGCGGTCTGTCACCGACAACATGGCGCAGCTTGCGAAGATCGCCAAGCGTTCCCCGCAGGCGGCCTGGGTGCGCGACAAGCGCTGGGCAGGCTTGCAGGCAGATGCCGCCTCGCTGGCAGGTTCCGCCGCTGTCCTCGCGAACGCGGCGGGCGCTGCACGCGCCGTGCAGGACACCGCGCCTGCGATGGCCGAGGAAATGGCCAGCATGCAGATTGCCGTACCAGGCGCTGCGACGAGCTCGGTCATCGGCCGACCGCTCGACCTCTTCGCGACGGCCCTCGCGCGCATCGAACTCGACGTTGGCAGGTTGAGCACGGTCAGTGGTGATCCCGCCGTCATCGCCCGGCGTCTCGCCGAGAACACCGACTATGTCGGCAAGGTCGTCAAGGGCCTTGCGGGCACCGACACGAGCCTCGGCCTGCCGCGCGCGTCCGGCGGTGACGCCGAGCGTCGCGCCCGTGAACTGGTTGGCGAACTCGATATGCTCACCGGCGCCGTGGGCCGGGTGGTCGGCGCAGCCGCAACTCTGGCCACCAGTCGCGAAACCGGTGAGCGGCTGGCGGTCAATGCCCGTTCGCTGGCAAACAGCGCGGTTCCCGCCGCGGGCGGTGGTCCGGCCTGGCTCGGCTGGTTGCCGATCGCTTTCGGTGTCGCAGCGCTCGTGCCGCTTGCGCTGCTGCTGCTGCTGCTCGCCTCCCTGCGCCGGGGTGTCGAGCGCCAGATCGTGCTTTCCGATACCCACGCGCGCGACAATGACCGCAACCAGCAGGCGATCCTGCGCCTCCTCGATGAGTTGTCGAGTCTGGCCGATGGCGACCTCACCGTGCAGGCGACCGTCACGGAAGACATCACCGGCGCCATCGCCGACTCCATCAACTACGCGATCGAAGCGTTGCGCGGGCTCGTCACCACCATCAACCAGTCCTCGATCCACCTCGACGGCGCGACGCGCCAGACCCAGGCACTCTCGCAGCACCTTGCCAAGGCGAGCAGCGCGCAGTCGAAGCAGATTGCCTCGGCGTCGGAGTCCGCAGGCGCGATGGCCTCGAATACCGAGGAGATTTCCGGCAACGCCGAGCGTGCGTCCGACGTTGCGCGCCATTCGGTCGACGTCGCGCACAAGGGCGGTGACGCCGTCCGCCGCACGATCGATGGCATGAACGCGATCCGCGAAACAATCCAGGAGACGAGCAAGCGCATCAAGCGGCTCGGCGAAAGTTCACAGGAGATCGGCAATATCGTCGAGCTGATCAACGATATCGCCGAGCAGACCAATATTCTCGCCTTGAACGCGTCGATCCAGGCCTCGATGGCGGGCGACGCAGGCCGCGGCTTTGCGGTCGTCGCCGACGAAGTGCAGCGTCTTGCCGAGCGCGCCGCGCTCGCGACCAAGCAGATCGAAGTGCTCGTGCGCACGATCCAGACCGACACCAACGAGGCCGTGGTCTCGATGGAGCGCAGCACCACCGACGTGGTGGGCGGCGCGCTGCTCGCAGAAAATGCCGGCGCGGCGCTCGAGGAGATCGAACAGGTGTCGAACCAGATCGCAAGTCTCGTGCAGAACATCTCCGGCAGTTCGCGCCAGCAGGCCACTTCGGCGCTCAGCATCGCGAAGAACCTGCAGGTGCTGCGCGAGATCAGCGCGCAGACCGCCGAGTCGACCAGCGCCAACTCGGTCGCCATCGCGAAACTCGCCGAGCTGTCGGCGGGCATGCGCAAGGCCGCCGCAGGCTTTCGCTTGCCGGGCGCGCCCGATCCCGGCCTCACGATGCGCGGCCTGAAGCGTCCGGAAGTCCCCGCGGAACTCGCGCGCCGGGTCAAGGCGAGCTAGACGATGTCGGAGATCGCCACCCAGACACTCGAACTCGTCGGCCGCGAGATCAATGCGACGGTCGGTGAGGCGCGGGCCGCCGTCGAGGCCTTTGTCGAGCAGCCCGACAACGTCTCCCTGCTCGAACGTGTAACCGCCGATATGCACCAGGTGCAGGGCGTGCTGCGCCTGCTCGAGATCTACGGCGCCGCGCTGCTCGCGGAGGAAATGGAGCAGGTCACGCGCTATCTCGTCGCGACCTCGGCGGAGCGCAAGAACCAGGCGGAGGCGCTCGATGCGCTGCTGCGCGCGCTGGTGCAGTTGCCGGGTTATCTCGAGCGCGTGATCGCCGGCGGCCGCGATCTTGCGCTCGTGCTGCTGCCGCTGCTGAATGATCTGCGTGCGGTGCGCGGCAGCCCGCTGCTGTCAGAAGGCACGCTGCTCCTTCTCAATCTCAAGTCCGACCGGCAGGCGACACCCGTGGCGCCGGCTCCCGGGGAGCAGCCGCTCACCATCGAGCAATGGGCGCGCCGCCTGCGCGCGCGTTTTCAGGTCGGGCTCATCGGCTGGATTCGTGGCGAACGCATCGATCAGAATCTCGAGATCCTCGCGGCGGTCGCACACAAGCTCGAGCAGGTAGCAACCCGCCAGCCGGTTTTCCAGCTGTGGTGGGTCACCGGGGCGCTGGTCGAGGCGCTGCGCGAGCGTGGCATCGAAGGCGGCGTGTCCATAAAGCGGCTGCTCGGACTCGCCGACCGCGAGGTGAAACGGCTCTATGAGGAAGGCGAGGCGCGCTATTGCCAGAGCCCGCCGGTCGAGTTGCTCAACAACCTTCTCTACTACATCGCGCGTGCCGAGTCTTCGGGGCCGAAGGTCTCGGCAGTGCGTGCCTCGTTCCGTCTGGGTGATCTGCTACCGGTCGATGAAGCCGTGGAGCAGGAACGCGAGAGCCTGTCCGCTCCGAGCGTGAAGCTCATGCGCACGGTAGGAGCGGCGATTCGCGAGGATCTCGCCAAGGTCAAGGACGTGCTCGACATCTTCGTGCGCCGTGGTGGCGGACAGGCGGCCGAGCTCGGGCCGCAGGTCGAGCTGCTGCGCAAGATCGGCGATACGCTCGGCGTGCTGGGTCTTGGCGAACTGCGTACGCGCGTGCAGGGCGAGATCGGTCGTCTCGAGGCGATCGTGTCGGGTGCCTCACAGGTCGACGATGCGACGTTGATCGAAATCGCGTCGACCCTGATCGGCGTCGAAGACCACCTCGAGGACCAGCTGGTCGGCATGATCGTGCCGAAGGCAAGGACGGGTACGGATGCGCCCGCCGGGGAGGGCGACTTCCATCAGGTGCAGGCGGCCGTGCTGCGCGAGTGCATGCTCAATCTCGCGCGCGTCAAGGAGGCGGTCGCGCAGAGCGTGGGTGGCACCCTCGATACCGCCGCCCTCGACAGCTGGAGCGAGCTGATGCGCGGCATCAAGGCTGGCCTCGTGATGCTCGGCAAGACCCGCGCCGTCGAGGTCGTCGACGGTATCGGCACGCATCTGAAGCGTGTGATGCGCCCCGGTATGCCGGCGCTGTCGCCCCAGCTCCTCGACCGTCTCGCCGATGCGATCGTCAGCGTCGAGTACTACATGGAAACGCTGCAGGCGCGTCGCAGCGAGCCCTTCTACATGCTCGACAACGCGCAGAGTTGCCTCGACACGCTCGCGGCCGAGCCTGAACCGGCCGTGCCGACCGTGCCACCGCTCTCCGAGACGACTTTTGCGCGCACGCTGCGCATTGCGCCACCCACGACGGCCAGCGGTGCCTACCGCGTCGTGCACGGCGCCGACGGTGCCACGGATCTGGCCGCAACCGATGCGCCGGGCGGCAGCCCGCCGACGCTCGCTGCCGTGCCGGTGAGCCCACCGGCTGCGGTGCTTGCCGATCCGGAGCTTGTGAGCCTCTTCATCGAGGAGGCGGGCGAGGAGGTGGCGAAGATTCGCCGGGAGTTCCCGCGCTGGGATGACAATCCGCTCGAAGATGCAGCGCTTGCGACAGTGCGGCGCTCCTTCCACACGCTCAAGGGCAGCGGTCGCATGGTCGGTGCCCGCGAAATGGCGGAGTTTTCCTGGTCGGTCGAGAATCTGCTCAATCGCCTCATCGACAAGACGCTGACGCGCACGCCGGAGATTCTGGCGACGCTGCGCGACGGCGTCGCCGCGCTGCCGCAACTGCTCACGGCCCTTGAAAGTGGGGCGGCCTGTGCCATCGATACCGCACCCATCATCGCGCGGGCGCACGCACTCGCGGCGCGCCAGGAGCTGGGCGCGGCCGACACCGAGGGTGGCGAAACGACCTCTGCCATGCGGGTCACGGCGACCGCCATTGCGGCGGCGACTGACGTGCGGTCCGCGGCTGCCGGGCCCGCGGTTCCGGTCACGACCGCGGATGGGACGGACAGCGATCCCGCGCTGCGCGAGATCTTCAGCCGCGAGACTGCGGTGCACATTGCGACGGTGCGATCCTTTCTGGCCGGCGAACGCGATCGACCCGCGCCGCACGTTCTCACTGAGGACGTCTATCGTGCCTGCCATACACTGAGCGGCAGTTCAAAGGCCGCCGTCGCACGTCACGGTATCCGGCTCGCAGGCCCGCTCGATCACTGGATGCGCAAGTCCTACGACAGCGGTGTCGGTCTCATCGCCGAAGATCTCGCGCTGGTCGGCGACTGCATGCAGGCCATGGAAGGCGTCGTGGGTCACCTCGATGAGGCGACCGGTTTCTTCCAGACGCACGACCAGCTGCGCGCGCGTATTGCGCGTGCCGAGACCGATCTCGATCGTCGCATCGCCGAAGCAGCCGCAGCGGCTGAAGCCGCGCAGGCGGCCAGCTTGCCGCCGCAGTCCGTAGCCGCGTCACTGACGCCGCCCGCTCCGGAGGCAGCACCCGCACCGGCCGTGTCGGCAGACTATGACCCCGAAATCGCGGGAATCTTCGCCGAGGAAGCCGGTGAGCTGATCGAGCATGCGGAACAGGCGCTGCAG
The DNA here is from genome assembly GCA_963204795.1 of Pseudomonadota bacterium. GTDB lineage: Bacteria > Pseudomonadota > Gammaproteobacteria > Steroidobacterales > Steroidobacteraceae > CADEFQ01. Next base: position 13,380 of record CAUJHX010000050.1, on the reverse strand, counting down.
GCATGGGGTGCGGATCGCGCCAATGGCGCACACCTCGATGCCCTGAAGCGCCCGCTGCACACGCTGAAGGGCGGCGCCCGCATGGCGGGAGTGGTCGCGATGGGGGATCTCGCGCACGAACTCGAAACGCTCGTGAGCCAGATCGAGCTGGGTACAGTCCGCGCCGACGAGTCCGCGCAGGCCGTACTCGTCGCAAGCCTCGATACGATCGCGCAGATGCGCGATGCCATCATCGGCGGCCGCGGCGTGGCGCGCGCCGATGCGCTGGTCACGCGAATCCACGCGCTCGACTCTTCGCGGGCTCATGCGCCTGCTGCGCCAGTGTTGCCGGCCACGCCACCGGAAGTTCCGGCGACACCCACTCCGCCTGAACCGGATGAAGTGGAGATCGTGCTGCCGACTTCGCTGGCGGGCGAGGAGATGGTGGACATGCCAGCGGCCATGCCTGCCGGGACGCCGGCACCTGCGCCAGAGCCCGTACGCCTGGCTGCCGTGGCGCCTCCACCGGTCTTTGTCAGTGCGGCAGGTGCCGCCTCCCCGATCGATGCGCCTTCACCGCCGGCGCCCGTGCCACCAGGCCGCGAGCCCACCGTGCCGGGCGAACGGCAGGAGCTCGCGCGTGTCGACGCCGATCTCCTCGACCAGTTGCTCAACTATTCCGGTGAAGTCAGCATCGGTCGCGCGCGGCTCGAGCAGCAGATCGCATCGATCGACTTCAACCTCGCGGAGCTCTCGCGCACCGTCACGCGCCTGAAAGAGCAGCTGCGCAAACTCGAGATCGAGACCGAGTCGCAGATCCTGCATACGCACGAGGACGAGGCGGGCCACCGCGCAGAGTTCGATCCGCTCGAGCTCGACCGGTACTCCACCATCCAGCAGTATTCGCGCGGCCTCGCCGAGACCGCCAGCGACGTTGCGAGCATCCAGCAGCTGCTCGAGACGCTCACGCAGGACACGCAGAACCTGCTGCAGCACCAGGCGCGCACGATCACCGAGCTGCAGAACGGCCTGATGCGCACGCGCATGGTGCCCTTCCAGCGTCACGTGCAGCGCCTCGCGCGCATCGTGCGCCAGGCCGCATCCGACACGCGCAAGCGCGCCGAGCTGCTCGTCGAGGGTGCTTCGGGCGAGCTCGACCGGCAGGTGCTCGAGCGCATGCTGCCGCCCTTCGAACACATCCTGCGCAACGCCGTCTCGCACGGCATCGAGTTGCCCGCGGAACGTGAAGCGCGCGGCAAGCCCGCGACCGGTCGCATTACCCTTGCGCTGCGCCGCGAAGGCGCTGAAGTCATCGTGCAGGTGAGCGATGACGGCGCGGGGATGAACCTGAAGGCGATCCGCGACAAGGGACTCGCGCTCGGGCTCATCCGTGCCGACCAGGTGCTCCCGGACGACGACGTGATGCAACTGGTGCTCGAGCCGGGATTCTCCACGGCCGGCAAGGTCACACAGCACTCTGGCCGCGGTGTCGGCATGGACGTGGTTGCCGACAGCGTCAAGAAGCTCGGCGGTGCGCTGCACATGGAGACGAAGGAGGGAGAGGGCACTTCATTCACGATCCGCCTGCCCTTCACGCTCGCGATCAGCCACGCACTCGTCGTGCGTACGGGCGACGAGTTCTACGCGTTGCCGCTGCCGACCGTCGAAGGCGTGGTGCGTCTCACGAAGAGCGAGGTGACCGCGCATCTTGGCTCTGATGCACCGGCCTTCGGGCACAACGGCCAGCGCTTCCGTTTCCAGCATCTCGCAACCTACGTGGGCCTCGAACCTTCGGCGCTGCCGGAGCAGGACGTGACGATCCCGGTGATCCTCGTCCGCGCCGGTGAGCATTCGACCGGTCTTGTCGCCGACGAGCTGATTGGCAGCCGCGAGATCGTCGTCAAGTCAGTCGGCCCGCAGATCGCGGCGATCCGCGGCATTTCGGGCGCGACCATACTCGGCGACGGCCGCATCGTCGTGATCCTCGACATCAACGCGCTGGTGCGCGCCGAGTGGCGTGGCCGCAGCGAGGTGGTGGTGCCGCGCGACCGCGCCGACAAGCGTACGCTCGCGCTCGTGATCGACGATTCGATCACCGTGCGCCGCGTGACCCAGCGTCTGCTCGAGAGAAACGGCATGCGTGTGCTCACCGCGCGGGATGGCGTGGATGCCATCGAAGTTCTGCAGGAGCACCAGCCCGACATCATCCTGCTCGACATCGAAATGCCGCGCATGGACGGCTACGAAGTCGCCGCGCATGTGCGCGCCGATGCGCGCCTGAAGGACATCCCGATCATCATGATCACCTCGCGCGTCGGCGACAAACACCGTGCACGCGCAATAGAGATCGGCGTCGACGATTACCTCGGCAAGCCCTATCAGGAAGCCCAGCTGCTCGAGGCGATCGAGCCGCTCGTCTCGAAGCGCCGCGAGCCTGCCGTTGCGTCGGGCGCAGGCCGGAGGCGCTAGCGCATGGCCGAGCGCGTCAGCGAAATCTACAGTCTCCTCGTCCCGCTGGTGGACGGCCGCCTGATCGTGCCGCGCGCCTGTGTCGCCGAGGTCATCGGCTTTCAGCCGCCGGCCGAAATGGCAGGCGCACCCCCCTGGTATCTTGGCACGGTGCCCTGGAACGGACGCACGATCCCGCTGGTGTGCTTCGAGGGCATGTGCAACCAGGGTATCCCGCCTGCCACGGGCAGGAGCCGCATCGTGGTGTTCCACTGTCTTGGCTCGCGCGTCGAAGGCGGCTATTTCGGCCTCGTGTCGCAGGGCTTCCCGCAGCTCGTGCGCGTGAGTTCCGATGTCGTGCGGCCGGACAACACACGTTCGTTCCCTGAACGCCACCCGGTGATCTGCCAGGTACGCATGATCAACGAAGTGCCGCTCGTGCCTGACATCGAGATGCTCGAGGAAATGATCGCCGACGAGACCTCCGTCGCCGCGTAAGCACGGGGGCCTGCCCTGGCACCACTTCCGGTGCGGGACGCCGGGCCGTCTGGCCCCATTGGCACCACTCAATGTTCGCGCGCCGGTACTTTCCTCCCGGGCCTTGCGGCCGGACGATGGCCCGCGCGCAACGCACGCGCGCTTGCGGCGGAACAATGAAGGGAGGCGCCTTATGAAGGTCAGGCTGTGGCAGGGCGTGCCCCTGCTGGTTTGCACCGCGCTCTTTGCGGCAGGTGCCCGAGCCGATATCCCGAAGGAAACCTACGACGCGCTGAAGCTCGATCAGTCAGCCACGCCGAAGCAGCTCTACGAGGCGGTGGTACAGCGCTACCGGGACCCGGCACAGGGAGCGGGGCGCGGCGCTTACGCGCAATACTGGGAACCGATTCCCATGAGCAAGTACACGGATCCGCACTCGTTCTACAAGCCTCCGACGACGGTCAGGGAGATCGCCTCGCGGCAGGATTGCGTCGAGTGTCACACCGACGAGACCCCGGGCTGGGTCAATGCATGGAAGAAAAGCACCCATGCCAATCTCGGCAAGATCCGCCTGCTGACACCGCAGGATGCGACCTTCTACAAGAAGGCGAAACTGGACGAGATCGAGAACAACTTGCGTTCGCTTGGCCGGCTCGGCGCCAACGAACGACTCGAGGAAGTGGGCTGCATCGACTGCCACTTCGACGTGAATGCCAGCAAGAAGGCCGACCACCGCACCGACCTGCGCATGCCCACCGCCGAAGTGTGCGGCACCTGCCATCTGCAGGAGTTCACCGAGCGCGAGTCCGAGCGTGACACCCTGATCTGGCCGGGCGATCAGTACCCGAAGGGTCGTCCCTCGCACGCGCTCGATTACAGGGCCAACGTCGAGACGGCGATCTGGGCCAGCATGCCGCAACGGGAAATCGCCGAAGGCTGCACGCTCTGTCACGACAACCAGAACAAGTGCGATACCTGCCATACGCGCCATCAGTTCTCGGCGGTGGAGGCCCGCAAGCCGCAGGCCTGCGCGACCTGCCACAGCGGCATCGATCACACGAACTGGGAGGCCTACTCGCTTTCAAAGCACGGCAAGGTGGTCGAGGTGCTGGGCAGCCAGTGGAACTGGGAGGTGCCCCTGAAAGATGCTTTCAGCAAGGGAGGACAGACGGCGCCGACCTGCCAGACCTGCCACATGGAATACCAGGGCAAGTTCGGCCACAACATGGTGCGCAAGGTGCGCTGGGCCAACTATCCCGCAGTGCCCGGCATCGCGGAGAACATCAAGAGTGAATGGTCCGCGAAGCGGCTCGAGGCGTGGGTCGGGACCTGCACCCAATGCCACAGCGAAAGCTGGGCCCGCTCCTATCTCGAACTGATGGACAAGGGCACGCTGCAGGGGCTGGCCAAGTACCATGAAGCGTTCGAGGTGGCCAGAAAACTCTATGACGACAAGCTCCTGCCGGGGCAGGTCAGCAATCGGCCGCCGCCGCCGGCACCCGACAAGGAAGGCTTCGGTCAGTTTGTCCAGTTGTTCTGGGCGCAGGGCAACAATCCGGCCGGTATCGAGTACGACGCTGTCACGTTGACCGAGAACATCCTGCCGAAACTGCACGTCAATCTGGCGCATGCCAATCCGGGTGGATGGTCCTACACCGAGGGCTGGGAACAGATGATGGGCATCTACGCGAAGATCATGGACGAAGACACGAAGCTGCGCGAAATGGCGGCGCTGAAAGCCCGCGTCGCGAAGCTCGAGACGAACCGGGTCAGCTTGCTCGACATCGATACCCACACCGGCCGCGCCTCGCTGGGCGGGCTCGGTGGCACGCTGCTGCTCGGCGGATGCGCCGCTTTGGCGGCCGGCTGGCGCCGGCGCGACAAGTCCGGGCACTGAGTGCCGTTCATGGAGGCGGTGCTCGCTCCTGCCATCCGCCGCAAGCTCCTTCCGTCACTGGGAATTTTCCTGGTGGCGGGGGGACTCTTTCTGCTGGGCTGGGTGGCCTGGGCCTACTGGCGGCCCGGCCCGGCGCCTTACCACTACCAGCTGGTCAAGGAAGGCGGTGTCCGGGACTTCGCGGCGCTCGGCCTCGAGGACTGGCCGGAGTTGAAGATCGCCAGCTACGAGTTGCGCATGGATGGCATCGACACGCCGCTCGCCGTGGCGCAGGTCGCACGCCGCGGCGCTGGCGCACCGGTCGTTCTCGACTGGGACAATCGCAGCGGTGAGCCGCTGTTGTCGGTCGACATGCAGGTCGCGGAGCTGAAGGCTCTGGCCCGGGCCATCACGCAACACACACCGGACGGTGCGCTGCTGCTTGGCTGGTGGGATACATCGCAGGCGCTGCGCCTGCTCACGGGTCGAGAGGCCCTCTTCGATGCACACCTTGGCGAGCCTCTCATCCTGCCGTCGACCTGGCCGGAGCGCGGCAGGACCATCGCCCGCTACGAGCGCGAGTTCTGGGGTGCGCCACCTGCCGCGGCCGGGTTGCAGCGGTTCAGACGCTTTGCCGAAGCGCTCTCCCTGCCGCCGGCCCCGGGCGCCGCGGTGCTTCGTGAACTGGCGGGCAACCGGGAGGCATATGTCGTCGTGCACGTCTCGGATCTGTACAAGCTCGGCCTGATGCGCCCCGAGCGGCTCGGCGTCGCCTTCAAGGATTTTCCGGTCAAGGGCGATCTGCACGGGCCGATCGGCTTCGTCAGGCGCTGGATGAGCGACAACCACTATTCGGCCTACGCCGTGCACGAGCGGTCGGACAGCCAGGCCCGTGCCTATTTCCTGACTGATGCACACAGTGGCGAGACCCTGCTCGCGCAGATGCTGCCGTTCACCGTTTCCCGCCCGGCCATGCTGCAGGCCCTGCAGCTGGTCTACCAGCACGGCGGCTACTGGGTATACAGGGTCCCGGCTGCTCCCCCTGCCCATTGATGTCAGCTACACCCACGCCGAGGAGTGCGTCATGAACTCGCGCCTGCTCCTGACCGCCGCCCTGCTGCTCACCGCCGCTGCGGTCGTGGCGGCGCCAGCCTATGAAGGCCGCAGGAAATGCGGTTCCTGTCATCGCAGTGAGCTCGAGTCCTGGGAGAAGACTGTCCACGCCACCGCAATGGATTCGCTCGCGCCGGGTGCGCGGGTCGAGGCCAGGAAGAAGGCGAAGCTCGATCCCGACAAGGACTATCGGCAGGACATCGACTGCGTGGGCTGTCACTCGACCGGGTTTGGCAAGGAGGGTGGCTATGATCCGAAGGATCCCGGCAAGTACCTCCTCGGCGTGGGTTGCGAGAGTTGCCACGGGCCGGGTTCCGAATACCGGCTGCTTCACCGCAAGGCCGGCCAGGCCTTCGAGAAGAAGAAGCAGGCGACACCGCGCCAGCAACTGGCCGACGCCGGGCAGGAGTTCCATTTCGAGGAACGCTGCGCTGCCTGCCACCTGAACTACAAGGGCTCGACCTGGGCAGGCGCGAAAAAGCCCTATACGCCCTTCACGCCGGCACTCGACCGCAAGTACAGCTATGAGTTCGGCAAGGCGGTGCGCAACGACAAAGCCATGCACGAGCACTTCAGGCTGGAGAAGGTATTCACGGGGCCCCCGTTGCCTTCGTTCCACCAGGAATTCCAGGAGAGGGCCAGACCGCCAGCCAGGGGCGAGGAAGAGTGACCAGGGGCGGCCGGCTGCGCGGGTACCTGAAGCAGCATGGCGGCGCACTTGCGCTCGGCGCCACCGGCGCAGTCGCGCTGCTGGCTAGCCTCATCGGCAGCGAGGCCGCACTGTCCAGGACGGAGTTCTGTGTCAGCTGCCATTCGATGACCTATCCCGCGGAGGAACTGCGCGATTCCACCCACTACGGGGCCCTGGGTGCCAACCCGGGTTGCAAGGACTGTCATATTCCGCAGGGGCTGGCCAATTTCCACCGCGCGGTGGCCACGCACGTCTTTGATGGGGCGCGTGAATTGTTCCTGGAGTTCACGAACGACTACTCGGACATCGACAAATTCGATGCACGGCGCCCCGGGATGGCGCACCACGCGCGCATGAACCTGAAACGCTGGGACAGCATCACCTGTCGCCGCTGCCACCGGGACCCGCAACCGCCCGGTGCCGACGCGCGGGCCGCCCACGCCAGGATGCGGACGCAGAAGGCCACGTGCATCGATTGCCACCAGAACCTGGTCCATGCGGAAGTACCCGAGACCGATCTCGACGCGAGCCTTGCACAGGGCAAAATGGTCGTAAGAGGAGACTGAGAGGCGGGCGCGAAGGCAGCTCGCCCGCCCCGCGCGGGACACCGGATCCGGCGCAGAGGGTGCCATGGCCCTATGGACTTGGCCGATTCCGGCTCCTAGCATGAAGCCACGCGGGAGCGACTTGTCGCTGGGAGAGGGGGCGTCGTGGAAACTCCGATCTCGCTGGACCCTTGCAGCCGGCATTCACTGCAGGCTCAACTGCACGAACAGGTGCGCAAGCTGATCCTGGGCGGTCAGTTGCGGCCCGGCATGCGGATGCCGACCAGCCGGGCACTCGCGATGCAGCTGGGGGTGTCGCGCAATACGGTCCTGCTGGCCTATGAACGCCTGGGCGCCGAGGGCTATTTGCAGACGCGGGGGGCCGTCGGCACTTTCGTCAACCACGACTTGCCCGACGACTGCCTTGCCGCCAGGCGCCTCGCGCTGGTCGCGGAAAATGGGTCACAGCACATCTCCCGGCACCGCGCGATCGCCTTCGAAGGTCGCGCCCAGACGATCGTCGGCGACAAGCATCCGGCTTACGATTTCCAGCTGGGCCGCCTCGATTCGCATGTCTTTCCCTTCAAAGCCTGGCGGCGCCTCGTCACCAGCACCCTGAGCAGGGCGGGCGCCTGCCTGACCGAGTACGGTGACCCTGCCGGCTTGCTTGCGCTGCGCCAGGCCATCGCGGATCGTCTCGGCCCGACACGCGGCATCAATGTCGACCCCGACCAGATCATCGTCATCACGGGATGCCAGGAAGGGTTCAACCTGACCGCGCGCCTGCTGTTGCGCGAAGGCGCGAGCGTGGCGATCGAGAACCCCGCATACCAGGGCGCGGCGTATCTCTATGAGAGCTATCGAGCCCGCCTTGCGCCCGTTGCAGTGGACGACAAGGGCCTGTGCGTCGATGCGTTGCCGGATGCCGGGGCCGCGCTGCTCTACGTGACACCCTCGCGCCAGTATCCGATGGGCTTCACGCTGTCGCTGGAACGCCGACTGCGGCTGCTCGACTGGGCCCGGCGCACGGATACCTACATCGTCGAGGACGATTACGACAGCGACTTCCGTTACCGCGGTTCGCCCATCGCCGCATTGATGGGTCTCGACAGCCACGGCTGCGTGATCTACCTGGGCACTTTCTCGAGGTCCATCGGTCCCGGGCTGCGACTCGGCTATCTCGTCGTGCCGAAACATCTTGTCGGGCCGGCACGGCAGGTGAAGGCGCTGTTTGACAACGGGCATGCCTGGCTCGAGCAGGCAGCGCTTGCCGGTTTCCTCGCGCATGACAGCTACGAGAACCACTTGCGTCGCATCCGCCAGTGCTATGCGGAGCGCCGCGACTGCCTCGTCGACAGCCTGCGACGGCATTTCGGCGAAGTAACCGTCTCCGGTGCCGAAGCGGGCATGCACATCGCCTGGCATCTCGCCGGGGAACTGCCTCGCGCGACGGATCTGCAGATCATGGCGGCACAGTACGGCGTCGGCATCTATCCCCTGAAATCCGCGGCTGCCTTCGACTTTGGCGGTTGTGCCTATTCCGAGCGGACCATCATGCTCGGCTTTGCGGCGCTCGACGAGCAGCAGATCCGCGCCGGCGTCGAGCGCATCGCCGCAGCCGTCGAGGCCGCGCAAAGGACTGCAGGCCGCGGCAGGGCATCGCGAACGGAAAGGATGCGGCCAAGGTCGCCCGCCAACGCCACTTTCCGCGCGGCAGCGCGCCCGGTCACCGGCTGAGCGGCGCTCCAAGCTCCCGATCAAGTGCGCTGATGCGCTCGAGGATGTCGCCGAAACGCCGGCCGAGCGGCGTCAGGCGATACTCGACGTGCGGCGGCACCTCTGCAAACACTTCGCGTTCGATCAATCCGAAGCGGATCAGCTTGCGCAGCCGTTCATTCAGTACTTTCGCGGTGAGGCCCGGCACCTCCCGTTGCATCGCACCGGGGCGTGCAACGCCGCGCGTGACGAGATCGAGCACGATCAGCGACCACTTGCAGCCGACGATGTCCTCGACCATGCGCGCAGCGGGCGGTGGTGCCCCGGGAGACGGCCGTTTTTTTCCGATGGATGGCATCGATTTACACCGAAATGTAAGCAAGGCACCGCGGCGTGCAGACTACTGCGCACGCCTGATCTTCCGTAGATTGTCGCTCGCAGGGCCGCTGTGGCCAACACCTGGGAGCTGCATATGAAGATACGTCACCACGCGGCGGGCGCCGCGCTCATTGCCGCGGTTGTCACCGGCGCCGCAGTCAGTGCCGACAGCGCCACAGTGCCTTACCCGGAAGGCTATCGCGCCTGGCAGCACGTCAAGAGCATGGTGATCGAATCAGGCCACCCTCTGCATGCCTCATTCGGGGGCATTCACCATCTTTATGCGAACGACAAGGCGATGAAGGGTTACAGCAGCGGGAGCTTTCCGGATGGCGCGGTGATCGTGTTCGACCTGCTCGAGGCAGTGTCGGCCGACCATGCGGTCACGGAAGGCAAGCGCAAGGTCGTCGGTGTCATGCACCGGGACGCAAGGAAGTACGCGGCGACCGGCGGGTGGGGCTTCGAAGGCTTCGCAGGTGACAGCAGGACCGAGCGCGCCGTGGGTGACAAGGCGGCGACCGCCTGCTTCAGCTGCCACGCTCCGCAGAAAGCGCAGGAGTACGTCTTCAGCCAGTATCGGCCGTAAGCCGGTGATCTGATTGCGGTCTGCCACCCGTTGCGCTACGTTTGCGCTACGTACATGGGCAACAGACCGGAGGCTTGCATGGCCGAAACGACCACCATCCGATTGCCGCCGAAGCTTAGGGCCCGGGTTCGTGCGCTTGCGGAGAAATCGGGCCGATCGGCGCACAGTTTCATTCTCGAGGCTGTCGAGCGTCATGCTGCCTACGAGGAGGAGATGCGCAACCTCGTCAAGGAAGCGCTGGCTGCCGACGCTGATATCGAACGGACCGGTGAGGTGTATCGCGCCGCGGACGTTCACGCCTGGGCGGATCGACTGGCAAAGGGCGAGGCCCCGCGTCCAAAGCCGTGGCACAGATAGTCTATTCGGCACGCTCACTCGCAAACCTGCAGCGTGCTTTCGACTTTCTGCGCGGCAAGAGTCCTGCAGCTGCGGCGGCCGCGGCGATCGCGATCCGCACGGCTGTTGAAGCACTCGCATTGCACCCACTGATAGGGCGTCGCATCGAAGGCGACCTGCGCGAACTCGTGATTTCGTACGGCGATTCCGGCTACATTGCCGTTTATCGATATCTGGTGGCGAGCGATGAGGTACGCATTCTTGCGATCCGCCACCAGCGAGAGATCGGCTACGTTCCCTGAAGGTCGCCAGCCATCACCTGCAGTGCAGTGATGGCGGCGACCGCCGCGGTCTCGGTGCGCAGCACGCGCGGGCCGAAGCGCGCCGCGCGAAAGCCGAGTCGGGCGGCTGCCGCCGTTTCGCCGCCTTCGAGACCTCCTTCGGGACCGATCAGCAGCGCGATGGATCGGCACGGAGTGCCCGTGCCGCCGGTACCGTGCGCCCGAACAACGCCGGACAGCGTGTCTGGCGCCTCCGGCGAGAGCAGCACTCGCATCTCGAGCGATGCGGACAGCGCCAGCGCGGCGGGCAGATCGACGGGCGCATCGATCTGCGGCAACCTGTTGCGGCCACATTGTTCGCAGGCGCTCGCTGCGACCGCACGCCAGTGTTCGAGCTTCCTGTCTTCACGCTCCTCCGCGACACGTGCCACGCTGCGCCCTACCGCGACCGGCACGATGCGGGTCACGCCGAGTTCTGTCCCTTTCTGCACGATGAAGTCCATCTTCTCCCCGCGCACGAGGCTCTGCAGCAGCGTGATCGCAAGGGGCGACTCCCTTTCCACAGGGACGCGCGCGCCCAGCTCGACGACCGCCGTGGCGCGCCCGGTGTGCGCGAGTCGGGCGGGGTATTCCCCTCCCCGGCCATCGAACAGCGTGAGCGCATCTCCAGCGCGCAGGCGAAGGACGCGCAGAACGTGCGCGCTCGCCGCGCGCCCAAGTTCCAGCTCGCTGTGTGCCGCAAGTGGATCGGCGGAGTACACGCGCACCTGTCGCATGGTTCGATTGTGGCATGATCGATTCATGCCGCTCGACATCGATCCCGCCACCGGCCTCCTCAAGGATGTGCGGCAGGTGCTCTCGCCCCATTGCGATGCGCGTCCGTCGGGTGCACAGCCCGAGTTGATCGTCGTGCACGGCATCAGTCTGCCGCCCGGCGAGTTCGGCGGCCCGTGGATCGACGCGCTCTTCACCGGCGGCCTGCCGCCCGCCGCACACCCCTACTTCGAAACGATCAGGGACGCCCGGGTTTCGGCGCACGTGCTCGTCAAGCGCGACGGCAGCATCACGCAATATGTGCCCTTCGCGCAGCGCGCCTGGCACGCCGGGGCGTCCGAATATTGCGGCCGCCACAATTGCAACGATTTTTCGATCGGCGTCGAACTCGAGGGCACCGACGACCTGCCCTACGAGAGCCGGCAGTACGCGATGCTCGCGGCGCTCATTGGTGCGCTGCTCGCGTGCTACCCGACCCTGTCACGCGAGCGTCTCGCCGGGCACAGCGACATCGCACCGGGTCGCAAGACCGATCCTGGTCGGGCATTCGACTGGCCGCGGCTGCGGGGACTGCTCGCGTGAGCACAGGCGCGAGTCGGGCGGCGCCGGTGCGCCGCGGCTATTGCGATACGCAGGCCGGGCAAGTGCACTACCGCGCTTGCGGCGATGGCCGGCCCGTCGTCCTGCTGCACTGGGCACCCGCCTCGGGACGCATGTACGAACACCTGATGCCGGCCTTTGCTGCCCGTGGTTTTCGCGCGCTCGCACCCGACATATATGGCTACGGGCGATCAGACAAACGGGACACAGGCTGGGCGATCGCGGACTACGCCCGCAACCTCGGGGAAGCGCTGCGCTCGCTCGGGGCGTGGCCGGCGAATGTCGTCGGTGGCCACCTGTCGGCAGCCATCGCAACCGAGCTGGCGATCGCCGAGCCCGCCGGCGTCACCCGTCTCGTGCTCGACGGCTCACCCGCCTGGACACCTGCGCAGCGCGCGGCGTTGTTGCAGGGTTTCGCAGGCCTCTCGCCCGCGATCACCGCACGTGGCGGCCACAAGAGTTACGCGTGGGACATGATCGAGCGCACGCTCGCGCAGTGGGACGATCGCTTCCGTGTCACGGAAGCGACGTTGCCGATCGTCTATGCCTGTCTGTGTGACTATCTCGAGACCGGTCTCAGGCCGAAGCCCGCGCTCGGTGCCCATGACCTGCTCGCGCGGCTGCCGCAGCTGGCGGCGCCGGTGCTCGCGCTCACGGCCGAGACCGAACCGCTGCGTCCGATGCACGATGCCGTGGTCGAAGCGGTGCGGGGCGCACAGCAGCATGTCTTCCCGGGAGCACATCCGCTCCTCGATCCGGCGCGGGCGGAAGAATACGTCGGGGTGATCGATCGCTTCTTGCGGATGGTGTGAGCACCAGCCAGGATCGTCAGCGATCGCGCTCGTGCCGCCACAGGACTTCGCTGCCGCTTTCCGCCCGTGCCAGCACACGCGCGATCACGAACAGCAGGTCCGACAGCCGGTTGAGATAGCGCGGCACTTCGAGCGCGACGTGATCACCATCCACGAGCGTCCAGACCTGCCGCTCCGCCCGACGGCAGATCGTGCGGGCCATGTGGCAGGCTGCTGCGGCCGGCCCCCCGCCCGGCAGGATGAATTCCTTGAGCCGCGGCAGATCGGTGTTGAAGCGATCGAGGTCGTTCTCGAGCCGTACGGTGTGCGCGCTGGTGATGACGCGCGAACCCGGAATGCACAGCTCGCCGCCGAGATCGAAGAGGTTGTGCTGCACCTCGGTGAGGCAGTGCCGGATGTCATCGGGCACTGACGGGTGCGCGAGCACGACGCCAATGGCGCTGTTCGCCTCATCGACGGTGCCGTAGGCTTCGACCCGCGCGTCGTCTTTGGGAACGCGCGTGCCATCGCCGAGGCCTGTGGTGCCATCATCCCCGGTGCGGGTGTAGATCTTCGAGAGCCGGTTCCCCATGCCCCCCAACGCTACTGGAACGCGAAGCGCGTCGCCAGCGTGAAACTCCTGCCGGGTGTGTTGTATCCGTGAACGAGCGTGTAGGACTCGTCCAGCGCATTGTCGAGACGTGCCTGAATCCACCACCGGTCCGTGACCGCGAATCGTGCCGTGGCATTGACCAGCGTGTACCCGGCGAGGTGGAGGGTGGACGGGAA